>JAFKFQ010000406.1:0-8794 GCA_017308215.1 bacterium | reverse complement strand
GCCCAGGGCAAGCGACGAAGTCGCGCCGCCCTGGGTTCGTGGTTGGTGGGTGTTGCAGCCTGAAGGGCTGCCAGCCGGCTGGCAGCCCTTCAGGCTGCGAGGCCATTCGCGCCACGTGCCCCAGGGCGGCGGTCGCTGCGCTCCCTTGCCCTGGGCTCAGGGCTCCCAGCCCTTCGGGCTGAAAACCGGAGCGAGGCACCGCACTCCGTTGTTCGTCATGGGTCATCAGCGATCCGGGAACTGCGACAAACCGCCAGAAAGGAATCGGCCAGGTGCCACCACCTCCCGCGCTGCCAACCCAGGGAACCGGCGTCCGCGCACACGACGGGGTATTCACCATCGGTCGCCGGCGCATGCATGTCGAGCAGGTAGAACACCCCGCCACCGTCGAGCGCTATGGGTAGCGCCTCCGGCATGTACTCTGGAAGGTGGTACGCCAGGAGCGTGGCCCGGACGTCGAGGGCCGGGAAGAACTGAAACCACCGGCTCCCGGTGCGGAACTCCCCGCCGTTCGACCACCGGAGGAACGACAGGTACGACGGCGGAAGGGGGCGAGCTGGTATGACCCAAGTGGCCGCGTCGAACGGTCGCCAGGAGGCGTAGAGCGAGTCCCCGGGCGGGAACGGGTTCCGCTGCCCGCCGTTGAACTGCCGGATCTCGGAGAGTGAAAGCGGCCGGAAGACTTCGACGACGAGCCGAGCGATGACCGCGTCGGTCGCGCCCGGTTGCGGGTAAGACTCGGCAAAGACCGTCGCCCAATCCATTCGCCGCCTCCCGCTACCGCGGTGCCGCGGCGCGCGTGCGCGGCGTGGCGAGGCGTGCGAGGTGGTCGGCGAGCGCGGCGTCGGGGTCGCCGAGCGCCGCGGTCAGGCGCGGGTGGAGCGGGCCGGGGCGGTCCGTCGTGCGGAGCTGCTGGAGGTACTCCGTCAGCGCCACCTTCCCCGCCGTCGGGCCGCGGAGCATCAGGTGGACCCACGCCCACGCCTCGCGGTACTCCGGCTTCTCCATCTGCCGCACCTGGTCGAGTCGTTCGAGGCGGGCCATGTCCGGCTGGAACGGGCCGCGGCGGAGCATCTCCAGGTGCTGTGCATTCACCCCGGCCTGTTCGGGCGGCAGCTCGAAGTACCCCGCCAGTCCCTCGTCGAGCCACAGCGGCACGTCCTTCAGGACGCCGTGCAGGAGCGCGTGGGTGAGCTCGTGGCGGAGGTCGGTGCGGAGGTGGTCGCCGGTCCAGGTGAAGACCTTCAGGTCTTCGGCCCCGCCGCCGACCCGCGGCTCGGCGATGAAGTACGCCCGGCGCGTCGGCAGGTGCCGGTAGCGCCCCTTCATGTAGCGCTCGTACCGGTCCTGGGCGTCGAACAGGAAGACCTGGATGACGCCGGTGGACGGCGGCAGCCCGAGCTCGCCGAACACGTGGTCGGGCAGCGCCTCGAGCTCGGCGAAAAGCGGGTCGCCCTTGTCGACCTCGAAGTCGTGGTAGAAGACGTAGTGGCCGCGGCGGGTGGCGTGCTTGCCGGGCGGCGTCGCGGGGGGCGGGCTCGGGTCGGCGCCGCGCGCGGGCACCACGTCGGCCTTCGCCTCCGTCGTCTCGGCCGACGGCACGCCGGGCGCGAGCGTCTCGCACCCGCCGGCCGCAAGAGCGACCGCCCCCCACCCGAGGAGGAGCGTGGCGGCGGTTCTTGGGACCGGGGAACACGGCATGTCGGCTTGCCCCGCGGCGGCGGACCGACCCCGGGGTTCGTCGGCCGCCCGCAAGGGCAAGCCGGGAAAGCCCGGAGGAGCGAGGGACCATACCCCGCCCCCGGCAGTCGCCGCCAGACCAGTTGTCGCGGGAGTTAGTTCGGCCTTCGGGTCGGGCCGGCTTCACGGGAATGATGAACGATGAGTGATGAACGACGAATGGAGCGATGGCACGGCGGGTGTCGGAGTGTGGTGCGGCACTCCGTGCCGCCTCCCGTCGGGTGCCTGACACGGGGCCGTGAAGCACTCCCGCGCCACCGCGGTACGGAGTGCCGCACCACACTCCGGCACCCGCCTCGTCACGCCAGCGGCCGCCCACTCCTCGCGTTCTTCGCCACCTTCGCCGCCGTCGCCCGCGCGATCGCGCCCCACCAGCTTCGCCAGTCGCCGCCGAGCGCCGGCCCCGCCGCGAGGTACGCGCGCAGGAAGCGCCGGCGGTCGGCGTGTCGCACCCGCGGCGCGCGGAGGAAACTCGCGTTCAGCCGGGCCAGTTCTTTCGCCCGCTGCGCGACAGGAACGTCACGCCCGACGCGCACACCCACCAGATCGATGAACACGGGGCCGGTGCCGTTCGCCAGCATCACGTTCGCCGCCTTCAGATCGCGGTGCGAGATGCGGCGGTCGTGCATCAGACGGAGGGTTCGCGCGAGGGCGTGAATCAGCTCGAGCGTCGGCCGCGCCTCGGACAGATCGACGGCGCCGGGCACCTCTTCGACCAGCAGGTAGCCCGCCGCCGGCAGGCCGCGGCGGCGGGCGTGAAGGGCGGCGAGCGGGCGCGGCGTGGGCAGCCAGCGGTCGCGCAGCGCGTGCCCCGCCACCCACGACCTCAGCACCGCCGACGGGCGGACCAGGTTCTTCAGCGGCTCCCACCACCGCCGCACGTTCACGCGCTTCAGCACCACGCGCCGCCCGTCCAACAGCGCGAACGCGGCCACGGTCGAGGTGCGCGAGTCCTTCAGCACGCGGCCGCCCGCCAGTTGTTGTTCGAGGTGGTCGAGCACCCCCGCGGGCAGGTCGCGGACCGCGAAGCCGCGCAGCGTGCCGGCTCGCACCTTCGGGTAGTGGCGCGTGCGGCCGAGGCAGTCGCGGACGCGTGCCGCCCAGAAGCGCAGGTTCGACGCGGTGGTGTCGCGCTCGACCTCGCGGCACCACGCGGGCTCGATCGGAGGGCCGGTGCGGCGCGCGGCGCGGTACGCGGACCAGAAGCGGAAGCGGTCGGCACGCGCGGCGCGGAGCTGGAACCAGCGGTTGAACAGCACGAGGTTCGCCCGCGCCTCCGGCCACGCCAGCGGCGCCGAGAAGCGGACGGCGTGCAGGTCGAGCAGGTCGAACCGCGGCGCGGCGCCGGGCGACAGCTCGACGAGGAAATTCCCCGGGTGCGGGTCCGGGTGCGTGACGCCGGCGTCGTGCAACTTCGCCAGGAACTGCCCGAGCGCCTCCGCGACCGTCCGGCGCAGCGCCGGCGGCTGCGTCGGGAGCGTCTCCAACAACTCGGAGAACGGCACGGCGGCGCCGCGGGCGCGGGTGACGAGCAGACTCTCGCCCGGCCACGGGGAGTCCGGCCCGCCCCACGCCAGCGGTTCGATCGCGGGGACGCCGCGCCCCGCGAGGGCGAGGGCGTTCTCGAACTCGAGCTGTGCCTTCGGCGGCCGCAGGATTTCGCGCGCCCACGCCCGCAGCCCGCGCGGCCTCAGGTGCTTCACGTACACCGCGCCGCCCGGCCGCTCCACGCGGTAGATGCTGCGGTACGGGTTCGCCTTCACGACCCCCGCCGACCCGTCGGTGACCCACGCGGCGAGGTCCGGGGCGCCGTCGAAGAGTTCGGCGGCCCCCGGCGCGAGCCGCCACTTCCGCCCCGCGGCGCGGACGACGACCGCGGCGGGCGTGGCCCACCCCGCGACGCCGAATTTCCGCAGGAAGTGGCTGAGCATGGTTCACGCCGCCCGTGCCGAGGCCAACTCCTCCAGCGCGGCGCCCCAGCGCGCCGCCGCGGCCGCGACGCTGTACATCAACTCCACCTGCGCCCGCCCCGCGGCGCCGAGCCGCGTCCGCAGGGCCGCGTCGGCCGCGAGGCGCTTCACCGCGCCCACCCATTCCTCGGTCGTCGTCGCCGCGAAGCCGGTTTCACCGTCGCGCACGAAGTCGGCCTGCACGCCGACCGGGTTCGCCACCACCGGCAGCCCGGCGGCCTGGTATTGCAGCACCTTCAGCCCACACTTGCCGCGGCTCCACGGGTCGTCCGGCACCCAGCCGATGCCGATGTCTGCCGCGGCAATCTCCGCCGGCTCCGTCGCCTCGGCCCACACGCACGCACCGACCGGAAGGTCGGGAATGGTGACGAAGCGGTCGCACACGAGTTTGAGACGCACGCCGGGGACGGCACGGCCGATCGCGGAGAGCGTCGGCGTGAACCGTTCGAGCCCGCGCAGCGTGCTCGACGAGCCGACCCACACCAACTGCACCTCGGCCCGTGGCGGCTTCGGCTGTGGCGCGTACTTCGCCACGTCCACGACCGTCGGTACCACGACCACACGCCCCGGCGCCCAGCGCCGGGCCTCGGCCGCGAGGTACTCGTTCCCCGCGACGACTAGATCCGCGGCGCCGCAGACGGCGCGGAAGCGACGGGCGCGCTTCGGGTCGGCGAACCCCTTCACCGAGTACGAGTCGCGCACCCACACGGCGTCGTCGAAGTCGAAGATCAGGCGGCGCACGCGGCGCCGCAAAAGCGCCAGCGACACCCGCGGCAGGAGCTTACGCTGAACGATGACGGCGTCGGCGTCAGTGAGACCGCGGCCGAGCGTGAGGCGCCCGGCCCAGGAGCGCGGCAGCGAGCGGAAGGTGAGCGTGTGACCGGCGGCGGCGAGGAGCGGGCGCAGCGCCGCCAGCCGGTAGCGGCAGCAGACGTGATCCTCGCCCTCGACCAGCCCGACCAGTTGCACCGCGACCCTCCCTGGTCCGGTAATTGGCGAACGGCCGGCGTGAGCCGGCTGGTCGTTGGTACGGCGGCCTGACACGGCGACCGGTCACCCGAACACCGCTCGGGCACCCGGACCAACGACCAGCCGGCTCACGCCGGCCGTTCGCCTGGTCATTTCCGCCGCTTGGTGGAAGCGAGCGCCCGGTCGATCTCGCGCTTGGCGTCGGCCTTCTTCACCGACTCGCGCTTGTCGTGCGTCTGCTTCCCCCTGCCGACCGCCAGTTCCAGCTTGGCCCGGCCGTCCTTGAAGTACATCCGCAGCGGGACGAGCGTGAACCCCTTCACGTCCGCCTTCTCGGCGAACTTGGCGATCTCGCGGCGGTGCAGGAGTAACTTCCGCGGGCGCTTCGGCTTGTGGTTCAGCCGGTTCCCGAACAGGTACTCCGGGATCTCCGCCCCGATCAGCCACACCTCGCCGTCGTCGATCCGGGCGTAGGCGTCGTCGAGGCTGGCGTGGCCGTCGCGGAGGCTTTTCACCTCGGTGCCGACCAGCACCATCCCGCACTCGATCGTGTCGTCAATGGCGTAGTCGTGCGTGGCGCGGCGGTTCCGGCAGATCGTCGTCTGCCCCTCCGGCTCCTTCTTGTTCCCCTTCGCCATGATGCGGTCACCCGGGTTGCGTCGGCTGCGTATCTTATCCACCGACCGGCCCCGCCGATAGCCCACCCTGGCGCGAACGACCAGGGACAAATGACCGCAGGGCTGCGGCGGGTGCGGTGCCACAATCCGGTCGTGGGCCATTCCACTCGACCATGTGCCGCTTCGTCGTCCTCGCGCACGACTGGCCCACGCCGCACTTCGACCTGCTGCTCGAAGCGGGGGCGGTGCTGCGCGCCTGGCGACTGCTCGGCGAGCCCATCGCAACGCCGGTGCCGGCCGAGCCGAACGCCGACCACCGCACGCTGTACCTCGATTATGAGGGACCGGTGTCCGGCGGCCGCGGCACGGTCGCGCGCTGGGACGCGGGGGCGTTCGAGTGGATCGAAGACGAACCCGCGCGCGTCGTGGTGGAGCTTAGAGGGGCGCGGCTGGTCGGTTGGTTCGCGCTGGAGGGCGGGTGGTTCGGGCCGGTTCTGTAAGCCGGGTTGAGTCTTCGAGACCCGCCGCGGCGCCGCGGGTGCGTGGCCCGGGGTGCGGGAAACGAAAACCCATGTGGGTTTGGGTGCCCGCCCCTTCGCCGCTTGCCGACCGTGCCCCGTGTCGGGCCTTCGAGACTAGCGCCGGTCACGCGGGCGCGGGCACCGGCCCCCGGAGGGCGGCCTCGAGGTCGCGGGCGCACACCGGCTTCGCCAGGAGCGGGGTGCGCGTCAGGCGGCGGAAGGCGGCGGCCGAGTACGGGGCGAGCCCCGCGGACATCGCCACCCGGGTCAGCGCCGGCGCCACCGCCCCGAGCCCGGCGAGCACCCGCGCCCCCTGGAGGCCCGGGAGCTGGAGGTCGACCACCGCGGCGCAGAACTCGCCGCGCCGCTCCTCGCACAGGCGCACGGCCGCGGCCGCGTCCTCGACCGCGCACACCACCCACCCGTGCGCCTCGAGCTCGTGCCGCAGCCGGTCCCGCTCGACCGGGTCCGGGTCCACCAGCAGCACCCCGCCCGTCGGTGTCGCGCCCATCACCACCTCGGGAGGACCGCGGGCTCGCGCGCCGCGCACAGCGTTTCGACCAGCCGGTACAGCCCCGCCTCGAACCCCGCCTGGTCGGCGACGCGCGCCGCGGCCGCGGCCGGCGCCTCCGGCCCGACCCCGACCGTCACCCCGCCGCGGGCGTTCACCACCGCCACCGCCTCCTCGTCGTTGGCCGCGTCGCCGGCGTAGAGGGCGAGCGCCCCGGCGGCGGCCAGCCGGGCCACCGCGTCGCCCTTCGTCCACGTCCCGGCCAGCGCCACCTCCAGCGCCCGGCTCACCTCGCGGACGCGGAGCGGCGGGCAGTCGGGGCCGAGCTCGGCCAGCGCGTCGCGCACCTCCTCGACGAAACACGCCGCCTTGAGCGGGGTGAGCTGCCGGTAGTGGACCGACAGGCACCCCGGCTTCCGCTCCACCCACGCCCCGGGGAACCACCGCACCGGCACCGCCAGGGCCGTCACCAGCGCGTCGGCGATGCCGTCGAACGCGGCCAGCGCCGGGTCGACGGCCTCCTCGCCGCCGACGGCGAGGTGCATCCCGCCGGACCCGGCGTAGCCGAGCCCGGGGAGCGCGACGAGCCCGCGGAGCGTGCCCAGGGCGCGGCCGCTCACCACCCCGACCGTCACCCGCGGGAGGGCGGCGAGCGCGGCGAGCGCGGCGCGGGTGTCGGCGCCGAGCTCCGCCAGCGCCGGGTGCGCGGCCAGCGGGGCGAGGGTGCCGTCGAAGTCGAACAGCAGGGAAGGTCAGGAGCGGGAACGGGGGCGGGGTGAGGCGGGCGGGGGCCGGCGTGTCGTCGTCCCGCACGACCAGCCGCGGCGCGACCGGCTTCGCCCCGCCGGCCCGCGGGGCGTGGTCGACCAGCTTCGCCGCCTCGCTCAGCAGCACGCCGGCCCACCGGTAGATGTTGTTGTCGGCCACCTGCGCCCGCATCCGCCGCATCCGCCGCTGCTGCTCCGCCGCCGGCATCGTCAGCGCCGCGTGCAGCCCGGCCGCGAGCCGGTCCACGTCGAACGGGTTCACGAGGACCGCGTCGGTCAGCTCGCGGGCGGCGCCGGCGAACTCGGACAGCACGAGCACCCCCTGCTCGTCGTCCCGGGCCGCCACGAACTCCTTCGCCACGAGGTTCATCCCGTCGTGGAGCGAGCTGACGACGCACCCGGCGGCGGCCCGGTAGAGCGGGTAGATGAGCTCCGGCCCGGCGTGCTCGTTCACGAACACCACCGGCCGCCACGCGTCCGTCCCGTGCCGGCGGTTGACGCGGTGGGTGAGGGCGCGCACCTCGTCGGCGAGGGCGCGGTACTCGGGCAGGTGGGTGCGGCTCGGGGCGCCGAGCTGGACGAGGTGGAACGTGCCGACGAGGTCCGGGTGGAGGTCGAGGAGCCGGTCCAGGGCGCGGAGGCGTTCGGGGATCCCCTTCGTGTAGTCCACCCGGTCCACGCCGACGAGCAGCGGCCGGTCGCCGAGGCAGTACCGCGCCCGCAGCGCGGCCACGGGCGCCTCCCAGGCGGCCCCGAGGTAGCCGGCCGCGAGGTCGGGGTCGACGCTGATCGGGAACGGCTGCACCCGCGTCGTCTGGCCGCCGCGGCTGACGCTGAACCGCTCCCGGCAGACGCGCGACTCGACCGTGCGGTCCACGGTCTCCAGGAAGTTGTTGCAGTGGTGCTGGGTGTGGAACCCGAGCAGGTCGTTCCCGAGCATCCCGTCGAGCAGCTCGCCGGCCCACGGGCAGACGCGGAACGTCTCCGGGTTCGGCCAGGGGATGTGCCAGAACTGCGCCACCACCAGGTCCGGCCGGGCG
The DNA here is from genome assembly GCA_017308215.1 of bacterium. Lineage (GTDB taxonomy): Bacteria > Planctomycetota > Planctomycetia > Gemmatales > Gemmataceae > Urbifossiella. Next base: position 659 of record JAFKFQ010000406.1, on the reverse strand, counting down.
CGCCGCAGCAGCCGCGGCAGCAGGGCGAAGTGGTAGTCCTGGACGAACACGACCGCCGGGCCGCCCCGCGCCTCCTCGAGGACGGCCGCGGCGAACAGCTCGTTCACCTCGCGGTACGCCTCGCGGTGCGCCGGGTCGAACGTCGGCCGGTGGTAGACCTGGTGGCAGAGCGGCCAGAGCGTGCTGTTGGCGAACCCGTAGTAATACCCCGCCTCCTGCGCCGGCGAGAGCCAGACCCGGCGGAGGGTGTAGCTCGGGTCGTCCGGCGGCACCGCGACCCGGCCGCGGGCGTCGGCGGTCTGCCGGTCGGCGTCGCCGGACCCGTGCCCGACCCACACCCCGCCGCACGCCCGCATCACCGGGTCGAGCGCGGTCGTGAGCCCGCCGGCGGGGCGCATCAGCTCGACCGTGCCGTCGCGGAGGTAGTGGATGTACGGTTCGCGGTTCGCCACCACGATCAGCTTCGCCCCGCCGAGGCGGGACCGGGCGATGTCTTCGAGGCGGTGCTTCGTCCAACCCACGATGGCCTCCGGGTGCGGCGGGGCGACATGGGCGCTCCGGGCATACCAGTTGCGATTCCCCAAGGCAACGGGTGTACCGGAGGCCGTAGGGCGAACGACCGCGGCCGGGATGTGGCCGGCCGGTCGTGCCACGGCGGG
>JAFKFQ010000030.1:6803-8066 GCA_017308215.1 bacterium | reverse complement strand
TGTGCCTCCTCTCCGGCGGCGGCTCGGCCCTGCTCCCGGCGCCGGCCGACGGTATCACGCTCGCCGACAAGCTCGCCGTCACCCGCCTGCTCCACCGCTCGGGCGCGACGATCGACGAGATGAACTGCGTCCGCAAGCACCTGTCGCGGGTAAAGGGCGGGCGCCTCGCCGCCGCGTTCCACGGCAAGCTCTTTGTCACGCTGATCGTGTCGGACGTGGTCGGCGACCCGCTTGACGTGATCGCCTCCGGCCCGACCGCCCCCGACCCGACGACGTTCGCCGACGCCACGGCCGTCCTCGCTCGCTACGGCCTGATCGAGCGCGTTCCCGCGTCGGTGAACGCGCTACTCGCCCGCGGCGAGTCCGAGACGTTGAAGGAGTTGCCGCCCCACGTCATGAACCACGTGATCGGCAGCAACCGCCTCGCGCTCGACGCCGCGGCGCGAATTGCGGAGGCGCGCGGCTACCGCGTGCTCGACCTCGGGGCGTTCGTGGAGGGCGAGACGGCGGCGGTGGCGACCGCGGTCGCGGGCGTCGTCCGCAGCATCCGGCGTGATGCCAAACCGCTGCCGCCGCCCGCATGCGTCCTGATCGGCGGCGAGACGACGGTGACGCTCGGCGAGACCCCCGGCCGGGGCGGGCGGAACCAGGAGTTCGTTCTGGCGCTAATGCAGAAGCTCGCGGCGACACCGGGCGGGTTGGCCGGCGTGACCGTGCTGAGCGGCGGGACCGACGGCGAGGACGGCCCGACCGACGCGGCCGGCGCCGTGGCCGACGCCGACACCCCGACGCGGGCCGCAGCACTCGGCCTCGGCGCGGCCGACGCGTTGCGCCGACACGACGCCTACCCGTTCTTCGCCGCGACCGGCGACCTGCTCACACCCGGCCTGACGGGGACGAACGTGATGGACGTGCGCCTCCGACGATCGCTACTTGATCCGCAGCGTCACGACCTCGCGGTCGCGGATCGTGCTGCGGGTCGGGGCGAGCGCCGTCGAGCCCGACAGGAGTTGGTAGCTGAAGTCGCCGACGGCGACCGGGATGTCCACCGTCGCGTTCGGCGCGACACGGTGGGAGCGGTTGTTCACCACCATCGTGATCTCGACCGGGTACTCGTTCACCACCCGCACCGTCCCCTGCGCCGCCGGCGCGGGCGCGGCCCCGCCGGGCATCGGGTTCGGGATGCCGGGGACGGTGCCGCCCGTCCCGCCGGCCGGCGGGCGCAGCGAGGTGGACTTCAGGTCGTTCCGCACGTCGGCCAGC
>JAFKFQ010000030.1:0-6739 GCA_017308215.1 bacterium | reverse complement strand
GCGCGGCCACGTTGGCCTTGAGGTCGCGGACCTGCTCCGCGAGCCCGGGGTTGGACGGGAGCGGGAACCCCTTCTCGTCGCGGCGGCCCTTGAGGAGTTCGGTCAGTTCGCGGAGGTCGCGCTGGATGTCGGCCAGCTTCTCGTCGGGCGTCTTCGGGGCGTCCTTGCTCGTCTGCGTTTCGGCCGTACCGCCACCAGCGGGCGCGTCGGCCTTCGACTGGGGCATCACCAGTGCGCCGCCGAGCACGGCCGCGGCGGCTGCGGATTTGAAGGTCATGGGGTCGGCTCCTGGTGTCGTCGCTACGGGGTTGGTCGGGGGGGCCGGTGGGGTCACCGCCGGCGTCACCGGTGTCGGGGGCGGCAGCGGGCTGGCGACCGGCACCGCCGGGGCCACCGGCCGCGGGAGCGGAAACTCGTCGCGCTCCGACGGCGATACCGCCGTCTCGGGCGGCTTCGGCCGGTCGGCGACGCGCGCCGGCGGTGGCGTGAGTTCGCGCGGCTGCGGTGCGATCGCGGGAGCCTTCCACGCGGCGTCCGTCTTGACACTATTCCCGCTATCCGGCCGACGCAAGGGAGAATCCGCCTTCGCCGGAGCCGCGGGTTGCGCGGTTAGTACGGACTTTACCGGTGGCGGGGGTGGGGCAACCGTCGGCAGTGGCGGAAGGCTCGGAGCTGACGGCGGCACCGCGGGTAACTGCGGCGCCGCGGGTGCCTTGAGCTCGGGCGCCGGTAGCGCCGGGGCCGACGGGAGGGCCGGCAGCGGCGGTGCCAGCGGTGGTGTGGTCGCGGGGAGGACGGCCCCCGCCGGGACCACCGTGCCGGGCGCCGGCGGGACGCGGGTCGCAGCCGCGGCGGCCGGGCTGAGCGGTGACGACGAGCGCGTCCACACCGGCGCCCCAGGCTGCTGCGCGGTCGCGGTCGGCTGGGTGCCGACCAGCGCGAAGCCGCCGCCGACCGCCAGCACACCGGCGACCGCCGCCCGCCACCACCGCCGCGTCACCGCTCGCATGGGCGCTCCTCCACCTGCCCCGCCTTGTCGGAACGAAACGGGCCGCCGGACCGGGCAGAAGCCCCGGTCTCAGTTTTCCTCGTACTGGGCGATCCGGTTGACCGGGCCGTCTTCCTCATCGGCAAAATCGGTCGGCGCCCAATACTCCATCTGGAACGCGTCCTCGCCCGAGTCCTCGTAGTAGTTCCGCAGCACCTTCGTCGCCCGGAAGTCGTGGTCGCGGAAGAACACCTGGGCGTCGAGGTTCCGCTCGCGCACCGCCAGTGTGATCTTCAGCCGCCGGTGCGTCGTGAGCTTGTGGACCAGCTTCCCGAGCATCTGCCCGCCGATCCCGTTCCGCCGGGCGTGCGGGTGGACGGCGAAGTTCAGGATGTGGAGCCGCGTCTTGTGCAGCTCGTAGATCATGAACCCGGCGACCCGGACGCCGGGCTGCGGGCCGATCGGGTCGTCGCTCTCGGCGACCATCCCGATGCAGTTCCGCTGGCGGAGGCAGCGGAGGAAGTCGTCCTCCGTCCACGCGTACTCGAAGCTCGCCCGCTCGGCCGCCAGCACGTCGGGCATGTCGCGCCGGATCATCCATCGAATATGGAGCTTCTGCCGCTGACGCTGTGCACGTCCCACGCTCATGAACGGGCTCCTTCCCCCGCCCGGGCGGACCCGGGTCGAAAGCCGCCGGATGGTATCAACCCCCCCCAACACCCGCAACCCCGCCCCCCGACGGGGTTGCGTCACCGACACGTCTTGTTCCAGGTGAACGGCCGGCTCACGCCGGCCGTTCGCCTTAGCGCTGCTCCATGTAGAACGTCGTGCTCTCCTCCTTCACCAGCGGCGTCCGCAGCTGGTCGGAGGTGAGCTGGACGCGGAACCGCAGGTCGCCCGGGGCGCCCGACCGGACCCGCACGCGGTACACCTGCTCGGCCCGCACGCCCAGCACCGGGATCGCCTCGAACGCGATCTGCTGGCCCTGGGCCCGCACCGTCGCGGCCTGGTTCGTCGCCCCCGTCGTCGCGCCGACCATCTCGGTCCCGTCGGCGAGCACGGCGACGAGCTGGACGTTCTGGCACGGGCCGGTGCCGCGGTTCGAGACCTTGATCTCGTAGGTCGCCTCGCGGCCGACCATCACCGGGTTCTCTAGGCCGGTCACGTCGAACCGGATGGCGGCCACGCCCTCGGCGGCGATGACCGACTCGGCCCGCGCCTCCAGCCCGCGGCCCGCCGGGCGGACGCTCACGCCCGGGGCACCCGCGGTCGCGCCGGCCGGGGTCACCTCGGCGGGCACCGACTGGGCGACGGTCCGCAGCGGGCTGCCGTCGGTGGCGCTGGTCGCCCGCACCCGCAGGGTCACCTTCCGCGACCCGCCGGCCGGCAGGCTCGGGAGCCGCCACGACACCGTCCGCCCGTTCGCCGCCCCGCCGTCGCTGGCGCTGGCGAAGTCGAACCCGTCCGGCAGGACCGAGTGGACCTGCACCGGGTCGGTCGCGGCCGTGCCGGGGTTGGTCAGTTCGATGTCGAACGTCGGGTCGGTCCCGCCGACGAGGCACTTGCCCGGGCCGCTCTGGCGGACGACGAGCATCGGCTCGACCACGTTCATCGCGGCCTTCGCGCTCGCGTCCGGGCTGCCGTCGGCGGCGGTGACGATCTGGAGGCTCTGGAGCCCGGCCTTCGCGGCGCCGAGCTTCAGGTCCACGGTCCGCACCTCGCCGGCCTTGACCATCGGCAGCTCGGCCTCGATCAGCCCGCCCTTCTGCGCCTGCGCGTGGTAGAGGCCGTCCGACAGCGTGGCCTGCACGAGCACGCGGTTCGCCGGGCCGGACCCGCTGTTCGTGACCTGGATGCGGAAGACCGCCTCCTCGCCGGCCCGGGCCGACTCAGGCCCGCGGACCGTCGCGGCCAGCCGCGGCCGGGTGACGTGCGTGCGCCCGGCGACGACCGCCGCGAACGTGACGGTCGCGCGGGTGCGCGCCTCGCCCTCGTCGCCGGCCTTCACCCTGACGTTCAGGTGCCGCTCCGCCCCGGCGTCCAGGGCGCCGAGCGCCCACACAATCCGGTCGCCGTTCAACTCGCCCTGCGGCTCGCACCCGACGAACCGGGCGCCGGCCGGGATCTCGTTCTCGACGCGGACGTGCGCGACCGGCGCCGTCCCGCCGTTACGGACGATCAGCTTGTACTGGTATTCCTGTCCGAACGACACCGTATCCGGGCACACCGTCTCGACGACCACGCTCGGCGTGGTGCGCGGCGGCAGCGCGGCGGCCGGCGTCGGCGGGACGGCAGGGCTCGCCTTAGCGTCCGGCGTCGCGGCGGGGTTCGCCTTGGCGTCCGGGCTCACGGTCGGCGGAGCGGCGGCCGGCGTCGGCGCCGGATTCACCGCCGGCGGCGCAGCCGGGACCGTGGCTGCGGGCGGGGCCGGGAGCGGTTGGGTGACCGTCGGCGGGGCAACGACCGGCGGGCTCGTCGGACCGACCGGGGGCAGCGCCGCGGGGGCCGACACCGGCGGCGGCACGGGCACGAGCGGCGACGGGGCGGGCGTGGCCCCGGCCGGCGGCACCAGCGCCGGCGGCGGGGGTAGCGCACCGGGCGCCGGCAACAGCGCGGGCGGGTTCGCGACGCCGCCGGCCGGCGGGACCACGGGCACCGGCGGCTTCGGGTCGTTGGGAACCGGGAGCGGCACGAACTTTGACCCAGCCGCGTCCGGCGCCGGTGGGAACTTCGACCCACTCGTTTCCGGGAGCGGCACGGCCGGCACGCCCCCGCCCGCCTTCGTCCCCGGGATGTCGAGGTTCGGCGGCGGCAGGTCGAACCCGCCCGCGGGGCGGACGCCCTCGGGGCCGGCCATCACGGGGCTGGTGAGACGACCCTTCGTGCCGGGCGGCACCGGTGTGTAGCCCGGGGGTGGCGGCAACACCCCGCCGGTCTGCACGACGCCACCCTGCTTCGGGGTGTACCCCCCGGGCGGGGCCGGGGTCGGCGTCCACTCGGAGTACGGCCGCACGGTGGTGGCCGGGGGCGGGCTGCCCGCCGGCGGTAGCCGCGCGGGTGGGGGCTGCTGGGCCACGACCGTCGCGAGGGCGGCCAGGCCGACCGCGGCGGTCGCGGCCGCAGCTCGGAAAAGGGTACGAGAACGCACGGCCTGATCCCCCTTGGCGAAGAGTTCCCCTGTCCCCCGAACGGTCCGCCGTCAGCCGGCGCCCGGCGTGTCTCCCCCGGCCCCGCCGCCTTCCCCCGAAACCGGCGGGGCCGGGTACTTGATCGCGTTCTTGGCCGTCTTCTCGTACACGGCCGTGCTCAGGTCGATCCCGGTGTGGACGCTCAACAGGAAGAGGCAATTGGCCACGTCCGCCAACTCGTCGGCGACCGCCTCGCGCAGCCCGGGCGTCGCGTCGATCGCCCGCGACTCGTCGGCGGTGAGCCAGCGGAACACGGTACACAGCTCGCCGACCTCGCTGGCGAGCGCCATCACGAGGTTCTTGGGCGAGTGGTACGGCTCCCACCCGCGCGCCTCCGCGAACCGGCGCATGTTCTCCTTGAGCGCCGCCACCGGGGTGGTCGCGTCCGACATTGCGGGCTGTCCGGGTTATTCGGCTTTTTCCGGGCGGCCGCCGTACAGTTTCCCCCTGCGGGGCGGCCCGGGCACAGGTCGCGGACGATACCGCGGTGCTACTTCCTGTCAACCGCGGAACACTCGGTCCGCTCGGAAAGGAAAAGTGCCGATGGCGTGAACTGTACAAATTGGGTAGTCTGGGAAATCCGCACCCATTCCGACCCGATTGACGGCTTATGACCCACGTGCGCCCGACGGTTGAGTCTCTGGAACACCGTGACTTGCCCGCCGCGTTTGAAAGTCTCCCCGTACTTCCGGTCGGCGACCCGACCGTGGTCGATACGGCGCGGGCGATCGTCGCCCGCGGGGCCGCGCTGGGCCGAAGCACCGACGTCTTCATGAAAGTGGGCGACAGCAACAGCGCCCCGGGGTTCGGCGCCGGCTACCTGTTCCCGCTCGGGGCGCCGGGTTACGACCCGGTTTCGGCCGGGCTCGCGGCGTACCCCGGCCTCCTCGACACGCTCGCCGCGTACCGCATACCGGCGGGCGCCACCGGAACGAACTCGTTCGCCCGCGCGAGCGCCGTCGCCGTGGCCGGCGCGCGGGCGGCGAGCTTGCTCGACGGGCTCGCCGCCGAAGCAGACACGACCGGGGCCGGCATCGCGCTGGTGATGGTGGGGACGAACGACTTGACAGTCGGTCGCGACCTCGCAGGCTTCCGCGCGGACCTCCGCGAGTTGGTCCGTCGGCTCGCCGTCGCCGGAGTGGTTCCGGTCCTCAGCACGATCCCCGACGACCTCGCCTTCGGCGGTACGCACACCGCTCTCGTGCCGGGCTACAACCAGGTCGTCGCCGACGTCGCGGCCGAGTGCCACGTGCCGCTGTGGAACGCCTGGCGGTCGCTGTCGGCGCTGCCCAACCACGGCCTCGATGCGCTTGGCCTCCACCTCGCGGCGTCGCCGCGGCCCGGGGGTGTCGGCGCGGCCGATCTGCTATACGGCCAGAACCTCCGCACTCTCGAAGCGCTCCAGATCCTCGACTGGTTCCGCGAGCAGGTCGTCGCCCCCGCACCGGCCGCTGTCCCGCCGTTGCCCTGGGTACCGCTCGCGTCGGGCGAGGCGGTCGTCGCCGTAGGCCGCGGCGAGGGGCAGGCGCCGGTCGTGTCCGTGTACAACGCCGCAGGCGCCGAGGTGAACCGCTTCCTCGCCTTCGACCCGGCCTTCGCCGGCGGCGTGCGCGTGGCGACTGCCGACGTGACCGGGGACGGTGTGGCGGACATCGTCGCCGGCGCGGGGAGTGGCGGGGCGCCGGCGGTGAAGGTGTTCAGCGGGGCGGACGGCGCGGAGGTGGCGAGCTTCTTCGCGTTCGACCCGAGCTTCCGCGGTGGGGTGAACGTCGCCGCCGCCGACCTCGACGGCGACGGCGTGGCCGAGGTCGTCGCCGGCGCCGGGGTCGGCGGCGGGCCGGTGATCGCGGTGTACCACGGCGGCGACTTCGCGGAGGTGATGCGGTTCTTCGCCTACGAGCCGTCGTTCCGCGGCGGCGTGAACGTCGCCGCAGGTGACGTGTCAGGAGTCGGCCCCGCGATCGTCACCGGCGTCGGCGCGGGCGGAGGGCCGGTCGTGAAGGCGTTCCGCCTCGGCGACGCAACGCCGGTGTTGAGTTACCTCGCCTACGCGCCGCCGGATCGCACCGGGGTCGTCGTCGCCGTCGCGGACCTGGACGGGAACGGTGCAGGCGAGGTCGTGACGGCGCCGGCCGCGGCCGAACCGCACGTGCGTGTGGTAGATCCGAGCACGAGTGTCGAGCGATCGAGCTTCTTCGCGCCGGGCGGCGGGTTCGGACTGGACCTCGGCGTGCTGCGCGCCGCGGGGCGGGACGTACTGCTGATCGGGACTGGTACGGGTGCGGAAACCCGGACGTGGGCGTTTGACGGGTCCGCGACGGCGCCGTTCGGATACACCCTGGACTGAACGCGGACCGCGTACACCCAGGGGATGTCGAGCGCGTCGATGGCCTGGTACTGCGCGAGCGTGAGGTCCTCCGACAGCACCGCGTAGTCGCTCGTCGGATCCGCCTGCAGGACCTGCATGAGCGCCGCGGGATCCTGACCGGTCACCCCGGCGATGCCCTGCAGCGCCTGCTCGACCGATCCGTTCATCTCGGTGAAGCCGAGCGCGACCTTCGGC
>JAFKFQ010000405.1 GCA_017308215.1 bacterium | reverse complement strand
CTGGTACAGGTCGGCGTCCCCGGGACGCCGGGCGAGGGCGGCGCGGTAGGCCGCCTCGGCCTCGGCCCACCGGTGCAGCTCCCCGAGCGCCGCCCCCAGGTTCACGAGGGCGTCGGTCAGGCCGGGGTCGGCGGCCAGGGCCGCCCGGTAGTCGTCCACGGCCGCCCCGCCCCGCCCCGCCTCCCGGTGCAGGTTGCCGCGGTTGTACAGCGCCCGGGCGAACCGCGGGTTCCGGTCCACCGCCCGGTCGTACGCGCGCACGGCCTCGGCCGGCCGGCCCGCCTCCCGGAGTGCGTTCCCCAACCCGAAGTGCGCCTCCGCCCACCCCGGCGCGAGGGTGACGGCGGTGCGGGCGGCGGCCTCGGCCTCGGTCGTACGCCCGAGCCGGCGGCAGAGCTCGGCCAGGTTGTGCCAGTGGGCGGCGGCGGCCGGTCGCAGGTCGGCCGCCCGCCTCCAGGCCGGGAGGGCGTCGCCCAGCCGACCGGCCTGGGTGAGGACGAGCCCGAGCAGGGCGAGGGCGTCGGCGTGGTCCGGTTCGGCCGCGAGCAGGTCGCGGGCGAGCGCCTCGGCGGCCGCGAGGTCGCCGGCGGCGTGGGCGGCGGCCGCCCGGCGGAACGGGTCGTCGGGGGCGGGCGGCATGGTGGCGGTCCGGCGGCGGGCGGGTACACTGCGGGGGAGTGCCCGCCATCGTATCCCCCGCCCGCCCCAAGGCGACCCGTGACCGACGCCATTCCCGTCCCGACCGACCCGCCCGCCCGGCTCGACTGCCGGGCCGACACCGGGTTCGCCGCTTGGCTGGCCGCCCACCCCGGCACCGTCGCCCTGACGACCTACCAGGCCGGGAAGGTGGTTCTGGTCGGGGGGGACGGCGCGCGGGTCACGGTCCTGGCGCGCGACTACCCGAAGCCGATGGGCCTGGCCGTCGCCGGCCCGCAGCTGGTCCTGGCCACCCGGCACGAGGTCGTCGTCCTGGCCGACGCCCCGCTCCTCGCCCCCGACTTTCTCCCGGGCCAGCCCGGGCGGTACGACGCCCTGTACCTGCCGCGGGTTCGGTACTGGACGGGCGACCTGAACGTGCACGACGTCGGGGTCGGGCCGGACGGCCCGTGGGTCACGGCCACCCGGTTCGGGTGCCTGGCCCGCCTCGCCCACCGGCACAGCCTCGAGCCGGCGTGGCGGCCGCCGTTCGTGTCCGAGACGGCGCCCGAGGACCGGTGCCACCTGAACGGGCTGGCGATGGCGGGCGGCCGGCCGCGGTACGTGACCTGCCTGGGGGAGACGGACACGGCCGGCGGGTGGCGGGCGAACAAGGCGGCCGGCGGGGTGGTGGTCGACGTGGCCGACGGGTCGGTCCGGTTGCGGGGCCTGTCGATGCCGCACTCGCCGCGGTGGCACGACGGCCGGCTGTGGGTCCTCGACAGCGGCCGCGGGGAACTGTGCGCGGCCGACCCGGGGGCCGGGACCCGCGCGGTCGTGGCCGCGCTGCCCGGGTACCTGCGGGGGCTGTGCCTGGTCGGGCCATTCGCCCTCGTCGGGCTGTGCCAGATCCGCGAGCGGCACATCTTCGGCGGCCTGCCGGTGCAAGAGCGGCACGCGCGGCTCGTGTGCGGGGTGGCGGTGGTCGACACCCGGACCGGCACGACCGTCGGGATGCTGGAGTTCACCGCCGGGTGCACGGAACTGTTCGACGTCGTGTGGCTACCGGGGGTGCGCCGGCCGATGCTGCTGAACCCGGCGCACCCGGCCCACGCCGAAGCCGTCACCGCCCCGGACTTTAGCTACTGGCTGCGGCCGACCGGCGAGGCCATTCCCACGGGGGCAAGCATTTCAGGCCAGACATGATCTGATTGATGAATTTGTGTTTGGTGCGAAAAAGCCACAGACATTATTGTTGACGGACCGCCACGACGGGCGGCATAATCCGCCTTCCTTGCAGTTTCAGTCGCCGCGAGTCCGGAGTCTGACGGATGCGTCGCACCTCCAACCTGATCCGGTCGCGGGCGGCCACCGTCCACCTCCTCGCCGCCCTCCGCCGCCGGTTGACCCGTGCCGCTGCGGCGTGGGACTTCTTGCTCGCCGGCTGGCCCGCCCGGTTGGAGCGGCTCGGGCTGTGGGGACGGGCCGCCGCGGGGCGGCGGCCCGCCCGGCTGGAGTTGGTCCCGCTCGAAGCCCGCTTCATGCCCGCCCGGACCGACGTACTCGTCAGTCCGTCGACAGCCGCCGCACAATGGTCGTCTGTAGCGATGGACCCGGACGGCGACTCCGTCATCGTCTGGTACAACACCTTGGGTATTTGGGCCCGGTTGTACGGACCCGACGGGGCCCCCAAGGGATCAACGTTCCAGGTTGCGACCGATAATACCGGGATCGGACTTTACACTTGGCCCTCAGTGGCGATGGCCGCGGACGGGGGCTTCGTCGTCGTCTGGGAAACGCTCGACCCCGCCCGGGGAAACATCTACATTTCTGCCCGGGAGTATGCGGCGAATGGGACGCCCGACGGCGGTGCGTTTCAAGTGAACACCTCGACCACCAACTACCAGATCAACCCGGTGGTGGCGGCGGACGCGGGCGGCGACTTCGTCGTCGCCTGGACGAGCGCGGACAGTGACTCGAGCAACACCGGGGTACTGGCCCAGCGGTTCGCGGCGGGCGGCTCTCCCCAAGGGTCCGAGTTTCTGGTCAACTCCTACACCACTGGTGCCCAGCGCAACCCCGCCGTGGCAATGGACGCGGACGGGGACTTCGTCATCGCCTGGGTCAGTTACGGGCAAGACGGCGGCCAGCCCTGGAGCCCGTACGGGTCGTTTGCCCAGCGGTTCGCGGCGGACGGCACCCCCCAGGGGTCCGAATTCCGGGTCAACACGTCCACCAACTACGACGAGCTCGTCCGGTCCGTGGCGATGGACGAGGACGGCGACTTCATCATCGCCTGGACGAGCTACGATCCGGGCGGTGCTGGTGGGCAGGACGGGAGCGGAGGGGGCGTGTACGCCCAGCGGTACACGGCGGGCGGGACCCCCCAGGGCTCCGAATTCCGGCTCAACACCTACACCACCGGCACCCAGTACAGCCCGTGGGTGGCGATGGACGCGGACGGCAACTTCATCGCCACCTGGGAGAGCTACGCCCAGGACGGCAATTATTATGGGGTCTACGCCCAGCGGTTCGCGGCGAACGGAACCCCCCAGGGGTCCGAGTTCCGGGTCAACGCCTACACCACCGGCGACCAGTACAGCCCGGCGGTGGCGATGGACGCCGACGGGGACTTCCTGATCGTGTGGGACGGGCAAGGGCCCGGGAGCATGAACGGGGTGTTCATCCCGGGCGTGAGCGGGGCCGCATGGTCCGAGGCCGACGCCACCCCGCAGGACCGGTCCGGGTACGGCGGGCTGTGGGGGTGGTCGACCGCCGTGGACGGCCTGTTGTACGCCGGGAACGTCCAGGTCACCCGCCCGCTCGACCTCGACCTGAGCACCGCCTCGTGCGGCTGCCAGGACGCCGCCCTGGTCTACAACTCGAACTCGGTCAGCCCCGCCCCGGTCGTCCAGGCGGTTCTCCACAGCCGGCCCGAGTCGACCGGCGTGCCCGGCATGATCGCGTCCGCGTCGACCCCGGGGCTCCCGAACCAGGTCGTCGCCACCCTGCACTGGGACGCCGGCGGGGCGGTCACCACCCAGGTGTACGCCAGCGGCGAGCTCGGCGCCATGGGGGACAACTGGGTGGTGGACATCCAGCCCGCGGCCGGCCAGGCGACCGGCCGGCACACGTACACCCTCGACCTGTTCGTCGACTACCCGGGCACCGCCAACGACGTCACCCTGACGTTCGACGGCTACACGTTCGTCGTCAACCGGGACGCCTCCCCGTTCGGGGCCGGGTGGACGTTCTCCAACACCGACACGCTCATCCCGATCGCCGCCGCGGGGAGCCTCCCGGCCGGGCAGTTGCGGGCGTTCGGCCGCGGCGGGTGGGCCTTCTACCCGGAGGCCGGCAGCGGGTACACCGAACCGCCCGGCGACCCCGGTACGCTCGCCGCCGGCGGCGGGGGGTTCGTGTACACCGCGGCCGACGGAAAGACCCAAACGTTCGACGGCGCCGGCCGCATGACCCGGTGGGCGGACGTGTCCGGGACGGAGGTGCTCACGTACACCTACGACGGCTCCGGGCGGCTTTCGACCATGGTCGTCCCGGACGGCGGGGTCGCCACCTTCACGTACAGCGGTGGGGTCGCGCAGGCGATTGTCGCCCCCGGGAACCGGGTCACCACCCTGACGGTGAGCGGCGGCAACCTGACCCGGGTGACCGACCCGGACGGCGGGGTGCACGACTACACCTACGACGGCGGCCACCGGCTGCTCACCGAGCAGTCGGGGGTCCTGTCGCAGGCGTTCACGTACGGGACCGGGGGGCGGGTCAGGGGACTGGCCGCCACCACCGCCGGCTACGGGTACGGGGCCCGGACGGTCGCCCCCGCCCTGACCCAGCAGATGACCGCGCCCCGGGCCGGCGCGGCGTGGGCGACCACGACCGACGGCGCCGGGAACCCCACCCTCGTGCGGTACGACTGGTTCGGCCAGCCGGTGACCCAGGTGGCCGCGGACGGCGGGGTGTGGCAGTGGGAGCGGGAGGGGGTCGCGGGGTTCGACCCGTTCTCGGCCGGCCGGGCCAATTCGCGGTACGTGACCAAGGCGATCGACCCGCTCGGCCGCACGACCGGGTACACGCGGACGGCCAGCGGCCGGCCCGACGTCGTCACCCAGCCGGACGGCACCACCCTCGACTACGACTACGGCCCGAACGACGCACTGACCCGGTTCGAGGACGCCCTCGGGCGGGTGACGAGCTACGGGTACACGGGGCTCGGCCAACTCCGGACCGTCACCGACGCCCTCGGCGGGGTGACGACCATGACCTACAACGCGGCCGGCCTGCTGGAGACCGTCACCGACGCCCTGGGGCGGACGACGACCGCCGTGTACGACGCGTACCGCCGCCTCCTCGGCCGGCTCCGGGACGGCGCCCCGACCGGGACGGCGGTGTACGACGCCTACGGGGAGTCGGCCGGGTGGGTCGACGCCCTGGGGAACCGGACGACGGTCGTCAACGACGTGATGGGCCGGCCGGTGACCACCACCACCCCGGACGGGGCGGTGACGACGAACGTGTACGACCCCGGGAGCGGCCTCCTCCTGAGCACCACCACCCCGTCCGGGGTGACCACCAGTTACGCCTACGACGCGAGCGGCCGGGTAACCTCGGTGGTCGAGGGGTACGGGTCGGCCCTCCAGCGAGCCACCGGCTACGCGTACGACGGGGCGGGTCGGTTGGTCGCGGTGACGGACCCGCTCGGGCACGTCACCACCACCGGCTACGACAGCGTGGGCCGGGCCGTGTCGGTCAAGGACCCGCTCGGGCACGTCACCACCACCGGGTACGACCTGGCCGGGCAGGTGATCAGGACCGTCGACCCGCTCGGCCGGACCACGAGCTACGCGCACGACCTGATGGGCCTGGTGGTGGCGGTGACCGACCCGCTTGGCCACGTGACGACGTCCGTGTACGACGCGGCCGGGAATCCGACCGCCACGGTCGACCCGCTGGGGAACCGGACGACGACCGTGTACGACGCCCTCGACCGGGTGGTCGCCACCATCAGCGCCCTCGGCGACCGCACCACCTACGGGTACGACGCGGCCGGGAGTCCGACCGCCACGGTCGACCCACTCGGGAACCGGACGACGGCCGTGTACGACGCCCGGGGCCGGGTGGTCGCCACCATCAACGCCCTCGGCGACCGCACCACCTACGGGTACGACGCGGCCGACCGGCGGGTGACCGCGACCGACCCGCTCGGCCACGTGACGACGACCGCGTACGACACCTCGGGCCGGGTCGTCGCCGTGGTCGACCCGCTCGGGCACGCCGCCACCACGGTGTACGACGCGGCCGGGCGGGTGGCGGCGACCGTCGACCCCAACGGGAATCCGACCAGCTACGTCTACGACGCCCTCGATCGGGTGGTGGCGACGGTCGACGCCCTCGGCGGGCGCACCACGGTGGGTTTCGACGCGGCCGACCGCACCGTGTCGGTGACGGACCCGCTCGGGCACACCACCACCGTGGGGTACGACGCGCTGAACCGGGCGGTGACGGTGACCGACGCCCTCGGCCACACCAGCACCACCGTGTACGACGCCGCCGGGAACGTCACCGCCCAGGTCGACCCGCTCGGGCACACCACCACCGTGGGGTACGACGCGCTGAACCGGGCGGTGACGGTGACCGACGCCCTCGGCCACACCAGCACCACCGTGTACGACGCCGCCGGGAACGTCACCGCCCAGGTCGACCCGCTGGGGAACCGGACGACGGTCGGGTACGACGCGGCCGGCAACCGGATCACCTTGGTCGACCCACTCGGGAACACCACGACGTGGGTTTACGACTCGCTAAACCGGGCCGTCGCCGAGATCGATCCCCTCGGGGCGATGGCAACGATGGCATTCGACGCCGCCGGGTATCAGGTGTCCCGCACCGATCGGGTGGGGCGGCGCATCGACGTCGTGTTTGATGCGGCCGGGCGAAAAACGGCCGAGGCGTGGTACACGGCCGGGAGCCTGGTACAGACACAGTCGTGGTCGTACGACGCGATCGGGAACGCGCTCACGGTGACCGACCCGGACGGGACATACACCCTGACCTACGACGCCGCGGGTCGGGTGACACACGTGGACGAACCGTACAGCCTGTCGCTGACGTTCACGTACGACGCGGCCGGGAATCGGACCCGCGCGGAAGACTCCCTCGGGGGAGTGACAACGGTCACATTTGACGCCCTGAATCGGCAAGAGGTCGAAGAGGTGGGCGGGGTCGGGATCACCCGGATCCGTCAAGCCCGGGGGTACGACGCCGTGGGGCAACTCGCGTCGCTCACCCGCGAGGTATGGAACACGACCACCCTGGATTGGGAACTCGCGGGGACGACGACCTACGCCTATGACGCCGCCGGCGGGATGACCGGTGTGTCGCACCGCGATCCTACCGCGGCAGTACTGTCCAGCTACGCCTACGACTACGACGCCGCCGGCCGCCTGATCAGCCAGACCGAGAACGGGGCCGTGGCCACGTTTGCCTACGACGACACGGATCAACTAACTGCTGAGGCCGGAGCGACGTATGCGTATGACGCGAACGGAAACCGGTCGGGGGCGGAATATACAACGGAGGCGGGAAACCGGGTATCCACGGACGGGGTGTGGACGTACTGGTACGACGCGAACGGGAATATCGCAGAAAAATCGAAGGGGCCGACCTCGGACACATGGGTCTACACATACGACCACAAGGGCCGGCAACTCACGGCGGCGTTCCGGGCGACCGCCGGAGGGACCGTCACACTCCTGGTGACCTATTCGTACGACGCCTGGGGGAACCGCATCAGCAGGCAGGTGTGGGACGGGACGACGACGACCGAACGGTACGGCCTGGACGGGTGGGATCCGGCCAAGTCGGACACGATCGGGAATGAGGGTTTTGATGCCTGGGCGGATGTAGACGGGTCGGGGGTACTGGTGACGCGCCGGGTGTGGGGGTCGACGACCACCGAATTGGTGGCCAGTGAGACAGGGGCCGGCGTGGTGTCGTGGAATCTGACCGACCGCCTCGGCAGTGTTCGGCTGGTGACCGATAGTACCGGTGCGGTGACCGGGGCGGTTCTGTACGACGCGTACGGGAATGTCACAGCCGGGGCGGTGCCGGAGGCATACGGGTACGCCGGCTACCGGTACGACGCCGAAGCCGCGCTTTACTCACCTGGCAACGGCACCCGTGAGTACGACCCGGCGGCCGGGCGGTGGCACCAGCCCGACCCCCTCGGGTTCGACGCCGGGGACGCAAACCTGTACCGCTACGTCGGTAACCAGCCGACCGGGGCCACCGACCCCAGCGGGTTGGACACGCTCAAGATCGTGGGCAACGACGTACTCTGGGAGTCCCGGGACCCCCTCTTCTCGGCCTACGTGTTTAGGGACCCACATAACATCCGGATCGGGACGCTCGTCAATGGAAACGAGATCGTAGTAGACAACCCGGACTTCCCGCGAGCATTCAATAAGCGGCTCCCCCTCCGCAGCGTCGAGGCTCAGGCGTTGAGGGTGTACACCGACGTGAACGGCCGGGAGAGGTGGATTTACCCGCGGATCGACGGGCTGCTGCTGGCGGCCGCGCCGCAGGCCGCGATCCGACCGCTGCCGGACAGCCACGTCATCACGAGCCCGGATGGCCCGCCCGCCCTTCAGAAAGCCCAGGGGCTCATTAACGAGACGTTCCGCCCGCCGCATATGGTCGGCACAGCGGTGATGGATGCGGCCGGGTATCTGGTGTTCTCGGATTACGAGGCCAAGTGGAACCGGTACCTGGTTGATCACCTGGAAGGCAGAATCACAGCAGCTGAGATGGAGCGGCGATTGTTGTCAGACATCGGCGCCTTTGCTCTGCAAGTTGGGCCGCTGGCTGCTGCCCGGTTCATGCGGGCAGCACCGCCTCATGTCCGGAACCTAATTGAGCGTCCACGGGCCGCTGGCACGGCGGCACCGGCCTGTCCGAGCCCGGAGGGCGTTCCGCCTACGAGGCCAACTGCCCCAACGCCACCGTCTCCCACAGGGCTACCAGCGCCCACTCCCGAACCACCGCTTACTGCACCGGCCCCGCGCCTGGTTCGAGACGCGCAAGGACGGTACGTGCTGCCGCAGATCTCATGCTTCGTCGCGGGAACCTTACTCCTCACTACGAGCGGTGCGAGGCCGATCGAGGTGTTCCGCCCCGGCGACCTGCTTCTGTCTCGCCCGGAAGGCAAGCCGGACGCCCCCCCGGCCCTCAAGGCGGTCGAAGAAGTGTTCGAGACGGAGGGACGCACGACGCGGCTGCAGGTGTCCGGTCATCTAATCGAGACGACCGACGAGCACCCGTTTTACGTGGTCGGTCGGGGGTGGCTGGCGGCGGCCAAACTCGCCCCCGGAGACGTATTGGCCTCGCACAACGAGACGCTCGGGGTGGTCGAGGAAGTGGTCTCGACCGGCGCGGTCAAGCCGGTGTACAATCTCCGTGTTGCCGACTGGCACACGTACTTCGTGGGGGGTGACGACTGGGGGTTCTCTGTCTGGGCGCATAACACTTGCTACACGGTGTACGAGCAGCATGGTGGGGGCTTCTCAGTTCGGTATGTAGAGAGACCTGGAGCGCCAACCAAGTGGGCAACGGAGGCAAATGGCGACGTTAAGCGGTTCGCAACCCAGGCAGAAGCAGATGCGTGGGTCGCCTCGCACAGAGCAGCCCCATCAGCGAGGTCGCCGGTTACAGGCACATTAGGACGAGATACGGGGGGATACGTCCTTAATGACCAGATCGCAGGTGGTGTTGCGCAAGGCTATGCCGGCCACCACCTCATTAGCATCCATCTTGCGGAGAACTCCCCCGCTATGCAGCGTGCCGCTCAACTCGGCTACAACATCAACCGTGGCTCTAACGGCATGGCTCTCCCTACCAGTTTGGCAGAGTCACAAGCAAGCGGCTTGCCGCTACACACCGGCCGCCACCTATCTACTCGCCACCCCGGTTCAGCAGACGCTTTCGTCAAGCAACGTCTCGATGCTCTCGACGCCCGTGTTCGAGCAGGTACAATCACGGATACGGAGTTGCTTGCGGAGGTCCGCAGCATTGAAGACGCCACACGAGAAGCCTTGCGGACGAACAGGATACGGCTACAATCCGATGATCCGCACTGGAGAATGCCTTGACTCCATCTGACTTCGATCAGTGGCAAAGTCAGATTGCTGACATTATCGCTACCGTCCTACGGGAGTATCGTGGGAACATAGATGATGAGTTGGAGCAGTTCGCAGTTGACTGCCACCCGTGGAACGGCGTAATCGCCTTGGCGCTGTTGACCCATGAAGAGTTAGAAAGTACGCCATTTCTATCTGAACCTGGCGAAATGGCAGCCTGGAAGCATTATAACTGTGGGAGTAGCCTGCCTGTCTCGCAACGGATTACAGCATTAGCACTTCAGATGCGGACGGCATACGAGTCTGCCGAGATTAATCGTGCTTCTGTAGCGAACCAGTTTTTCCGGCGATGTGCTCTTGCTGTAGCGGCGCAACCTGTTCAGGATGCCTTATCGACTTACCGGCTATCTGTCAGGTTCAAGATTACAATCCCGCATCCAGACAGTAACGAGGATTTCTTTCCGCCAAGTTAATCTCCATTCGCAGCCGTAGTGACCATACTCACCCTCTCGTGGACCGCACGTCCCCACGAGAGGCCAGCCGATGCCGAAGTTCGACCCGGGCCAGATCGTCGCCACGCCGGCGGCGCTCGGTGCCATCCGACCGTCCGGTCAGACCCCGACCGAGTTCCTCCGCAAGCACGTCAACGGCGACTGGGGCCACCTCGACGGCCACGACCAGAAGCAGAACCAGATCGCCCTCCGGGAAGGCGGGCGGCTCGTCAGCGCCTACCAGACCCGCAAGGGCGACGACCTGTGGGTCATCACCGAGGTCGATCGCTCGTCCACCTGCCTGCTCCTCCCCTCCGAGTATTGAGGAGGGCGGGACCATGCTGCTCAAAGGCCCGTTCCTCGTGCCGCCGACCTTCGCGGCCGACTTCGGCTACCGGGGGCGTCGGCGGTTCCTGGCGATGTACTGGTCGCCTTGCGGCGACGAGGCGTGCTTCAATGACGGCGAGCACTGTACGCGCCCGGCGGATCACGTCATTGACGGGTGAGATACCTTCGGGGGTTGTTCCGTTCCCCCGAGGGTGCTCCGATGTCCGACCCCGTCGTTCTGCCCGACACGACCCCTGACCCGCCCCGCCGCCGCGACCCGGCCGCCACCCGCCGACGCTGGGCCGAACGCCTCGACCGATTCCGGCCCGCCGAGCAAACGGTGGCCGCGTTCTGCGCCGCCGAGGGCGTGTCCGTCCCGGCCTTCTACCAGTGGAAGCGGCAGCTCGCCGCCGAGGCCGCCGGCCCGGCCGATCCGCCCGCGTTGCTCCCCGTCCGGGTCGCCATGCCCACCGCCCCGGCCGTCGAGCTGGCCTTCCCCGGCGGGGCGGTGCTCCGGTTCGCGGCCGGGACGGACCCCGTGGTGATCGCCGCCGTCGCCCGCCAGCTCGGGGTCGTCCCGTGCTGACCATCCCGCCCAGCGTCAAGCTCTGGTACGCCCCGGACCCGGTGGACTTCCGGCTCGGGTTCGACGGGCTGTTCGCCCTCGTCCGGTCCCGGCTCGCCGCCGACCCGCTCTCCGGCCACTTGTTCATCTTCCGGAATCGGTCCGCCGACCGGGTCAAGGTGCTCTACTGGGGCGGCCACGGGCTGTGCCTGTGGTGCCAGCGGCTCGAAGCCGGCCGCTACCACTTCCCGGAGCCGACGACCGCCGCCGCCGGGGTCGAGCTGACCGCGGCCCAGTTCGCCATGATCCTCGACGGGATCGACCTGTCCCGGGTCCGCCGGTTCAAGCGGTTCGCCCCGCCGGCGGCCGGCTGACACTTTCCGCTGGCGCCACCGCCGCCGGCCGGTCATGATCGCGGGCATGGACGCCCCGCCACCCGACCCGGGCACGCCGCTCCCGTCCGACGTCGCCGCCCTCCAGGCGATGGTCCGGGAGTTGCTCGCCGACAACGCCCGGCTGCGGGCCGAGGTGGCCGACCTCCGGGGCAAGCTCGACGCCGCCCTGAAGCACCGGTTCGGCCGCCGGTCCGAGCGGGGGAGGACGTCCCGCCGCCCACCCGAGCCGGACGCCGACCCCGACCCCGCGCCGGCCGCCGGCGGGCACGGCCGCGGGCCGCTGCCCGACCACCTCCCGCGGCGGACCGTCGAGCACGACCTGACCGCCGCCGAGAAGGCCTGCCCGTGTTGCGGCCGGGAGCGGGCCTGCATCGGCACCCAGGCGGCCGAGCAGCTCGACTACGACCCGGCCGCCTACTTCGTCCTCCGGACGGTGCGGCGGGTGTACGCCTGCCGGCGCTGCGACCCGTCCGCCGTTCCCGCCGAGCAACGGCTCACCACGGCCGGGCCGCCGCAGGTGGGGCCGGTCCCGAAGGGGCTGTGCGGGCCGGGCCTGCTGGCGTTCGTCGCCACCGCCAAGTTCGCCGACCACCTCCCGCTCCACCGGCTCGCCGGCATGATCGGCCGGTCCGGGGTGGCCGTCGCCCCCTCGACCCTCGGCGGCTGGGTCGCCGCGGCGGCGGACCTCCTCGCCCCGCTGCGCGGCCTGATGCGCCGGCGGGTGTTGTCCTCGCGGGTGGTCCACACCGACGACACCCCGGTCTCGTTCCGCGAGCCGGGCCGGGACCGGACCCGCCGCGGCCACCTGTGGGTCTACCTCGGGGACGCGGCCCACCCGTGCGCGGTGTTCGACTTCACCCCCGGGTACAGCCGGGACGGGCCGTCCACCTTCCTGGCCGGGTACGCCGGGTACGTCCAGGCCGACGCCCTGAAGCAGTACGCCGACGTGTACGCGGCCGGGGCCGCCCACGTGTGTTGTTGGGCGCACGCCCGGCGGAAGTTCGTCGCCGCGGCCGACGCCGGGGAGAAGCGCGCCGACGAGCCGCTCGGTCTGATCCGCCGGCTGTACCACGTCGAGCGGTCGCTCCCGGGACTCGGGTCGTCCCCCGACGCCGAGGCGGTCCGGGCCGCCCGCCGGCAGGCCGAGGCCGTGCCGGTGCTGGCCGAGCTCCGCGGGTGCCTCGTCCGGCACCGCCCGGGTGTCCTGCCGAGGTCGCCGCTGGGGCAGGCGATCACGTACGCGGTGACGAACTGGGACGCCCTGCACCGGTACACCGCGGCCGGGTTCCTGACGATCGACAACAACCGGTCCGAGCGGGTGCTCCGCCAGGTCGCCGTCGGGCGGAACAACTGGGGGGTGGCGGGGAGCGCGGCCGGCGGCCGGACAGCCGCCATGCTCTACTCGGTGGTCGCCACCTGCCGCCAGTTCGGGCTCGACCCGTTCGCCTACCTCCGCGCCGCCCTCCCGGCCCTGTTCGAGCTGGGGGACCAGGCGTCGGACGCCGACCTCGCCCCCTGGCTCCCTGACGTGTGGTGTACGCGGTCCGCACCCGCCGCCGCTCTCGCCGGCTGACTCAGATCGCGAGCAAACCCGCCGAACGGTCATTCAACGCGACGACGTGACTCATCGGGCGCGTACCGAGCACTCGGCCTGTGGGCTGGACGACAACTGGCTCTTCCTCGACCTCGTCCGCCGGCCCGACGTGAGCGCCTGGCGGGAGAGCAACGGCCTCCACCTGGGCGACGGCGAGCGGGAGTCCGAGCACTGGCTGATCCTCGACACGCTCAACGGCGAGATGTACGCCGCCGGTTAAGCATGCCGCCGTCCTGGGGGCGGGTAAGTAAGGAGCGGGGCGCTGACGCCGAACCCGAGCCCAATCCGTCGGTGACGGACCGAGTTCGCAACCTGTTCGCCCAACCACCCCTCATCTAGGCCAACGAACTTCGATTCTCTCGCCGCCGCTCAACTGACCGAGTATTCGCAAACCCTGTCCCAACAACCACCCGCGACGAAATCTCGCGCCGATCTCGCGCGCGAACCCCTGCGAACCGAGGGTTGTAACCTGTCCCATCAGGGGAGCTCGCGATCCGGTGCGAACTCGCACCGACTCAGTAGTTAACACCGACACCCCGGGGAGAGCCTCCCCGGGGTGTTCGCGTTTCCCGCCCTTATTTCGCAAGGGTTTGGAGATTCTGGTGCGTGGGTAAAAGTCTCAGGACACGTGGTCGGTTGGTGGAACGAGGAGGGTGGGTGGGGGCGTTTTGGGAGCTGGTCGGACGGAAAGTCTCGCGCTCTCAGGAGAGTCGAGAGCGGCGAGTTAACAGCTTTGACCCGGTGGTTAACAGCCCGAGAGGGTCGACGCGGCCGAACGCCTAGGATTGCAGGGGTTTTCGAGTTGTTAACTAGCGGGTTGGCCGCGTCAGGCGGGATCGGGTCGAGTAGTCGCTCGTAGCGGCATGGCGACGGTCCGGCGCTTAACAGACCGTCGCCACCCCGGACCTCGAACCGAGCCTTCCGCGGTGGGATGTGGTCAGCCGACGTACACCCCGCCGGCCGGAACGGCGCCGCCGAACGGCTCGAATTCGATCGCCATCGGCTCACCGGGGCCGATGAAATCCTTCCCGAGGTACACGCGTACCTTCACCGGCCGCCCACTCCGCGGCCGACCGGGTTCCGGCCCGTGGAGACTGCCCATTGACCCGCCCGGCGACGCCGGTTCTGTTGGACTCGGGTCGGCAGCGGGGATTACCATGATCCGGTCCCTCCGCCATCGCCGCCCTTGTCCCGACACCCGACAGACCGTGTGGCGTTTTCAGGCGGCCGCCGGGGAGGGATTCTGGAAGGCCCGCGCGGTCTACACGGACAAGGATCGGACACTGCGGCGCATCGACAGTGGTCGGCGGCGCGGGCCGCGCCCGACCGGGGGGACCGTGGCGGGGCCGGGCCGTTGCGGTTCGCCGGCCGCCACGCGGTGGAGACGCCATGACCGACGAGGTCCGCTACTACCCGCTCGACCGGCTACGCGAGTTCACGGCCCGCGTGTTCGCGCAGCTCGGGATGCCGGACGCCGACGCCGGCACCGCCGCCGACGTGCTCGCCGCCAGCGACAGCCGCGGCATCGACTCGCACGGCGTCGCCCGGCTCCGCGCCTACCTCGACCTGTTCCGCGCCGGCCGGATGAACCCGAGGCCGTCGATCCGCGTCGTCCGCGAACTGCCGGCCACCGCGACGGTGGACGGCGACAACGGCATCGGCCTAGTCGTCGGCCCGTGGGCGAACGACCTGTGCCTGGCGAAGGCCGAGGCGATCGGGGCCGCGGCGGTGGTGGTGCGGAACACCAACCACTACGGGATCGCCGGGTACTACCCGCTCCGTGCCCTCGCCCGCGGGCTCATCGGGTGGTCGATGACGAACAGCAGCAAGCTCGTCGCCCCGCTCGGCGGGGCCGAACGGATGCTCGGGACCAACCCCATCGCCATTGCGTTCCCCTGCGAGACCGAGCTGCCGGTGGTGATCGACCTCGCCACCAGCGCCGTCGCGTTCGGGAAGATCGAGATCGCGGCCCGGCAGGGGCGGCCGATCCCGCCGGGGTGGGCCATCGACGGCGACGGCAACACGGCCGACGCGCCGGACCAGATGTGGGACGGCGGGGCGCTGCTGCCACTCGGCAGCAGCCGTGACGCCGGCGGGCACAAGGGGTTCTGCCTCGGGGCGATGGTGGACATCCTCACCGGCGTCCTGAGCGGGGCGAACTGGGGGCCGTTCGCGCCGCCGTTCGTGCTGACCCAGCCGCTCCCGCCGCGGGGGGTGGGTCGGGGGCTCGGCCACTACTTCGGGGCGATGCGGCTGGACGGATTCCTCGACCCGGCCGAGTTCCGCCGGCAGATGGACGACTGGGTGCGGACGATGCGGGCGACGAAGCCGGCCCCGGGGTCGCCGGGCGTGGTCATCCCCGGCGAGCCGGAGTGGAAGGCTGCGGCCGAGCGGGCCGTGACGGGAGTCCCGCTGGATCCCGCAGTGGTCGCCGACCTGCGGTACGTGTCGCGGCAGACCGGCGTCCCGTTCGACTGACCGATCCACTCGTTTCCGGCCGGAGATGGTCGGCTTTGGACTCCCTCGCCGACCTCCGTCGAGGTGACCGAAGCCAGCACGGTCACTGTTCACGCAGGCCACGATCTGCGAAGTAGAGCGCTGCATCCGAAGCGATGACGCTCATCGCTTCCTTTACTTCTTTCCGTCCGCCGCCGGCGCGGCAGGCTGAAGATCCTGTCGCTGACGCGCGCCCTGAGCGAACTCGACGATCTCCTTCCGCATGGTCTCTTCGCGATTCTTAATGGCTTCTTCAATCTCCTTTAGCGTGAACTTGTCGGGGTCCAAGAACTCGGGGCCGAGCACCAGTGCCTTCGCCCAGTCGTCGAGTTTCAGTTTCGCCGACTTGAATTCATATACATCGGCCAGAAACGCCCGAAGGGTCTTGTCGCTTTTGGAGAGGTTGAAGTTCTTCTCCAAGAGCGAGCAGTTGCCCAGCCTGTTGATCTCCTGGATGAGTTCCTGGGCCTCTTCGTCGTCCTTCGGGGCAGTGGCTTTCACCTTCCCCTCCCAAAGGGCGTGCGCGACGTTGTGGTCAACTTCGAGTTCGATGTCTTGGCGGCGACCCGACCGGAGCGGCACGCTCGACATTTTCCAGCGCGCGGCGTCCAGCCGATGCCACACCCACAGCAATCGGTTGTACCTGGACACCTGCTCTCGTAGGCTGACGATATGCGCCTGCACGTATTGCACCGCATCCTTGATGACACCGTCAGTGAGGGCTGTGATGCGATCGGCAATGATGGTGAGGGCAGCGGCGGCATCGGTCGTTGCCGCGAGTTTCTGACCGTCGCTGTGCAAGTCCTTAGCATAGCCCACGAGCGCGGCCCCCGAGGAGGACCCCCACTTCCCCGCCCATTGCGAACAGATCAGCCAGCGGTCCATACGCTCCTCGAGAAGTTCGGCGACCCGCTTCTCGTAGGCGTCGTCACCCTTCACCTTTTGGGGGTTCTTTGTCAGCCAGCGGCGCGCCTGGTACGCCCAGCACCACAAGACGTTGACGGCGTTCAGAGAGTCGTACTGACCGGCCTGTCCGTACTTGAGCCCCCGATCCTTGGCGGTGTCCAGCAAGGCTTCGATCGTCCGCACGATGTCGGTCCAGCCTGCCGCGAGGTCGTGCGCCATCGGCTTCACGGTGTCGCCCTTCAACAGATCCTTGTCGGACAAGAGCACGCCGTTGTGGTGGGCCACGGCCCAAATGAACGACACCGCGCGAACCAAGTCGTCCATCTCGATCGGCAGGCCCTTGCCCCGGATCGCCTCCAGGAGCGACTCGAAGCACTTTCCGGCGGTGTTCCCACTCGTGGCCGTGTCGTCCCAGCCGACCTTGAGCCAGGCGAAGGTAATCTCCTCCCTCGTCAGCGTCCGTCCGGCCGTGTTCAGGCGGGTGAAGATGTTCACGATCGCGTCGTTGTACTCGTCCTCCGACCACAGATTTTTGTCATAGGGGCGGAGTTCGAGGAACGTGATCTTACTTAGCTTCACGTCCCGTAGCGTGGACATCAACTCGCCCATCGGCTCAAGAACCTTCGCCCCGACCTCCGCAGCGACTTCGTGCTCCTTGAGGAGATCCTCGGCAATCTCCCGGAACTGCTTCTCCTTGATGTTGGCGTTCGGGGGCACCTCGGACCACAGCCGCGAGAGGCGGATGAAGCGGCCTTTGTTGGCGGCCATGAACGCCTTCTCCAGGGGTTGGCGGTAGTTGTCCGGCTTGGCCCAGGTTGACTGACCGTTCGCGGAGTCGGTGACCGCCCAGCGCAGCACGTTGCGGTAGTCGATTCCGATCACGTCCTTCGCCACGAGGTATGCCTTGTGGAAGGCCTCGACATCGAAGCAGAGCGTCCCCTTCGTCCAGTGCGGGTACTTCGGCTTGCGCCCGCGGGGGCGAATACCCTCCAACTGCTCCAGCCAGTCGCGATCCTCAAGTTTGAACCCCCAGCCGTCCCCGCCAAGCGCGAGCAGCAGACTCTGGAGCCGCTGCTGGCCGTCAAGCACCATGTGGTACTGAGCCGGTGGGTCCTTGCGGATCATCGTCGATCCTTTTCCCTCGGTGCGCTTGTCCACGACCTGCCAGAACTCCCGGTGTGGAATGCCCTGGAGTTCCTTGTGATCGACCTTCCACATGAGTAGAGTGCCGAAAGGCCAGCCCCGGATGAGGGAGTCCACGAGTAGGATGACCTGGTTGGGTTCCCACACGTAAGGTCTCTGGAGGTCGGGAATGACGACCGTGGCTCCAGTCCCCGCGGACGCCCGGTTGAGAAGTGCGTGAATCTCTTCGTCGCGGGACTCATAAATGTTGGCCACGCCGACCCTCCGCTGAGCACGGGGCAACGATCTTCGGATGCTGAACCCAAGCACAATCTACCCGCGGACCCCACCACCGTCACGGAATCACTGAGCATCCCCAGCTCGCGTCGGTCCGACATGCCGAAGGCAGTACCCGTGAACAACCCGACGAGCCGCCTTCTAAAAGTCGGTGCGACACTTCGCGCCCGCTCGGGCAATTAACACTCCCAGATACTTCTTGCCAGACAGCCGCCGGCCGGTACCGCCGAAGGTCGCTGTGGGCCACACCCCCGGAGGTGCCCGCACGTGACCACCCCGCTCCCCGCCACGTCCTCTCCGCCCGCCGACGTCGGACACTTCGCACCCCGTCGGGGTAGTTCCCTGGTAGGGACGGCCGCGGTGGCGGTCCCCGCCTGGGGGCACACCGTGACCGACCACCTCACCCACCTCCGCCCGCCCGAGATGACCCCGGCCGAGCGGGCCGCCGCCGTCGCCGCTCTCCTCGCCACCGGTCTGCTCCGTCACCTCCACCCGGTCGCCTTCCCGCCCCCAGCGGGCATCACGAATTCGCAGGAAAAACCAGCCGAATCGGCTTAATGGATCGCCGCCCGCGAGCGTTACTGTCCACGCCGGTTAACGACCCCGAGACGCCCGAGAGGAGGCCCGCATGCCCGCGACGACCGAGAAGCCGCCGCCCCTGGCGAAGGAGCTGGCGGCCCTGGAGAGGATGACCGCGGCGGAGCTCCGCGACAAGTACGCCGCGGTGTTCGGCGAGCCGGCCGCGTCCGGCAACCGGGCGTGGCTCGCCCGCCGGGTCGGGTGGCGCCTCCAGGCGCTGGCCGAGGGCGACCTGAGCGAGCGCGCCCGGGCGCGGGCGGCCGAGCTAGCCCGGGACGCCGACCTCCGCCTCACCCCGCCGCGGGAGCAGCCCGAGCCCTCTCACGCGACTACAGCGCCGATCGCGGCCGTCCTCGACCCGCGGCTGCCGGCCGTCGGCACGGTGCTCACCCGGAAGTACAAGGGCGGGGTGGTGCGGGTGAAGGTCCAGCCCGACGGGTTCGAGTACGCCGGCGACCGGTACGCCTCCCTGAGCGCCGTCGCCCGGGCGGTGACCGGCACGCACACGAACGGGTTCCTGTTCTTTCGCCTCACCCGGGGAGGTGCCGCGTGACCGCCACCACACGCCCGCGGCCTACCGTGAAGCTGGTCCGGTGCGCGATCTACACCCGGAAGTCCACCGAGGAGGGGCTCGACCAGGAGTTCAATTCGCTCGACGCCCAGCGGGACGCCGGCGAGGCGTACGTCCGCAGCCAGTCGGGCGAGGGGTGGGTGGCGCTCCCCGACCGGTACGACGACGGCGGGTTCACCGGCGGCAACACCGACCGCCCCGGGCTCCGCCGGCTCATGGCCGACGTCGAGGCCGGGCGGATCGACTGCGTGGTCGTCTACAAGGTGGATCGACTCAGTCGCAGCCTCCTCGACTTCGCCCAGCTCATGCAGCGGTTCGAGCAGAAGGGCGTGTCGTTCGTCAGCGTGACCCAGCAGTTCAATACGGCGTCGAGCATGGGCCGGCTGGTGCTCAACGTGCTCCTGTCGTTCGCCCAGTTCGAGCGGGAGATCGTCGGCGAGCGGACCCGGGACAAGATCGCCGCGACGCGGCGGAAGGGGAAGTGGGGCGGTGGGCGCCCGGTCCTCGGGTACGACCGCGAGCCCGGTGGCCGCCGGCTCGTCATCCACCCCGACGAGGCCGAGCGGGTGCGGGACATCTTCGGGCTCTACCTCCGGCACGGGTCGCTGCTGCCGGTGGTGCGGGAACTCGGCCGCCGCGGGTGGGTGACCAAGCGGTGGGCGGACGCCACCGGCCGGGTGACCGGCGGGAAGCCGTTCACACGCACCAGCCTGTACCAGCTGCTGACGAACCCGCTGTATGCCGGGCGGGTGCGGCACAAGGCCGACGTGTACCCCGGCGAGCACCCGGCCCTGGTCGACCCCGCCACCTTCGACCGCGTCCAGGAGCGGCTCCGGCAGAACGGGCAGCAGTCGGCGGGGCCGGGCTCGCCCGACCGGTACGGCGCCCTCTTAAAGGGGCTGCTGCGGTGTGGCCCGTGCGGGGCGGCGATGACCCCGACCTGTACCACCAAGGGCGCCCGCACCTACCGCTACTACGCGTGCGTCGCCGGCCACAAGCGGGGCGCTGGGACCTGCCCGACGAAGCCGGTGCCGGCCGGGCCGGTCGAGGGGTTCGTGGTGGACCGGGTGCGGGCCGCCGGCCGCGACCCCGACCTCCTCCGCCAGGTCGTCGCCCAGGCGCGCCACCAGCAGGGCGAGCGGCTCGCGGAGCTGGCCGCCGAGGAGAAGGGACTAGCGGCCGACCTGGTCGGACTGAAGCGGCACCTGGCGCTGGAGTCGGCCCGGTTCCGGCCCGGCGACGACAACGGCGAGGTGGTGCGCCGGCTCGCGGATCTCCACGACCAGCAGCGGCTGGCCGAGGACTGGCTCCGGCGAGCGACGGAACAGACCCGCGAGGTCCGGGCGGCGACGGTGTCCGAAGCGGACGCGGCGACCGCGCTGGCCGGGTTCGACCCGGTGTGGGCGGCGCTGGCCCCGGCCGGGCGGGCGCGGGTCATCGGCCTACTGGTGGAGAAGGTCGCCTCCGACGGGGCGAGCGGGCGCATCGCGGTAACCTTCCGGCCGACCGGGATCACGGCTCTGGCCGGCGAGCTGGCCGAGCGGCAACAGGAGCGGGTGGCATGAGTGACGCGACGCTGACGATCGAGGGCACCGTCCACATCGGCCGCCGCGGCCGGGCGGGCGGCCGGAGCTGCGGGAGGGCGCGGCACCCCCGCCACCGGCCGAGCGGGTGCCGCGGGTGGCGCGGCTGATGGCGCTCGCCGTCAAGATGGACGGCCTCGTCCGCACCGGCGTCGTGCGGGACTACGCCGAACTGGCCCGGCTCGGGCGGGTGACGCGGGCGCGGGTGACCCAGGTGATGAACCTGACGCTCCTGGCCCCCGACATCCAGGAGGCGCTCCTGTTCCTCCCGCCGGTGACCGCCGGGCGGGAGCCGTTGACACTGGCCGACCTGCAGAGGGTAGCGGCGATCCGCACCTGGCGGGGGCAGCGGCGGGCGTGGCGCGAGCTCACGGCCCGCCGGATGCCGGCGGGTGGGGAAAAAGCGGTCGCCGACGTGCAACGGTGATTGTCGCGGCGGGGGCGGGTGCGCTAGGATCGGGCAAAATAGTGTACGTCCGTTCCGAGCAGCCCCCCGGACCGCTCATGGGACACAACCGACTCGGCACCCTCCCCGCCACCCGCGAGTGGCTGGACGTCGTTGGCCACCTCGCCGACGGGGCGTCCGCCGCCGTCGTCGCCGGCGCCACCTCCCGCGCCGCCGTCACCGGCCTCCGCCGCGGCGAGGGAGACCCCGGCGTCGCCCGGGCCGTCTTCCTCCTCGCCCGCACCGCCCTCGCCGCCCGCCGGGACGACTTCGCCGCCGCCCTCGCCGCCGACGGGGTCCACGTCCCCCCCGACCTCAGCGTGTTCGACCTGGCCGCCGGCCTCGCGGCCGCCGCCGCCGCCCCCGACCCGGCCGCCCCCGGCCCCCGGTCCGACCTCGGGGAGATGGCCCGGCTGGCCGCCGCCGAGACCCTCACCGCCCTCGTCGGCGACCACGCCGCCGACCTGTTCCCGGGCGGGGCCGAGGTCCACGACGCCGTCCGCGGGTTCACCACCCGGAATGTGTTCGCCGCCCTGGCCCACGACTTCTTCGCCCGGTTCGCCCGCCGGTTCCTCCTCTACCACCTCGGCCGCGAGCTGTCCCACCACGTCGGCGGGGCCGGCCGGTTCGCCGACCCGGCCGCCCACGCCGCGTTCGTCGCCGATCTCGACGCTCACTGCCGGGAGGCCGCCGTCATCGTCCGCGACTACGCCGGCGGGTGGTACGACAAGAACCGGTTCCAGCAGGGCGTCAACCGGGAGAAGGCGCGGGGGTTCACCGCCTACGCGCTGGGGAAGCTCCGTAAGGAGTTGGCCGCCCGGGGGCTCGACCGTGGCTGACCCCCGCCTCGTCCTCTGCGGCGGCCTCCGGCCGGCCGCCGCCCCACGCCGGTGGTGGCGAGCCGCCCGGGTCACCCTGGGGATTGGCCCCGGGGCCGAGGTCCACCTCCGGATCGACCAGCTCGTCGCCCGGATGCGGACCGGCCTCCCCGCCCTGTCCGCCGACCTCCTCGAGGTCGCCGCCTACGTGTTCGCCGCCGACCAGGCCGTCACCCGCGGGGGGACGGCCGAGGTCGACTACGGCGACGCCTGGCGGCGGCGGATCCGGCTCGAGGTTCCCGTCCGGTGCCCGGCCGTCTGGGACCGCCCGGCGGTCCACGCCGCCCTGGCCGACGCCCTCCGGGTGCTGACCGACGACGAGTACGAGTTCGGGTTCCACCCGGCCGCCGAGCCGGCCCGTCCGGCCGCCTACCTGTTCGACCGGGTGGCCGCCGACCGGCCGGAGTTCGACGAGCTGGTGCTGTTCTCCGGCGGGCTCGACTCCCTCTGCGGGGCGGTCGAGGAGGTGCTGGTGCGGGAGCGCCGGGTGGTCCTCCTGTCCCACCGGTCGGCGACCCGGGTGGCGGCCCGGCAGGACGCCGTATTCGCCGCCCTCGCCGGCCGGGTCGCGCGGCGGGCCGCGGCCCCGGCGCACGTCGGGTTGACGGTCAACAAGCGGGAGGACCTGAACCGGGACTTCAACCAGCGGACCCGGTCGTTCCTGTTCGCCGCGGCCGGGGCGGTGGTCGCCCGGCAGGTGGGGCTGCGGCGGGTCCGGTTCTACGAGAACGGGGTGACCAGCCTGAACCTCCCGGTCAGCCCGGAGCTGGTCGGGGCGCGGGCGTCCCGCACCACCCACCCGGCCGCCCTGGCCCGGCTGGCCGCGTTCCTGTCGGCGCTGTACGGGGACCGGGTCGAGGTCGACAACCCGTACCAGCCGGCGACCAAGGCCGAGCTGTGCGGGTGGCTGAAGGGGTG
>JAFKFQ010000029.1 GCA_017308215.1 bacterium | reverse complement strand
GTGATTGAAGCGATGAGGTTCCCAAACGCCGCTGCTTGCTCGTGCGTCAGCCCGCTGACCACCGCCGACGTGATCCCCGCCGAGCAACTGTCCCCGGCCCCGCAAATGTCGATCTGGCCGGACACCGGGTAGGCGGGGGCCGAGTGAAACGTGTGATGGTCCGGCCGCGCCACGATGATGCCCTGTTCGCCGAACGTGCAGAACACCACCCGGTTGGTCCCATTCGCCACGTACTGAGCCGGGTGCTCGCCGGGTCGCGGGATGCCGTACATCGCCTGCTGAGTCAAACACTCCCGCTCGTTCGGCTTCACACTCACGTTGCGGAACTTCCCGATCTGCTCACGGCTGTCGGCGAGGACGAACTTCGCCGGGTCGCGCTCCCCCAACTCCGCAAGGCGGTCGCGGACACGGGCGGTCACTACGCCGCAATCCGCTTCGCTCACCTGATCGAGTACGATCAGCGCGTCCACCGCCGGCCACACGGCGTCGAGGCGGGCGAGGATATCGGCCTCGACCGCGGGCGGCGTCGGCGTGCGGTTCTTGATGTCGAGGCGGTTCAGCTCTTTCGGGCCGTACATCGGCTTCGTGTACGTCGGCGTGCGGCGGCCGGGGGCGGCGAAGACGTGCGTCGCGTCCACGGCGCCGATGCGGCCGAGCGCCTGGCGCAGCTCGTAGCCCTCGCCGTCGTCGCCGATTGCCGCCACGGGAACGATGCGGCCGACGCCGAGTGCGGCGAGGTTGTTCAGCACCGTCCCGAGTGCCCCGGGGTACGAGCGCACGCCGACCACCTGATACGCCATCAGCCCCGTCTCGACCGACGGCTCATCGCGCGCCGGGTCGATGTCGAGGTAGCGGTCGAGGAACAGGTCGCCGAGCAGCCCGACGCTCTTGCCGGGGATCGTGGCGAGGACGTGTTCGACGAGGGCGGTGGTGAGCATGAGGTTGACTCGGGGTTTGAGCCCGGAGGGCGGCAAGCTTGTAGCCCCGGGTGGAACCCGGGGCGGCGTCAGCGGTGTTCGTGTCGTGTCAACCGTTCGGGCTTCGCCGCAGGCCCCCCGCCTTGCGTCAGTACTGGAACGTCGCCCCGAAGGTGATGCCCTGGGCGGTGAAGTCGTTCGCCCGCCAGTTGAACACCGGGCGGTTCAGGTTGCTCGGCTGCGTGTTGGCGATGAACCGCACCCGGGAGTCATTGATCCTGGTGTCGATCGCCTCGCCCGGCCGCTGTACGCTGCTCAGGAACAGGACCGTGTACCCGACGTACACCTGCACCGCCGGGGTGAAGTTGTACGTCAGCCGGCCGTCGTATTCGAGGATCGCGGCGAACTTGTCGCGGGTGAACACGCCCTGGTTGAACGGCCGGGCGAACAGGCCCGCCGGGTCCACGTCCGGCGGCAGGCCGGGGGTGGTGAACGTGTTCGACCCGGTCAGCTCGGCCCGCTGCCGCACGTTGCCGAGGCCGAGCTTGGTGATCAGCCGAGCGCCGAACCCGTAGTCGCCGCCGATCGTACTGTCGAGCCCGACCTGCCCGCCGTAGAACTGGTTGCGGGTCCGCACCGAGTCGGTCACGGCCAGCGTGGAGCCGTCGTTGAAGTTCGCCCGGTAGTCCACCCGGATGTTCTCCTCTAGGTTCACGTACCGGAAGCCGCTGACAACGTCGTTGATCGTGAACAGGAAGTTGTAGCACGGCGTGCGGACGTTCGCCTCCACCCCCCACAGCTGGGTGTCCACGGTCGCCCGGACGCCGCCGGTGTAGTCGCCGGCCAGCGACGCAAACAGCGCGATCGGCGTGCCGGTGCCGGCCTGGACGTAACCGACCGCGGCGCTGTTCGGGGAGCCGTTGCCGAAGAGCTCCCCCGAGTCCGTCTTCCTGCCCAGGTAGAATCCGGACGCCTCCAGGCCGAACCGGTCGAAGTTGACGCCAGCGGCGGCTTTGAACCCGCTCTGCGGGTCGAAATCGAGCTGCTGCCCCTGGGGGAACACCCGCCGGGCGGACCCGGCCGGGAGCGCCGTCCCGGCCTGGATCGAGCTGACGGCGGCGTCCGTCGGCACCGCCTGGACGAGGTCCGGGGTGTTCATCCCGGTGATCCAGATGAGCCGGTACTCGGCGGTCGCCCACGCCCGCGGTCCCATCATCGACCAGTTGCCGACGCGGGACGACAGGTCGAACCCGGGCTCGGCCGCGACTTCCTGGGTGGCGACCGCTGGCGGCGGGGACGCGGGGGGCAGGGTGGCCGGCGGCTGGGCCGCGACGGGCGCAGCGGCGATCAGGCCGGCGGCGCCGACGAGGAAGAGGGCACGCATGGTGGGAATCCCACAGGGCGGGCCGGCGCGGGGGCTCGCGCCGGTAGGGGCAGGTGTGCCGGGAGTATCGGACTGGGCAGGACGGGATGTTCAGCAGATTACGGGCGAACGGGCGATTGAGCTGATTGTGTGAAATTGGTGAATCAGTGTGGTCGTCGAGTCGTCCGGGTGATCAGTTCACCGGGTACGGCAGGGGGTCGCCGCGGAGGCCGGCGAGGAGGTTGTCCGCGCAGCGCGTCGCCATCGCGTCGCGCGTGCCGACCGTCGCGCTGGCGACGTGCGGGGCGATCACACAGTTCGGCAGCGAAAACAGCTCATGGTCCGGCGGCAGCGGCTCGGGGTCGGTCACGTCGAGGCCGGCGGCGAAGATCGTCCCCGCCCGCAGCGCGGTCGCCAGCGCCGGCTGATCGACGAGCGGCCCGCGCGACGTGTTCACGAACACCGCCGTCCGCTTCATCTGCTTGAACAGGTCGGTGCCGAACAGCCCCTTTGTCGTCGGGTTCAGGTCGGCGTGGACCGATACGTAATCGCTCTCGCGCAGCAGTTCGTCGAGCTCGACGCGGCGGGCGGCCAGCTCGCGGTCGGCGTCGGGCTTGGGGGACCGCGCCGTGTACAGCACCTTCATCCCCCAGCCGTGGTGGAGGCGCTTGGCCGTGGCGAAGCCGATGCGACCCATGCCGACGATGCCGAGCGTCTTCCCCGCCAAGTCCTGACCGAGCCAGCCGAGCGGCTCCCACGTCAGCCAGCGGCCTTCCTTCGCGTCCGTGGCGCTCTCGCCGAGGCGGCGGGCGGCGGCGAGCAGGAGCGTCACCGCGATGTCGGCGGTGGCGTCGTTGAGGACGCCGGGCGTGTTGCCGACGCGCACCCCGCGGGCGGTGCAGGCGGCGACGTCGACGTTGTTGAACCCGACGGCGAAGTTGCTTACCACCTTCAGCTTCGGGGCCGCGGCGAGGAGCGCCGCGTCCACGCGGTCGGTGAGGAGTGACACCAGGCCGTCACAGCCCCGGACGCGCTCGCGGAGCACCTCGGGCGGCGGCGGGAGGCGGTCCGGCCACACGTCCACGTCGGCCGCGGCGGCGATCCGGTCGAGCCCGGTGGCGGGGATGCGGCGGGCGACGAAGACTTTGGGCATGGCTGATCTGCGGGGTCG
>JAFKFQ010000028.1 GCA_017308215.1 bacterium | reverse complement strand
TCGTGTGGACGAAATTCCTCCTCGCCGCGGGCGGTGCGTACCTCGTCGCGGCGGCGGCGTGGATCGTGTCCGCCGGCGTGGTCCGGGAGGGCGGCGGCACGGACATCCTGAATGTCGCCTGCGACCCGACCCGCGAGCTGTGGCGAGACATGAACGCCGCCTTCACCCGCGACTACGCGGAGAAGAAGTCGGCGACCGTGACCGTCCGCATGTCGCACGGCGGGTCGGCGAGCCAGGCGCAGGCGGTCGCCAACGGCCTGGAGGCCGACGTGGTGACGCTGGCGATGTTCCCCGACACCGACATGGTGCGGAAGGCCGGGCTGATGGACGCGGGGTGGGAAAAGAAGTTGCCGCACCGCTCGCTCCCCTACGAGTCCACCATCGTGTTCGTCGTGCGCAAGGGGAACCCGAAGAACGTCCGCGGCTGGCCCGACCTCGCGCGCGGCGACGTGGCCGTCATCACGCCGAACCCGAAGACCTCGGGCAACGGCAAATGGAGCTTCCTGGCGCTGTGGGGCTCGGTGATCTGGACCGGCGGCACGACCGAGCAGGCGCGTGACTACGTCCGCGGCGTGTACCAGCGCACCCCCGGCCTCGACGCCGCCGCCCGCGGCGCGACGATGACCTTCGCCACCAAGAAGATCGGCGACGTGCATCTGACGTGGGAGAACGAGGCGAAGCTCGAAGTGGAAGAGGGCCGCGGCGAGTTGGAGATCGTGTACCCGACAGCGCCGGGCCTCGCCAAGCCGCTGAGCGTATTGGCGGAGCCGCACGTCGCGGTCGTCGATCGGTCCGTCGATCGCCGCGGCACCCGCGCCGCGGCCGAGGCGTACCTGAACTTCCTCTACACCGAGCAGGCGCAGGACATCATCGCCAAGCATCACCACCGGCCAACGAACAAGCGAGTTTTCAACCGCCACCGGGACCACTTCCCGGACATGGAACTGCGAACCGCGACGAGCCTCGTCCCCTCTGGAACGTGGGACGAGGTGCTCTCGACCTACTTCGCCGACGGCGCCGAGTTCGACCGGATGTACTCGGCCCGCGGAAAGTGATTCTGATTTTTGACAGGATGAACAGGACAAAGCGGGATTAAAGACAGATTGATTTTTCATCCTGCTTCGTCCTGTTCATCCTGTCAAAAACTGCCTTGGCCTCCTGCCCAGAAAGGACCGTTCCGTGGTCGCCGCCCGACGCGCCCCGACCCCCGACCTGACCCCCGCCGCCGAGTCGTACGCGGCCGACCTGGCCCGCGCGGCCTACGAGGTCGTGCTGCGGCACGGGATCAGCGGCCCGTTCGCCGACCTGGAGCTCGCGCTGTGGCGCGAGATGCGCGAGGTCGTGCGGGAGCGGCCGGCGGCGTGTCGCGGGGACGCGGCATGAGTCGCGTCAACCGGCGGGCGCTGCCGGGGTTCGGACTGTCGCTCGGGTACACGGTGACATACCTGAGCCTGCTCGTCCTCGTCCCGCTCGCCGCGGTGGTGTGGAAGGCGGGGGCGCTCGGGCCGTCGGAGTTCCTCGCGGCGGCGTGGACGCCGCGGGCGCGGGCGGCGTACCTGCTCACGTTCGGGTCCGCTGCGGCCGCCGCCGCGGTCAACGTCGTCCTCGGGCTGGTCGTGGCGTGGACACTCGTCCGCTACCAGTTCCCGCTGAAACGCATCGTCGACGCGCTGGTGGACGTGCCGCTCGCGCTGCCGACGGCGGTGGCGGGGCTGGTGTACGCCACGCTGTACGCCGAGAACGGCTGGATCGGGCAGTACCTCGTCCCGCTCGGAATCGAGGTCGCGTACACGCAGCTTGGCATCGTCGTCGTGCTGGTGTTCACGGGCTTCCCGTTCGTCGTCCGCACCGTGCAGCCGGTCCTCGCCGACCTGGATGCGGAAGCGGAAGAGGCGGCGGCGGTGCTCGGCGCGACGCGCTGGGAGACGTTCCGCCGCGTCCTGTTCCCGACGCTCGTGCCGCCGGCGCTCACCGGCTTCGCGCTGGCGCTGGCCCGCGGGCTCGGCGAGTACGGCTCCGTGGTGTTCATCTCCAGCAACCTGCCGTTCCGCACCGAGATCGCCCCCATCCTCATCGTCGCACGCCTCGAAGAGGGCGCGTACCCGGAGGCGGCGGCGATCGCGGCCGTGCTGCTCGGCATCTCGTTCGTGCTGCTCGTCGTGGTGAACCTGCTCGAACGGTGGACCCAGCGCCATGCCGGTTGATGTTCTCGACGCGCCCGCCGCGGTCGCCACCGCCGCGCCCCCGAAGCCGGCCGCGGACCCGTGGTTCGTCCGCTACGCGCTCGTCGGCGTCACCTACCTGATCGTCGGCGGGTTGGTCGCGGTGCCGCTGGCCGCGGTGTTCCACTTCGCGCTGGCGAACGGCCTCGGCGAGTACTGGACGAACCTCGTCGGCAACCGCGACACGCGCCACGCCGTGTTCCTCACGCTCGTCGTGGCGCCGGTGGCGGTGGCACTGAACGTCGTGTTCGGCATCGCCGCGGCGTGGCTGATCGCCCGCTTCCGCTTCCCCGGCCGCACGCTCCTCACCACGCTCATCGACCTGCCGTTCTCGGTGTCGCCGGTCGTCGCCGGGCTCATCTTCGTGCTGCTGTTCGGCGCCCAGGCGCCCCTCGGCGAGTGGCTCCGCGAGCACGGCTACCGCGTGATCTTCGCGCCGCCCGGCATCGTGCTGGCAACGGCGTTCGTGACGTTCCCGTTCGTCGCGCGCGAGCTCATCCCCGTGATGGAGGCGAACGGCCCGGAGGAGGAGTTGGCCGCCCGCAGCCTCGGCGCGAGCGGGTGGCAGCTGTTCTGGCGCGTGACGCTGCCGAACATCAAGTGGGGGCTCCTGTACGGCGTGATCCTCTGCAACGCCCGGGCAATGGGCGAGTTCGGCGCGGTGTATGTCGTGTCGGGCCGCATCGGCGGCGAGACGGATACGATCCCGTTGCAAATCCAGAAGCTGTTCGACACCCCTGGCCGTAGTGGCACGCCGGCAGCGTTCGCGCTGGCGTCCGTGCTCACGCTCCTCGCTCTCGTGAGCCTCCTGCTGAAGGTTCTCATCGAGCCAAAACTACGCGAGAAGCCCGCGCCGTCGGCCGAGGCGTGATTCCGATCCACTCCCCGATTCACTTTCTTGTCCGCTCGCGCGGTCGTGTCGCGCTGTGGCATGTGAAACGAGCCCGACCTGCTGATCCGTCTATCGATCAATGTCGGGTGCGTACCCCCGACGTGTTGATTGGTCCAGAACGCGCCACGCGGCGGCCGTCGGCCGTGCATTGCTACACGGACCGGCGGCCGCCGGTGGGTGAGGTGTCGGGTTCCGGCGCGGTGCCCCAGCCGGCCGCTCGTGCCGCGGGGGTCGCAGGAGTGACCCTGCTCGGTCGCCCGGACGACCGCCCCCGCGGACGCACCATAACAGTGCATCCCGCGCGGCAAACGGACTGGGGAGGAAGTCACAGTCCGGGTGTGTGCGC
>JAFKFQ010000027.1 GCA_017308215.1 bacterium | reverse complement strand
TGAGGACGTGCGTCTTGATGCCGTCGGTCCGCCACTTTTTGAGGAGGGTCAGACCGTCGATCTTCGGGAGCATGATGTCGAGTACGACCACGTCGTACCCGGTGGTACGGGCCTTGACATCGGCCTCCTCGCCGTCGGTGGCGACATCGACCGCGAACCCCTCTTCCTCAAGCCCCTGTCGGAGCGCTCGAAGGAGCGGTTGGTGGTCCTCGACGAGCAACACACGCACGGACCGCCCTCCCGAACCGGATAACCCGTTCTCAGATTTGAGCTTACTCCTGCCGGCATGAGGGACGGGTGAGAATCCCGGTCGCTCCCCCACCCCAGCCGTCGCACAGAAAAGTAGCTGCACAACTTGGCCCAATGAATGAGCGATTACATGGAAACCGCCCACCCCGCATCCCGGTCCGATCGTCACACCGGAACGAGCCGCGTTCGCGCCGCGAACGCGAACGACTCGCGGACGTTACGCTCCTCCGCGGCGACCTGCTCGGCGGGCGTCAACTGGCTGATTCGCGGCAGTGGCTCCTTCCGCGCCACGGAGGCGCGCTTCGCCAGCGCCAGTGTTCGCGCCAGGTCGCGGCCGGAGACACGGTCGAGTGTGGCCCAGTAGCGCGCACCCAAGCACGGGACCGGGAGCGGGTCACGGGTGATCATTTCGAGTTGGAAGCGGACCCGCGGGTTCGCCCGCCGCAACGCGGCGACGACCGCCGGCAGGTCGAGCACCCCCTGACCCAGCGACACCTCGGACAGGCGGCACCCGCCCGCCGACTCTTCCAGCGCCATGTCCTTCAGGTGAACAGTGAACGCCAGCGGCGCGAGTGCGGCAACGGCCGCCTCCGGGTCTTCGAGCAGGGCGATGTTGTTCCCGGTATCCACACAAACGCCGACCGACTGGCTACCGAGACCGCGGATCAGGTCGAGCTGTTCGTCGGTGCGAAAGTCCTTGTGGTTCTCGACGGCGAGCTTGACCCCGGCGGCGCGGGCGAGCGGTTCGGCGCGCTCCAGCGCGGCCTTCGCCGAGCGGGCAAACGCGGGGTAGTCATCCGGCTTCGTGAAGACCTCGTACCGCCGCCCGCCGAGCATCACGACGCGGACCACCCCGGCACCGCACGCGCGGGCGGTGGCGAGCTCGGCGGCGAAGCGGTCGCGGCCGGCAGCCGTGTCGTCCGGCGGGCTCACGATCCCCTCGACGGCAACCCCGGCGCCCTCAGCGGCGCGGCGGACGGCCATCGCCTCGGTCCCGGTGCGCCGGCCGAGTGCGAGTTGCACCGCGTTTGCCCCACGGGCACGGGCGAACGCGACGAACCGAATCGGGTCGGCGAACGTCGGCCCCTCCTGCCGCGACCGGATGCCGTAGGAGTAGAGGAGTAGTCCGAGGTTCGCGGCCGGTGGCGGCTCGTCGGCGCGGGCCGTCGTCGCCCACAAACCGCTCGCCAGGAAGGTCCGCCGGGTCGGGGTCATCGGTTCGCCTCAGTCAGCTACGGGAGCGCGGCATCCCGGGAGGATTCAGCCGGGTGGGTCGGGGCGGAAGTGGCGCGCCGTCGGGGTGATTCGGCGCCGTCAGAAGCGCACGTCCGTCATCCGCACCGCGACCGCCAGTCGCTCCAGATACTCGGCCCGCGGGATGTTCACCGCCCCCATTCGGGTCGTGTGTTCGGTCGTCATCTGCACGTCGAACAGGACGAACCCGCGGGCCTTGAGGTGCTCAACGAGCGTAACGAGTGCGACCTTCGAGGCGTCCGTCTTGCGGTGGAACATCGACTCGCCGGCGAACAACCCGCCCGCCGCGACGCCGTAGATGCCGCCGACCAGTTCCCACCCGTGCAGCATGATCCGCTCGACGTCGCGGTCCCAGTCCTCTCGGGTCTCGGGCGGAGGGCCGAGGTCGAGCGGCGGGGGCGGCGTCTCGCGGATTCCCCAAACCTCGATGCTGTGTGCGTCCCCCTCGCGGTGGAGCGCGGTGTAGGCGTCGATCATCTCGGGGATGACCCACGTCCCTTCCGCACGGTTCTCCGCACACCCGCGCATCACCGCCTCGAACGCCCGGTCGACGGTGGTGCGGAACTTCCCGGACCGGATCGTGCGGGCGAGGCGGCGGCTGA
Organism: bacterium; assembly: GCA_017308215.1. Taxonomy (GTDB): domain Bacteria; phylum Planctomycetota; class Planctomycetia; order Gemmatales; family Gemmataceae; genus Urbifossiella. The sequence goes on along the minus strand of JAFKFQ010000027.1, from coordinate 1,358 downwards.
CGTGGAGGCCGTCGAGTTCGATGACCGCCCGCGGGTCGGGCGACCACCACAGGATCGGGTCGCCCTCGTTGAACCACGGGAAGACGCCGGCGCGGTAGGCGCGGCGGAGGGTGCCCGGCGCGAGCGTGCCGCCGGCGCCGACGAGCCCTTCGGGGTCGGCGGTCGCCGGGTCGAACCAGAACTCGTCGGGGTGCCCGCCGGGACCGCGGCGGAACGGCCAGCCGGGGATCACTTGTTGAGCTTCTCCAGGATGTCCTTCGCCTCGGCCGCCGCCTTCGTCTTCGGGTACTTGCCCGAGACCACCCCGAGGATCAGCCTCGCGTCCGCCGCCTTGCCCTGCCCGAGAAGCGTCTTCGCCGCTGTCAGGCGGGCGAGTGCCGCGGCCTCGTTCGGGTCGTCGGGGACCACCGGCGTGGCCGGCGTCGGCATCGGCGTTGTAGCGGTCATCGGCGGGAGCACGGCCAGGCGGGTGATGTCGCCGCGGTCCTTCCCGGGACCGACCCGCACCCAACCGTCGCGCGGGTGGTCGTCGCCGGCGAGGATCGTGAACCCGAGCCCGTGCTGCTTGAACAGGTCGTCGAGGATCTGATCGACCGCCTTGTCCCGGCAGTTATACGTGACCGGCACGTTCGGCACGGCGCCGTCGGCGGCGTAGGTCCAGAAGATCGGCCGCTCCGTGTTCTCGTTCACCAGGTGGGCGATCTCCTTGAGCGCCTCGCGCAGGGGCATCTTGTTGAAGTTCACCGACAACTGCACCTTGAGCAGTTTCGTGCGGGTGTGCTCGGCCGCCGGTGTGGTCGCCGACGGCTGCCCGGACGCAGCCGCGGTCGCCAGAACAAGCCCCGCCAGAACCCCTACCAACCGTCGCATGGGCGGCCCTCCACTCGTGGTATCCGAAACCCTTGCCGCGTCAGACGTTTGGTACGGGAAAAAGGTGCCCCGGAACGCCCCTACGCGGGTGGTTTGGGCACCCGTCTTCCCATAAAATAACGTCGTAACGCCCGACGTGCTTACGCAATCCGGCTCGGGTCGATTTTTCGCCCCGGCCAAGAGGAGTTGACGTTGGCCGACGCCACCCCACCCCCGCCCGGTCTCGGCACCCCAGCCGAGGCGAACGGGGCGCCGATCCCGCCGCTCGACATCGTCGACGAGCTCCGCGACAGCTACCTCACCTACGCCCAGTCAGTGATCGTCTCCCGGGCGCTGCCGGACGTGCGCGACGGCCTCAAGCCGTCGCAGCGCCGCATCCTCGTCGCCATGAACGACCTCGGGCTCGCGCCCGGGTCGGCGACGAGCAAGTGCTCCGGCATCATCTGCGAGACGATGAAGCGCTTCCACCCGCACGGCGACATGTCGAT
>JAFKFQ010000026.1 GCA_017308215.1 bacterium | reverse complement strand
CTGACGCGGCGGCCGGTCACCCGAGTCGTCCGCTCACGCACCCGTACCAACAACCAGCCGGCTCACGCCGGCCGTTCGCCCCGGGCGCCCCGCTACCCGTGGCTCCGCCCGCTCGCCCGCTTCTCGGCGACGCGGAACACCCCCACCGTACCGCCCGCCGTGCCGCGGGCCAGGTAGCGACCGTCGGCGGTGAACGCCGCGCTCGTGCCGGCCCCGCCGGGCACCTCCCACACCGCCGTCGCCTGCCCCGTCCGCAGGTCCCAGTTCGTCACCACCGACCCGTCGCCGGTGCCGGCGAGCGCGTCGGCGGCCGCGACCGCCAGCACCCGGGTGCCGCCCGCGTGGCCGGCGAACTCGAGCCGCACGCTCGGGCGGATCGCGGTCAGGGTCCACACCCGGATGCGGCCGTCGCGGCAGGCGGTGACGAGCCCCTTGCCGTCCGGCAGGTAAGCGACCGCGTCCACCCCGGCCGGGTGGTGGACCGCCGCCCGCTGGCTCGACCGGATCCGGCTGAGCGTCCAGACGCGCACGCTCCCGTCGGCCCCGCCGGTGGCGGCCGAGTGGCCGTCCGGGGCGAACGCGACCGCGGTGATCGGCTTGGTGTGGCCGGGGAGGGCGATGCGGGCGTCGCCGCGGAACCCCGCCCCGGGCTCCCACACCCGCAGGGTCGCGTCCTCGCCGCCGGCGGCGATCAGCTTCCCGTCCGGCGAGACCGCCAGCGCCAGCACGGCGCCGTTCGACCCGCGCAGGGTCGCGTTCTCGACCGGGGTGCGCTCGGTGAGGTCGTAGAGGCGGACGCCGCCGGCGGCGGTGTCCGCCCCGAGGGCGGCGAGGCGGCTGTTCGGGCCGCAGGCGACGACCCGGCAGGCGTCGCCGGACCGGGGGATGTCGCCGCGGGGGCCGGGCTTCGACGTGGCCACGTCCCAGACGCGGCCGGCGCCGTCGCGGTCGGCGGAGACGACGAGGGAGCGGTCCGGGGTGAAGGCGACGGCGGTGACGGCGGACCGGTGGCCGGGGAACTCGGCGATCGGCTTGGCGGGCGCCGGGGCGGCGGTGGAAAGGTTCATGCGGGTGCGCGGGTGGGCCGCCTCCCCCGTGGCGGCGGGGAGGCGATACCACAGCCTAGCTCACGCCGGGGACGCGGGGGCGGGTTCCGGCCGGGCGCGAATCCGCCCCCGCGGGGTCGGGTTCCGGCCGGGCGCGAATCCGCCGCCGCGGGGCCGGGCGGGCGGCGGGCGGCGCGTGGGGGCAACGCCCCGGTGACACCGCCGACGCCGCCCGGGGTTGCCACCCCGGGCGATTCACGACCGCCCCTTCGGGGCTCAAAACCCGGGCGCCGCGTGCTACGGTCGCCACGGCGTCGCGGGGTCGAGCACGAAGGCGTAGGCGTCGGTCTCGAACACCTTGACCCGTTCCCCGCGGAACTCGACCTCGGCCGTCTCCGTCCACGTGGCCGGGCCTTCGACCGGGTAGCGGAGGGTGACGCGGTACACGTCGGCGTCGCCCCGGTGGGCCACGAGCTTCCACTCGTACTCACCCGTCGGCCCGCCCGACTCCCCGCACCGTCCACCCGTCTTCGTCGCGGCGGCCGCCGGCAGGTCGAGGGCGACCCACGCCTGGCCGGAGCAACTGCGGCCGCCGTCGATCTTCCCGACGAAGTACGTCATGACCACCCCGTGCCGCGGGTTGACGCGCGGTGGCGGCGTCTCGGCGGCGGGCGGTGCGTCGGGAGCGGGCTTCCAGCACCCGGCCGCGGCGAGGAGGAGGCAGACGGGGACGATTCGCACGGGCATTGGCCTCCGTTGTCCGTCGATCGGCCGACGTGAGCCGGCCACAGTAGTAGGCACACGCCGTGTGCCGTTCTTCCGCACGGCACACGGCGTGTGCCTACTACTGTGTGCCGTTCTTCCGCACGGCACACGGCGTGTGCCTACTACTGTGGCCGGGCTCGGGTCTTGAGCCCCCACAGGCCGGGTCGAGGCTCCGCGCGGCCCGACGCGGATGGCTACACCGGCATCGGGTCAGCGTGGTAGACGAAGTGCGGGCGGCTCTCGGCGTCCTGCCAGTGGGCGGTCTTCGGAACGCCCAGCGCCGAGTAGATCGTCGCCGCGAAGTTCTCCGGGCTCTGCGGGTCGAGCGCCGGGTACGCCCCGTTGCGGTCCGACGCGCCGACCACCCGCCCGCCGCGCACCCCGCCGCCGGCCAGCCAGACGCTCTGCACCGCGCCCCAGTGGTCGCGCCCCGGCCCCTTGTAGTGCTGCGTCAGCGTGCTGATCCGCGGCGTCCGCCCGAACTCGCCCGCCATCACCAGCAGCGTCGAGTCGAGGAGCCCGCGCTCGCCCAGGTCGTCGAGCAGCGCCGCCACCGCCCGGTCGGTCGGCGGCAGGAGCTTGTCCTTGAGGTGCGGGAAGGCGTTCCCGTGCGTGTCCCACGTCTCGTTGTTGCCCAGGTTCACCTGCACCAGGTTCACCCCGGCCTCGACCAGCCGGGCCGCCATCAGCAGCGACCAGCCGAAGGCGTTGCGGCCGTAGCGGTCGAGGTCGCGCGGGGCGGCGTGGTCGAGGTCGAAGGCCCGGCGGACGCGGGCGTCGGTGAGCAGCGACACCGCGTCCTGCCGCGACCGGTCAAACGACGCGGCGGCGGCGGCGAGCTGGGCGCGCTGGCGGTCGATGCCGTCGAGGAGCCCGCGCCGCCCGCCGAACCGCCCGGGGTCGATCCCCTCGGGGAGGCTCAGGTCGGGGATGGTGAAGCCCCGCCGCTTCGGCGCGTAGGCTCGCTCCTGGTGGTCGAACTCGTGCGTCGGGTACGCGCCGTAGGCCTTCGGCTCGAACGCCGACGCCTCCAGGAACCACGGGTCGCGGTGCCGGCCCATGGCGCCGGCGAACTGCCCGGGGATGACGCGCCCGCTGTTGTGGACGTTCCGGTCCGGCAGCACCACCGCCGGCGGCAGGTTGTTCCGCACCGCCGTGACCGCGCCGACGACCGACGCGATGGCCGGGTGGTCGGTCGGGCTCGGGCGGCTCGGGTTGAACCCGGTCGGCGTGTCGCCGCGCCCGGTCAGCATGATGTGGTGGCCGAGCGAGTGGTCGTTCGACCGGTGCGTCAGCGACCGCACCATCGCCCACTTGTCGGACCGCGCCGCGAGGAGCGGCAGGTGTTCGGTGACGCGCACGCCCGGGGTGCGCGTGGGGATGCTGCCGAACTCGCCGCGGATGCCGTCGGGCGCGTCGGGCTTCGGGTCGAAGCTCTCGTGCTGCGCCAGCCCGCCGGACAAGAAGATGTAGATAACTGCCCGCGCCGGGTTCCCGCCGGTGCCGGCGGCGCGGAGCTGCCGCAGCTCGGCGCCGCCGAGGCCGAGGAGCCCGCACGCCCCGGCCTGGAGCGCGACGCGGCGGGTGGGGGTGGGGTGGGTGAAGGGCATCATGGCGGGGCTGTGTGGCGGGGGCGGGACAGACGCCTGAGTA
>JAFKFQ010000025.1 GCA_017308215.1 bacterium | reverse complement strand
GCCTCCCGGGGTCGGCACCCATCGCGTCCGCGTCTGTAGCCGGCGGCGGGACGACTTCCGGCCCGCACACGATCTCCAGCGCCGCCGGCGTCACCAGCTCCCGCACCCGCGCCCGGATGGCGGGGTCGGGTTCCTCGCCGTCATGCACCACCTCAAGCACACCTCCCTGGCGGTAGACCCCCGGCGGGCGCGGGTCGGCACGGCTGGGGTCGGCGGACGCCCACACGACCAGGAACGCGAGTTCCGGCCGGCCGCGGTCGGCGACCATCGGGCGACAGGTCGTCGTTGGCAATGGTCAGGCGGTCGGCGGTGCCGCCCTCGTAGTCGACGTTGTACGGCGGGTCGGTCAGCAGCAGGTCCGCGGGCTGGCCGCCGAGCACCCGGGCGACGTCCGCGGCGCTGGTGGCGTCGCCGCACAGCAGCCGGTGGCGGCCGACGGCCCACAGGTCGCCGGGGCGGGTGACCGGGTCGGCCGGCGGCTCGGGCACGTCATCGGGATCACCGGCTACGGCGGCGGGCGGATCGGCCAGCCGTGCGAGCAGGTCGTCCTCGGCGAACCCGGTCAGCGCCAGGTCGAAGTCCGCCGCCTGGAGCGCCGCCAGTTCCTGGGCGAGCAGCCCGTCGTCCCAGGCCGACAGGGTGGCCGTCTGGTTGTCGGCGATGCGGTAGGCCCGGGCCTGCTCGGGGGTCAGCCCGCGGGCGACGTGGACCGGCACCTCGGTGAGGCCGAGCTTGAGCGCGGCCTTGTACCGGGTGTGCCCGACGACGATGATGTCCGCCTCGTCCACGACAACGGGCTGCTGCCACCCGAACGCCTTCAGCGACGCAGCGACGGCGTCGACCCCGGCGTCGTTGTGCCGCGGGTTGCCGGGGTACGGCTTCAGCCGCCCGACCGGCCACAGCTCGACCTCCATCACGACCTCCTCGCGCGTGCGGTCCGTCCCCCACACCCGGTCTGTTACCCGCGGCCGCGGGAAGTGTCCAAGCGCCCCGGGCGAGGGCGGCGCTCGCCCCCTACCTGGGAACTACCCCGGCGACCGACGAAGTGTCGGGAGCCGGGGCAACTTTTTTCTCGAATGCCCCGCCTGCCGCGCTTGCGGGTCGGGCCGGCCCATCGTGTCACACCCCGCCGCCGAGCAGGGCACCACACGGGAGGCACCGGTGGCGGGCAAGCCGAAGGGGGGACGGGCGGCCGGCGCGGGGACGAAGGCGGCGGCGAAGCGTCGGGCGACGCCGGCCGAGTCCGGTCCGCCGCCAGCGCTCAGCTATCCCTCGGCGGGGCTGAAGCAGTCGGTGGGAGCGCCTGTCGACCCCATCGGATGACCCCCGCCCGACCCGGCAACTCAGCCCTCGACCGGGTCGTACACGACCCACGGGAACCGGCGGACCAGGTCGGGGCCGGCCCGCGCCCAGTCCTCCGCGTCACACTCGACCCATGCGGGCAAGCCCCACGCGAACAGGACCGACATGGTGGGGTCGAGCGACCCGGACGTGTACTATGAGCGGTCAACGACATCCGGGTACATCGAGTGAATGTCGAAATGTGGCTCGAGCACGGTGTGGTAACCTGCACGAACCCAGCGCCTCGTTCTGGATGGTGGGGGCTCTGACTCGTCGCTTCCGATTCGAGCCTCTGGACGAACTGCACTCGAGCGACCCGCGCCCCGAGGCAACTTGAGACCCGGTGAGTGCTCCCCCGCAGGAGAGACCCGTGTCCGACGACCCGCGCGTGCAGGAGTTGCTCGAAGAGTTGCTCGCCTCGGGCGCCACGCCCGAAGCGGTCTGCCGCTCGTGCGTTGAGTTGCTGCCCGTGGTACGCGAGCGCTGGTTGCGGGTGGCCCGCGTGCGGGCCGAACTCGCCGCCATGTTCCCACCCGAGTCCGAAGTACCGGCTGCCCGCCTCCCCCCCGCGGCCGACACCCCGTTTCCCGACATCCCGGGGTACGAGGTCGAGGCCGTTCTGGGTGCGGGCGGCATGGGCGTCGTCTTCAAGGCCCGGCATTTGCGCCTCAACCGCGTCGTCGCGCTGAAGATGGCGCTGGCCGGGGCGTACGCCGGGGCGCACGAGCGGGAACGGTTCCAGCGCGAGGCGGAGTCGGTTGCGGCCCTTCGGCACCCGAACGTCGTACAGATCCACGACATCGGCGACTCGCTCGGCAAGCCGTATTTCACAATGGAGTACGTCGAAGGGGGCAGCCTCGCGGAGAAACTCGCCGGCACGCCGTTGCCGGCCCGCGCCGCCGCCGCCCTGCTCGCGGGCCTGGCGGCGGCCGTGCACGCGGCCCACTCCACCGGTATCGTTCACCGCGACCTGAAGCCCGGGAACGTCCTGCTGACCGCCGACGGCACACCCAAGGTCAGCGACTTCGGCCTGGCCCGGCGGCTCGGCGGTGAGGCGGGACTTACCCGCACCGGCACCGCGCTCGGCACGCCGAGCTACATGGCCCCCGAACAGGCACGGGGCACGGCCAGCGCGGTCGGTCCTCCCGCGGACATCTTCGCGCTGGGGGCGATCCTCTACGAGACACTGACGGGCCGCCCGCCCTTTCGGGCGGAGAGTGCGGCGGAAACGGTCCACCAGCTCCTCACCCAGGATCCCGTTCCACCGTCGCGGCTCAACGGCAAGGTGCCGCGCGACCTGGAAACCATCTGCCTGAAGTGCCTGAGCAAGCCGCTCTCAGAGACGACCTCGGCCGCTTCCTCCGCGGCGACGGGATCGCGGCGCGCGCGGACGGCCGGGTGCGCCGCGCGGTGCGGGCCGTCCGTCGGCGACCCACCCTGGCCGTCGCGGGCGCGGCGGGCGCGCTGTTCGCGGCACTCGTCCTCGCCGCCGGGACGTGGCTGCTCTTCGACCGGGCGGTAGCGGACCGGGCGGTGACGGGCGACCTGGATGAGATCGAGGGGGCCCTGCAAAAGTCGGCTTTCCCGGAAGCGAAAGCCGCGATCGAGCGGGCGCACGCCCGGCTCGACACGCGCCACGCGCCCGATCTTCGCCGGCGGCTGAATCAGCTCGTGCAGAATTGGGAGCTGGCCGACCGACTGGAGCGGATTCACCACGACTCCGCGATCACCACCGACGGCGTGATCAATTTCAAGAAGGCCGACAAGGACTACGACGCGGCGTTCCGCGAGTCCGGGGTCGGGCAGAACGGCGACGACCCGGAGGCCGTGGCGGCGCACGTCCGAAATTCGATAATCCGTGCCAGACTGCTAGAATCCCTCGACCGGTGGGCCGTCGTCGCCGCGACAGGGGACCGCGCGAGGTGGGTCGTGGAAGTGGGGCGCCGGGCGGAGCCGGACCCGACCGCATGGCGCAAAGACGCGCGCGACCCGGACCTGCGCCGGAACCGGGTGGCCCTCCTCGGCCTGATCGAGCGCGCCCGCATCGGGGACGAATCGGTCGCCCTGCTCTCGGCCCTCAGCGCGTCGCTGACCGCCGTCAACAATCAAAGTAAACCGAAAACTGACGGCAAATCTGCGACGGGTGGGTCTGCTCAGGACAGAGAAGTCCAGATCGTCGTTCTCACAAATATCCAGCGGGCGCACCCCGACGACCTGTGGGCCAACATCAACCTGGGCCTGGCGCTGCTGGGCGCGAACAAGCCGGACGAGGCCGTTCGGTACTTCCAGGCCGTGATCGCCCTTCGCCCGCGGCTGCTGATCGGTTACCACTGCCTCGGCATGGCGCTGGGCTCGGTCGCCCGGTCCCGGTCCCCCGAGCGGTACGACGAGGCCATCGCGCAGGTGCGAAAGGGGCTGGAGGTCGACCCGAATTCGGTAAAGACCCACCTGTACCTCGTCGGCCTGCTCTGGGGGGCGGGGAGGCACGACGAGGCCATCGCCCAGGCGCGTTTCACGCTGCGGTTCAACTGCCAGGTCGCCGGCCTCCACTCCAGCCTGGGCGCCCTCCTGAACATCAAAGGTCGGGTCGAGGAAGGCCTCACGGAGTGCCGGCTCGCGTACTCCCTCGAACCGGACAACCCGGACGTGCTGGACGCGTACCGCGTGTCGCTGCGGCGGGCGCGGCGGTGGGACGAGCTGCGGCCCGTCTGGGGGAGGGTGTTGGCGGGCGACCGGCCCAACCACAACGACTGGTACGGGTATGCCGAGATGTGCCTCTATCTCGGCCAGGAGGACGAGTACCGCCGGGCCCGGCAAGCGTTGCTCGCAAGGTTCGGAACGAGTGACTCCCCACAGGTCGCCGAGCGCACGGCTCGCGCCTGTCTACTCCTGCCCGCGTCCGGGAACGAGATGGATCGGGCCGTGTCCCTCGCCGGCCTCGCCGCGCGGGTCGACCCAAAGAACGCGGGAGTCATCTACCCGTACTTCCAGTTCGTCAAAGGGTTCGCGGAGTACCGTCAGGGGCACTTCGATCAGGCGATCGCCGCCATGCGCGGCGACGCCTCCAAGATGTACGGCCCGTTGCCGCAGCTCGTGCTCGGCATGGCCCTGCACCAAACCGGCAGGGAGGCGGAGGCCCGAAAGACACTCGCCTCGGCGATGCTGAGTCACGACTGGCGTGAGAATCAGGTGACCGGCACGGACGGGTGGATTCGTCACGTGCTCCGCCGCGAAGCCGAGAGAACGATCCTCCCGAACCTGGCGGCGGTGCTCGACGGAACGCAACGCCCGCGGGACAACGACGAGCGCGTCGCCCAGATCGGCGGTTGCCGGTTCGAGAACCGCTTCGCCGCCTTGTCCCGCATTTATGCCGAGGCATTCGCCGCCGAGCCGAAACTGGCTGAAAGTCACCGACTCAGTGCGGCACGGGTTGCGGTCCAGGCCGGGTGCGGCCGCGGATCAGATGTCGGCAGCCTCGGGGATGTCGAGCGGAGGAATTGGCGTACCCAGGCGAGGATGTGGTTACGCGAGGACCTGTCCGCGATGAGCGGGGGACTGGGCCGTGACGTCACCAGAGCCCGTGACCACCTGCGTCAAACACTCACGATGTGGCAAAGCGATCCCGAACTGGCAGGCATTCGAGATCCTGCCGAGTTGGAGCGGATGCATCCAAACGAGAAAGCGGACTGCCAAAGCCTGTGGTCAGATGTGCGTGCGTTAATCGATTCGAGTTCAAGGCCGAGGGGACACGAGACAGCCGTGACGCTGGGCTCAGCCCACGGACCGGATTGTGGGCGAGCGCGGGGCGTCCTGATCAACATGGCAAGCTACGCTGTCGGGCACTGGCAAGCCAGTTGTTGAACAGTGATGTCCCAAGAATGATGACCACTGGCTGGCGGGGGATGCGCTCTGTTGTGGAGGTGCCGAAGAAGTCGGGTTGAGGAACCACCGAGACGGTAGCGACCGCTCGGCCGGGTGCAATCGAAGGGGCGGACGGAGACGGCAGTGGTCACGGGGGCACTTCCGGATGGGGTGTGCCCTTCAGCGACCTTCGTCTTCACCGGCCGGCGGCTGTCTGGCGGGAGTCTCCGGACGTGTAATTATCCGAGCTGGCACCAAGTGTCGGGGCGAATCGTCGGGCGATGTGGGGTCGCGGGCGAAGAGGGCCTCTCAGGCGAAGCGATTCTCGACGATCAGACGTGATAGAGTCGAGGGAACGTTCCGCCGCCAACGAGAACCCTACCACTCTGGGCCGAGCGCCGGACCGGCGGATGACGACGGGAAGCGGTTCAACCGTCCGTGTCGGCCGTCCGACCGTGAGCAAGTGCTACTTCCGGTGCGGACCCATGCGGTAGTGGCGGAGGACGTCCGACGCGGAAAGCGGGTGGTCGTACACCGCGACCTCGTCCACCACCCCCGCGAACGGTCGCCCCGCGCACGAACTCCCGTCGCGCGCGGCATATAACGCCCCGAGGAGCAACCGCCCGCGGGGCAGTGCGTTCGTCACGTCCACCGGGCCGCTCGTCGCCACCTCGCCGTTCAGGTAAATCTCGAACTGGTCGCCCCGGCGCTGGGCGATCAGGTGCTGCCACTGCAGCGGCCGGTAGGTTGTACCGGAGAGGCATTCCGTCCCGCTGGTCCGACCGACGGGAACGCGGTACACCCCTCGGACGCGGCGCGCCGCGTTCAGGCCGGGGGCCGACTGGCTAGTCAGCTCCAGGTAGACCGCGTGGAGGTCGAGTTGGGGGCGACCGCCCTCGGCGAGCACACCGAGGACGGCGGCCTGCTGTGCCAGCCGCGGC
>JAFKFQ010000404.1 GCA_017308215.1 bacterium | reverse complement strand
CCGCCGAGAAGGCATTCGGCGCCGGTCAGCAGTACAAGCCGACCCTTGCTGCCTTTCCACCACGCCTCTGTGATGCGCTTCCGAGGCGGACCCGCCTTCGTCTCAGCCTGCTCGATCACTGGCGTGTAGCCGAGCGCTCGGATCTTTTGCTCAATGGTGCCGAGGGCCGTCCGGTCTTCATCGAGTTGCAATGCTAGCGTCTCGTTGGCGTAGCTGACCGGCAGGTGCTCGCCGGCCTCGTCCGAGAAGACGATGTTCGGACGGCCCGCCGAGTCGAAGTACAGCGACGGGGCGAACCCGGTGAACTTCGCCCCATCGCCGGCGACGTACCCGTCCGGCGCGGTGGCGACGTTCTGGTGCGTCCAGGTGCCGTTCGAGTTCCGCGTACTGTAGACGAGCTTCGACCACTCCGGCGAGCCGGTCGCGTACCGCTCGACGTAGTAGTGGGCGATGGCCACCTGCCCGGACGGCGAGACCGCCACCGACGCCCCGAGCCCGGCGTCGCCGGTCCCGTCGGTCGGCGCCAGCACCACCTCACTCTTCCACGTGCCGGACGAGTTCGAGGCGTAGCGGAGCTCGCTGTAGACCGTGCTGAACGCCCCGGCGATGTAGAACTGCGGGGTGTAGGTGACGTGGGCGGCGTTGCGCGAGTCCACCGCCAGCGACAGGTAGCGCGGCGCCCACCGCCCGCCGGTGAACCAGATCTCCTGCTTCAGGTCGGCCGTGTCCGACACCCGGTCGAACGCCCACGACCCGTTCTTGTTCGTGGCGTACCAGAGGATGCCCGACCCCGGGTTGCCGACGCCCGTCGCCGGGTTGTACGTCTCGGCGAACAGCAGGTGGAGGGAGTTATTCGCCCCGGCCTCGGCGATGAGGTTGCTCGGCCCCCAGGTGCTCAGCCACGGGGCGGCGATCGACTCGACGTGCTGCCACCCGCTGGCGGTGCGGGCGAAGTGGCGGACCACCGTCTGGTAGCCCTGCGCCGCGCCGTTCCACACCGGGTCGAGGTAGAGGACGTGCGGGGTGCCGTCGGCGGTGAAGACGAGTTGCGCCGACTGCGTGGCCTTCTGAACCTCGTCGCGGCTGTCGTAGCTGCCCTGCGTGAACGTGCCGGCCGTGGCGACCGGGGTGTCGAACCACTGGTTCGCGGCCCGGCTCCGGTAGACGAGCGTCTGCCCCTCCCAGACGAGCTGGGCGAGCTCCCCGGTCGGGGAATACTGGGTCCAGTTGAACTCGCCGGCCGGGATGACGCTCCCGGCGGGGACGTGGCGGTCTTCCAGTTGTTCGACGCGGAGGTCGGCCGGGCGGTTCGACGGCTGGGTCATCCGGGGCCCCTGTCGGGATGCGGACGGGCGCGCGTGCCCCGGGCCGATAACCGGTGGCTGGGTCGGAATCAAGCGCTCCCCTCCGGGCTGGGATGGAACCTACCGCCGGCCCCCGCCCGACGGAACAGACCTTCTCCCTCCCTGGCCCCCACCGACCGCGCGCCGGGTCGCACCACCCGCGCCAGAGGCGTGCGCGATGCGACCCGGCGGCCCGGCCGATCCCCCACGGACTCCCGCACCGGAAGCCCCGCCGTAGAATGCCCCGGCATGGACACCCCGGCGATCCGCACCGAGAACCTGACCCGCACCTACCGCCTCCCCAGGCGCAGGTGGGGCAAAGCCCCGGCCCCGGACGCCCCACGGGAGTTCACCGCCCTCGCGGGGGTGACCCTCGACGTGCGCCCGGGCGAGTTGTTCGGCCTGCTCGGCCCGAACGGGGCCGGCAAGACGACGCTCATCAAGATCCTCACCACCCTCCTCGCGCCCACGTCCGGCACCGCCGAGGTCGGCGGGCTGGACGTGGTTTCCCAGGCGAGGCGGATCCGGCCGTTCATCAACATGGTGAGCGGCGGCGAGTCCAGCGGGTACGGGATCTTGAACGTCCGGGAGAACCTTTGGCTGTTCGCCCGGATGTACGGCGTGCCGACCGCCCTCGCCCACGACCGCATCGATTCGATGCTGGGCGTGGTGGGGCTGACCGAAAAGGCCGGCTCACGAGTGAGCCATCTATCGACCGGGCAGCGGCAGAAGATGAACTTTTGTCGCGGGTTTATCACCGACCCGAAGGTACTGTTCCTCGACGAGCCCACGCTCGGGCTGGACGTGACCAGCGCCCGCGCCATCCGCGGGTTCGTGCGCGAGTGGATGAAGCAAGACCCGTCGCGCACGCTACTTCTGACGACGCACTACATGGCCGAGGCCGACGACCTGTGCGACCGCCTGGCCATTATCGACCAGGGGAAGGTGCTCGCCTGCGACACACCGGGTAATCTGAAGAAGCGAGTCCAGGAGTACCCGATTTTCGAGCTGAGCCTGGCGCCCGGGTCCGGCGGGTGGGCGAAGCTGGGCGACCTGCCCGGGGTGCACCAGAGCACGGCGGTGGAGAAGCCCGAGTCGATCGAGGTGAAGGTGGCGCTCTTCGAGGAGCCGGCGATCGGGGCGGTGGTGCAAACGCTGGCAACGAACGGCGCTCGCATCCTCGCACTGAAGAAGGTCGAGCCGACCCTGGAGGACGTGTTCATCGAACTGGTCGGCCACGGCCTCGCCGACGCCGAAGAGACGACCGCGAAGGGCGCGCCCGCCGATGCCTGAGTCACCCCGCCACCCCGCCACCCCGTCACCCCGCCACGCGGCCAAACTGTTCGTCGCCGCGGCGCTGGCGCGCTCCTACGCGCGGGTGGCGTGGCTGTTCCGCAGCCGGTCGTGGATGATCCAGGAGACGGTGCTGCCCGTGCTGGCGGTCGCGGCGTTCGCGTACTCGTACCAGGCCATGCTCGATCCGAGGTCGAACCCCGAGGTGGCGGCGCAGTACACCGGGCTGGTGGTACTCGGTGCGGCGATGACGACCTTCTGGCTGAACGTCCTCTGGGGGATGGGCGCGGCCCTGTACTGGGAGCGCGACAGCGGCAATCTGGAACTGTTCGTGATGTCGCCGGCGCCCATGATGGGCGTGCTGACCGGCATGGCCCTCGGCGGGATGACGACGACGTTCGTGCGCGCCACCGTGATCGCGACCGCCGGCGTGCTGCTGTTCGACGTGCCGGTAAACCCGACGAGCTGGCCGCTGCTCGGCCTCGTGTTCTTTCTCACGCTGACGGCGCTGTACGGGCTGGGGATGATGTTCGCGTCCGTGTTCCTGCGCTGGGGCCGCGAGGCGTGGCACCTCGTCAACCTGCTGCAAGAGCCCGTCTACCTTCTCACCGGCACGAACTTCCCGGTGTCGGCGATCTTCCCGAAGGCGGTAGCGGCGGCGGCGACGCTGATCCCGCTGACGGCGGGGATGGACGCGATGCGCCAGGTGCTGTTCCGCACGCCGGGCATCTTCGGCGTGTGGGAGGAAGTGGCGGCGCTGGCGGTGCTGTCGGTGATCTTCCTGTTCACCGCCCGCTGGCTCCTCGCACGCCTGGAGCGCCGGGCGCGGGAGGAAGGGAAGCTGACGGTGCGGTGGCAGTGACGGGCGCGGTTTCAAGATAATGGGCAGGATAACAGGATGAACAGGATGGCCGAGCCAGCGAGGGTTCGGCCATCCTGTTCGTCCTGTTATCCTGTCAAATACTGCCTTCGATTCCACAACATGCGCGAACACCTCCGCACCCTCCGCCTCGCCGCCTGGCTCGGCTGGCAGCTCGAGACGAACTGGGCGAGCCCTTGGCTGTTCGCCGTCTACATGGTCATCAAGCCGGTCACCGGCTCGCTGATGCTGGTGTGCATGTTCTACGCTGCTCGCTACGCGACCAACGGGCGCGTGCCGGCGGAGTTCCTGCCGTACCTGTACGTGTCGAACGCCTGCTTCGGGCTGGTCGGGACGGTGACGTTCGGGCTCAGCTACGCGGTGGTGACCGACCGCGAGCGCTACCGGATGCTGAAGTACGTCTACCTGAGCCCGGTGAACTTCCAGACGTACTTCGCCGGCCGCGGCCTCGCCCGCGTCGCGGAGGGGGTGGTCGGCGGGGTGCTGAACATCGCCGTCGGCCTCGCGCTGTTCGCCGACATGCGCCGGTCGCTGGGCGGCGCCGGCGTCGACTGGCCGTGGCTGCTCGTGTTCCTGGCGGTGGGCGTGGCGATGCTGTGGGCGGCGGGAATGATCCTCGCCGGGGCGTGCCTGAACCTGTCGCGGAACGGCATGTTCCTGAGCGAGGGGATCAGCGGCGTGGTGTACCTGTTGAGCGGCGTGGTGTTCCCGATCGCGGTGCTGCCGGTCTGGGTCCAGTGGATCGGCCTGGGCCTGCCGACGACGTACTGGCTGGAGGGGATGCGCCGGGCGCTGATGGGTCCGGTGCCGGCGAACGTGTCGGCACTGCACGGCCCGCTGGAGGCGTGGACGAACGCCGACCTGGCGTTGATGCTGCTGGCGACGACCGCGGCGCTGGTGGCGTTCGCGCTGTGGTTCTGGAAGTGGAACGAGCGCCGCGCGTGGCAGCTCGGCAGGCTCGAAGAGAACGCCGGCGTGTGACGCTACGGCAGCAGGTCGGCGACGTCGACAGAAACGCCCGGCAGCGCGAGCGGCGAAACGGTGTCGCCGCGCCCCAGCGTGAGGCACGTCTGATACGCGGTGGCGGACGGCGCGGTCGAGAGCGGCCGCGGGTCGCGGAAGACGAGCAGCCGCTCGTTGGTCACGTCGATCACCCAGTAGTCCGCGATACCGCCGGTGGCGTACAGTTCCGCCTTTTCCGTCGTGTCGTACGCAAGGGTCGTGTCCGACACCTCAACGACCAGGGCGGCGGAGGTCGCCTGCCGGGTCAGGTAGTCGCGCGCGGCACCGGGCACGAATGCGAGGTCCGGCACCGGATCGGTCCAGAGACCGAGGACGAGCGCCATCTGATTTCGGGGAAAGTGCCCGGGGCGGAAAAGCGGCGTGAGCACCTCGGCAGCCACCGTCAGTCCGTAGTTGTGGGCGGGGTTCGGGGGTGGCATGTCGATGATCTCCCCGTCCACGAGGATCACATTCCGCCCCTCGAAGTACCCGGCGTCGCAGATGTCGTGGAAGAGGTCGGTCGTCCACCGGAACCGTCCTGGGCGGGTGGCCGGCGGCGGTGGCGTGCGCGTTATCGCGGCTGGCATCTCATCTCCTTTCCTTCTCCCCGCAGCGTACCGTCACGCCTTCCCGAGCACCAGATCGACGACCCAGCACCCGCGAACGTGCGGGCCGGGGCCACGGCAGTGCGCGAGGATGTCCGGCTGGCCACACCCGGCGTCATCGAGCGCATCGGCGATTTCAGGTAGGCGGGAGAAGTCGCGCGAGTCGTAGGCGACGGTGGCGAGCCGCGCCACGTCGTCGCTCACCCAGCGGGGGTCGAGTCGAACGGCTGCCACGTCGCCAACGTCACGACCGACCTCCAGAAACGCCTGCACCTCTGTGTCGAGCCACTCGTCGCGCTGTTCGGGATGCACCGGGCAGATGAACTGGTGCCAGTACAGCATGGTGAGAAGCATGTCACCAGCCGCGGTGCGAAGCCGGTCGCGCCGCGCCAGGCCCGACAGTTCACGGGACCGATGTGTCGCGTAGAACCCGAGTTCGCAGGCCGCATAGTCGGCCATGCGGTTCGGAAGCTCGGCGGGGTTCGCGTGTAGTCGCTTCAGACACTCGTTCTTCTGGGTCGTGAGTGCCCGCAACTCCAGTTCGCCGTCCGCCACCTGCTCGGCAGCGGTAATGAGTTGGTGGCAAGCGTCGTCTGTGAACAGTGAGGCGAACCGCCTCACGAAGGCGACGTATACAAGCACCTGTTTCCGTGCCGACAGCAGCGCCAGCATCGGCCAGATACGTTGGTACGTCTCCACCACCGGATTGGTCGGCGTGCCGGCGCTGTCCGCAAATGACATGCGGCGTCCTCCAGCCACGGCGTATCGTCAGCCCTTCCCGAGTACCAGATCGACGACCCAGCACCCACGGACGTGCGGGCCGGGGCCGCGGCAGTGCGCGAGGATGTCGGCGTCGGCGCACCCGGCGTCGTCGAGCGCGTCGGCGAGCACCGGCATCGGGGCAAAGTCGCGCGACTCGTACATCCCGCGGGCGAGCGCGACAGCCGCCTCGGTCCGCCAGGACGGGTCGAACGGGTTCGGCAGGTACAGACCGTCGAAGATGTCGCGGATCAGGTCGGCGAACGGTTGAGGCTCTCGGCCGTGGGCCTTCGACCGGGGGGAGTGGAGGTGCCCAAACGTCGAGAAGGTGCGGAACGCACCCTGGTAGCTGCTCCAGTTCAGGAACGGGTAGCCGCCGGGCAGGCCGAACACCGTCTGTTCGCCGGCTGCGAACCCCTCCGCACGTTCGGCATCCGTGGCCTCCCCGTCGGCCACCCGGCAGGCCAGTGCGATGAGGTCGAGGAACCCCGCGGGGCGGTCCGACTCGGTGAGGTGGAGCCACGCGGCGACGGCGGCAAGGCGGAGCTTCCGCTCGTCGCGCGTCGCTTTCCAGGCGTGCTCAAGTAACCGGGTCGGGTCCGCCGACGCGAGCCAGTGGCGGCGCTTCACCGCGGTCCCCCGAGGTGTTGGCGGAAGAAGCTCGCATTCCTGGCCCACAGGCGTTCCATCACCACCGGGTCGGCACTGTACATGTGCGTGACGCCGGGCAGGGCCAGCGCCTCGAACGGGCGGCCGGCGCGGAACAGCGCGTCCGACAGCCGCAGCGTGTGGCGGTAGTAGACGTTGTCGTCCGCCGTGCCGTGGACCAGCAGCAGCGGGCGCTCCAGCTTCGCCGCCAGTGGCAGGAGCGACGCTTCCTGGTAGGCCGCCTTGCTCTCCGGCAACAGACCCATGTAGCGCTCGGTGTAGTGCGTGTCGTAGTCCTCCCAGTCGGTGACCGGGGCGCCGGCGACAGCCGCCTTGAACACGTCCGGCCGGCGCAGCACACCGTTCGCCGCCATGTACCCGCCGAACGACCAGCCGACGATTCCGACCCGGTCGCGGTCGAGTTCCGGGTGCTTGTCGCAGAGGGCGTGCACCCCCTTCACCTGGTCGTCGAGCGGGACGGTACCGAACTTCTGGTACACCGCCCGCTCCCAGTCGCGGCCGCGGCCCGGGGTGCCGCGGTTGTCCACCGCGACGACGACGAACCCCTGGTCGGCGAGCCACTGCGGCACCAGCCAGTTCCGCATCGCCTGCACGACGTGCAGGTGCCGCGGCCCGCCGTACACGTCGAGGACGACGGGGTACTTCTTCTTCGCGTCGAAGTCGCGCGGCCGCACCACCGCCGTCCAGAAGTCGTCGACCTTCTCGACCGTCACGTTCGGCGTGAACGGCGGTTCCGCGGCGACGGACGGCAGCTCGCCCAGTTCCTTGCGGAGGTCGTCGAACACCTTCGTCCGCGGCATCTGCTTGAGCGTGGTCGTGGTGACGGCGTGCTGCCCGTACCCGCCGAACGCGGCCGTGTGCATCCCCGATTCCTTCGTCAGCTTCGACCATTCTTCGGGGCCGGGTGTCACAATGACGACATCGGGACCGAGGGAAGCAACCTGGATCTGCTGTTGTGTCGGGTCCGGCGCGGTGAGAACGGCAGCGCCCTTCACGTCCGGCCCCGGTCCACCGAACCGCACCTGGTAGCTCGCGACAACGGCGAGCGGGTTCTGATCCGCTTTGACGAGAACCCCGTTGAGTTCACCGCTCATCGCGTCGCGCCGCTGAACCTCTAACCCGTTCGGCCCCGTGCCGGTCCAGGCCATGAATCCACCGGCCCAGATCGGCACCTCGCCCGGAATGTTCACCCACGCCGCGTCCTTCTCTTCCACAATTGCCCGCGCCGCGCCCGTTGTCGGGTTTGCGCGATGCAGCACGAGTTTCTGTTGCAATCGATCCTGCGTCATGAGGCTGAAATCGCCCCTCTCCCACTTCACCGCCGCCAGATACTCGTACTTCGCCCGGTCCCACTCGACCCACACCGTCTCGCCGCCGCGCACGGGCTTCACGCCGAGGCGCACGCTCACGTTCTTCCTCCCCGGGCGCGGGTAGAACTGCGGCGCCGGCGGCACGTCGGGCTTGAACGGGTCGGCCACCCACCACTGCTCCACGCCGGTGTGGTCCGCTTCCGTGTAGGCGATGCTCGCCGAGTCCGGCGACCACCAGAAGCCGCTGTGCCGGCCCATCTCCTCCTGCGCCACGAACTCGGCGAGGCCGTGCGTCTTCACCACCGTGCCGCCGGTCGTCACCGCGACCTCCCGGTCCGCCGCGAGGTCGTAGCACGCCACGTCGAACCCGCGGGCGTAGGCGATCAACTTGCCGTCCGGCGACCACTTCGGGTCCACGATCGCGCCCTCGCCGCCGCTCTTCAGTGCCCGCACGCCGCCGCCGGTGCGGTCGAAGACGTACAGCGTGTTGGCGAGCGCGACGAGGATGTGCGTGCCGGCGGGGTTGAGGTGGTAGTCGGCGAACCCGCCGGCGCTGACGCGCTGGCGCTCGCGGCGGGCCTTCTCCTCCGGCGTCAGCACCTCGGCGCCGCCCCTGAGGATCGTGTCGGCGGAGAGCACCTCTCGGGTCTTCGCCGTCGCCAGCTCGAACTCGAACAGGCTCTGCCGCTTCGTCGCCGGGTCGGCGCGGAGGAACAGGACGTGCTTGCCGTCCGGCGTCACCTTCGGCTTGGTCGGGCGGCCGAGGAGGAACCCGCGGGTCTCGGCGTACTGCTTCAGGAACGACGTGTCCACGGGCGGGCCTTTCGGGTCGGCCGGCGGCCGGGCCGGGACGGTGGACGCGGCGAGCAACACGAGTGCGGTGACGGTGAGGCGTCTCATCCCGCCCAGGATACCGCGGGCGGCGGCAGAACGGCAGTCCCCCTGCGGCGCAGCGGGTGCTACAATTGAACCGCCCTTCCCACGTCGTTCCCGGGGTCCGCCATGTCGTCGTTCGTCCGGGCCGTTGTCGTGCTGCTCCTCGCCGCCCCCGCGGCCCCCGCCGCCACGCCCGAGCAGATCGAGGCGGCGGTCGCCAAGGGCGTGGCCTCGATCAAGAAGCGCTACGGCGCCGGCCCGGTCGCCGGGGCGGCCGGCACCGACCACGGCATCGGCCCGCCCGCGCTGGCCGGGCTCGCCCTGCTGGAGGCCAAGACGCCGGCCGCGGACGCGACCGTCCAGGCCATCGCCAAGGGCGTCCGCGAGCAGGCGTACCGCGAGACCCGCACGTACCAGATCTCACTCGCCCTGCTCTTCCTCGACCGGCTCGAGGACCGCGCCGACGTGCCACTCGTCCAGGCGCTCGCCGTCCGCCTCATGGCCGGGCAGAGCACCCGCGGCGGGTGGACGTACAGCGCGATCGACACGGTGCCCGATGCCGACGTGCAGAAGCTCCGCGCCACGGTCCAGACCGCGGAGCTGGTGACCAACAGGGACGGCCCGCAGGCCGGGCCGCGGCTGCACCCGGCCGTCCAGGAGTACGCGAACGCGCTGTGGGCCGCCCGGAACGGAGCCCGGCCGATGACCGACGACAACTCGAACACCCAGTTCGCCGTCCTCGCTCTGTGGGCCGCCCGCAAGCACGGGGTCCCGGTGGACGCGGCGCTCCACCTGATCGAGCGCCGGTTCCTCGGCACCCAGGACGCGCAGGGCGGGTGGCCGTACTCGCCAGACCCGGGGATGGGGGCCGCGGGAACCCCCGCGATGACCTGCGCCGGCCTGCTGGCGATGGCGACGGCCATCGGCCGGCGGGAGGAGAAGCGGGTGAAGGCCGAGCCGCCGCCGAAGGCCGACCCGCCGCCCCCGGGGAAGGCGAACGACCCATTCTTCAACCCGCCGCCGCGGCCGGAGGGGAAAGGCCCGGCCGGGCCGAAGCGGCCGATGGACGCCCGCGACCATTCGGCCGCCCGCGGGTTCGGGTTCCTCGGCGCCGCCCTCGCCAACGCCGCCCGCGGCGGCAGCGGCGGCGAGGAGGTGCAGAACCTGTACTTCCTGTGGTCGCTGGAGCGGGTCGGGGTGATCTACGGGGTGGACCGGATCGGCGGCATCGACTGGTACGCCGCCGGGGCCGACTACCTCGTCCGCATCCAGGACGCCGACGGCGCCTGGTCCAGGGGGAGCTACGGGGCTGACGTGCTGACGCCGTTCGCGGTGCTGTTCCTGAGCAAGGCGAACCTGGCGCGCGACCTGTCCTCGCGGGTCCGCGCCGACCCGGGCGGGAGCGAACTGCGGGCCGGGTCGACGGCGCCGGTCGAGGCCGGGCCGCTGCCGAAGGGGCCGGTGGCGCCGGCGAACCCGCTGCCGCTCCCCGTGGCCGCGCCGCTGCCGAAGGGCGGGCCGGGGAAGGTGGCGTCCGACCTCCTCGCCGCCGCCAACGGCCCGAACTGGACGAAGGCGCTGGAGGGCGCCCGCGACGCGAAGGGCGCCGACCACACGACCGGGCTGGTGGCGACGATCCACCGCCTCGACGGCGACAAGAAGCGTGCCGCCCGCGACGCCCTCGCCGACCGCCTGTCGCGGATGAACGCCGAGACGCTGCGCGGGATGATGACGAATTCCGACGCCGAGCTACGCCGCGGCGCCGTGCTGGCCGCCGCGATGCGCGACGACAAGGCCCACGTCCCCGACCTGATCGAGCGGATTACCGACGCCGACGAGTTAGTGGTGCGGGCGGCCCGGGCGGGGCTGCGGAGCCTGACCGAGCAGGACTTCGGCCCGCAGCCCGGCGCGACACAAACCGAACGGACGCAGGCCGCCGCCGCGTGGCGAAACTGGTGGGTGCGGCAGAAGCGGTGAGCCGTCCTGGCGAGCGGCGGGCTCACGCCCGCCGCTCGCCAGGACGGCTCAACTTCGTCGGGCGTTACTCCTACAGTCGTAGTCGCTCCAACAGTCCTTGCCAGGAGTTGCGGCCGGGGCAAGCCATGTCCGGACGACCAGCGCCGCCGCAGGTGAGGGGGCTGGGCCGACAAGCTGACCGCGGTCGCCGAGCGGATCGGCCCCCTGGTCCGCGCGGGGCGAACCTCGGCGACGGGCGGCCGGATACGTCCGTGGGTTGCGGGGGCCCGCTGAGCGGAAGAACGGGTGGCAGTCGGCCGAGCACCTCGGCGCCCCGACCCCCGACCGGGCGCCGCGCCTCCTGGCCCGGGCCGACGGGGAAGCCGACGCCGTCCGCGACGATCTGACGGCCTACATCGCGGAGCACCTGCTCCGGCGGCGGGGCCGAGAGCCCCGGGTCTTGGCCCCGCGGGCGGCCAGGACGGGCTCGAGGTCGTCACGGAGCGGGTCGAACGCCGTGACGGTCAGCCCGGTGAACGGGCGAAACGTGGCGGGCTTCTGGCGAAGGCGTTCGTGCCGGTTCATGCCGCCGAATAGCCACCGACGACCTATCTCGCAACGAATCTCTTGTCCCACCAGTTCGAGGCCGCCAAGTCTCGGTCAGCGAAGGTGAAGTTCGTCCGGGCTGCCCTGACCGAGCTGAAGGTCCACGCCGCGGACGAGGAGGAGCTGTTTTACTAGGCCGTGAGGAAGGCGGTCATGGACGAGGACGAGGAGTACCACGTGGCAAGCTCTTGGTCGCGGAGCTGGACGCCATGGACGAGTCGGAGACCCACTTCGACGCCAAGTCACGGTCCTGGCCGACCTCGTCCGGCACCACATCCGGGAAGAGGAGAGCGAGATGCTCCCCGCTGCCAGTGCGGCCAGGGTGGACTTCGAGGTGTTCGCGGCGAAGATGACCCGGCGGAGGGAGCGGCTCCTGGCGGGCGGCGTCCCGCCGGTCGGTGAGGAGCGGATGGTCAAGGCATCCCGCGGGGCGGGCGACTCGCCCGCCGGGCCGCCCGGCGGAAGCCACCGAAGCTGCCAAGGAGCCGCCCGCGTTAGAGGATGCCGGGCTGGCCGCGACCACCAAGTGTGGCGCCGTGGGGCGGCACAAGGGTTCCAGACCACCGGGGGGTGACCCGTGCGACATGCCCTGTCCTGGCGGGCTCTGGTCGTGCTTGCCGCGGCCGTCTTCGGCTGCCGGCCGGCGGCCGACCGGGTGGCTCCCACATCCGCCACACCGCAGGCAGTTCCCGGACGCGCCGGGTTCCCCCACGAACTCGTTGCCTTCGCCCCGCAGGGGGGCGGCCCGGTCTTCCAGGGGGCTGGTCCGGGCCACTGGGACGCGAAGATCCGAGAGCGGGGGTGGATCCTCCGGGAGGACGGCGGGTACCGGCTCTGGTACACCGGCTACGACGGCACCTCCGACGGCCGGCGGATGCTCGGGCTGGCCACCTCCCCGGACGGGGTGGCCTGGACCCGGCACCCGGGGAACCCGCTCGCCCGCGACCACTGGGTCGAGGACGTCATGGTGGTCAAGGACGGCGGCCGCTACCTGATGTTCGCCGAGGGGGAGGGCGACCGCGCCCAGCTCCTCGCCTCCCCCGACGGGGTGGCGTGGGAGCGTCTCGGCCGCCTCGACGTCCGACTCGCGACCGACGAGCCCATCCCGGACGGCCCGTACGGAACCCCGACCGCGTTCAAGGACGGCAGCCGGTGGCTCCTCTTCTACGAGCGGTCGGACAAGGGGGTGTGGCTCGCGGCGTCGGACGACCTTCAGGTGTGGAAAAACGTCCGGGACGAACCGGTTCTCGTCCCCGGGCCGGGGGCGTACGACCGGGACATGGTCGCCCTGAACCAGGTGGTGCGGCACGGCGGCCGGTACTACGCCTACTACCACGGGTGCGCGACCGCGGGGCCCGACGCCCGGAAGTGGTCGACGGCCATCGCCGCGTCGGACGACCTGGTCCGGTGGGAGAAGTATCCCGAGAACCCGCTTCTGCCGGTCGCCGAGAACAAGTCGAGCGGCGTTCTTGTGGACACGAGCTCGGGGGTCCGCCTCTACACCATGCACCCGGCCGTTCACCTCTACGTCCCGGCCCCGCAGTGACGGGGCGACCGAGATGCCACTCGCTACCGCCCGAGGTGTCGGCCGGCGGGAGGCATCCGGCCGCGACAGGTCGGTTAACTTGCCTCTCCTGGAGTAGACCTCGCCCATGACCTCCGGGAGGTCGGCGCCCCTGACGAGGTTGTTGATCTGGTGACGGCCTGCGTAGCCAGAAAACGCGAGCGAAGGCTAGCGAACGCATTTGAACTCAGGAAACGACTTGACGGGCTTGCGAAGCCGGTCGCTCCGTCGCCAAAGTGGGAACTCGTGACCCCCGAGCCCGCGAAGCGTGATCCGTTACCGGGTGAAGAGCGTCGCTTCAGCATACCGGACGGCAGGGAGATGGTATGCTGTTGGATTCCCCACGGAGCTTGCCAACTCGGCTCGCCAAAGGATGAGCGGGAACAAGTCAGGCTGATCCTTGAGGAGCGGCCTTCCAGGCTTGACGGCGGTTACGAGAGGAAGTGGGGCGTCTACACCACAACGGGCTTCTGGCTCGGAAAGTTCACGGTTACACAAGGCGAGTGGGAATCCATTACTGGGCAATGCCCGAAGCTTCTTTCGCGCTGGCACACGCGGGGCGGCTCAAGTAAAAGAGCTAGACACTAGCACCTCGCGCTTCTGCGCCGGCTCGGCGGCCCGCAGCCACGCCGTCCGGCCCGCCGGGTCGAACGGGTCGAACGGGTCGAACGCCGGCGGCGGGATCGGGTCGAACCGGGCCGCCTTCCCCGACGCCGAAACCTCGTGACAGCGCGGGCACGCCGTCGTCGGCACTACCGCCGGCTCGCGCTCCTCGTCGGCCGCCGCGCCGGGGCGCGGGCCGCTCGCGTAGGTCGATCGGTCCGGCGTGAACCCGTCGCTCCGGCCGTAGGTGGTTGTGGGCAACTCGTGGAGCCCGGCGGCCGCAGCGGCGTGGGCGGTTCATCGGCCCGCCCGAGTCCGACGGTGGCGACCACGAGAGCGGCACAGCCGAGACACGCTCGCGTCATGAGTCATACTTCCGAGCGAGAATGCCGCACGGCGGTGCGGCGTCGGCGGGATTCTGCCCGTCGTAGTAGTGGCGTTCGCGCGGCCGGGATCGGTATCATGCACGGGTGAAGGGGAGGACCGCCATGTTCCGCGCCGCCGCGCTCTTGGTCATCGCCGTCTGTGTCACCGCGTCCGCCCGGCAAGACGGCGACCCGGTGCTGGACGGGAAAAAGGCGAGCGAATGGATCGCCACCCTCCGCAACGACGGCAGCCCGCGGAAGCGCGTCCAGGCGGCGGCCGCGCTCGGGCCGCTGTGGGTCAAGCACCAGTACAAGGACGCCCTCACCGACCTCGCCCGGTCGATGAAGCTCGACCCGAGCGCCGCTGTCCGCGCCCAGTGCGCCCGCACCCTCGGCGGCTTCCCCCCGGAGTCGGCTGCGCTCCTGGCGAAGGAGGTGGGCGACGCCTTCGCCAACGAGAAGGAGGCGGCCGTACGGAAGGAGTTGGCGATCGCCGTCGCCCGCTTCCCGGACGTGGCCAAGCGGGCGGTCGAGCCGTTGGCGGCGGTGTTGAAGGATCCCGACCCGGTGGCGAAGGCCGCCGCCGCGGAGGCGCTCGCCCGGGCCGGGGCGGACGCGAAGGCCGCGGCAGACGATTTGCTACCGTTGCTCACCGACGCGGAGAAGCCCGTGCGCCGGGCCGCGGTCTTCGCCCTGGGGCGGATCGCGCCGGAGAACGGGTCGTTCGTCGCCGCCGCGCTCGCCAAACGGTTCGGCGAAGAGGCCGAGGTGGAGGTCCGCCGCGAGGTCGTTGGGGCGCTCAAGCTCCTCGGCGACAAGTCGGCGGTGGTCGTGGCAATGCTCGCCGGCGCGACCGCCGACGCCGACGCGGACGTGCGCACCGGCGCCGTGCGCACGCTGGGGAGCTTCGGTCCGCCGGCGAAGGCGGCCGCCGACCCGCTGCTCAAGGCGGCGGCCACGAACCCCGACAAGGCGCTGCGCGAGGACGCGGTCCACGCCTTCGCGGCGGTGCTCGGGCCGGACGGGGTGAAGGGGCGGGCGGTGGACCTCGTCAAGGTGATGGAGGTTGACGCCGAGTTCGAGGTCCGGCTGGCGGCGGTCGAGGAGCTCGGGGCGCTCGGCCCGCTTGGGAAGGAGAACCCGGTCATCCTGCCCGCCCTGCGGCAGCGCCAGAGCGACCCGCAGGTGAAGGTCCGGCAGGCCGCGGCCGCCGCCGTCCGCCGCATCGAGAAGAAGGTCGATCCGAAGGCGCCGGACAAGAAGTGACTCTTGTCGTGTTTTGCGTTTCGGCAGTGGTTACGCTGCCAGCACGAGCCCGTCGCCCACCAAATACGAACCACTAAACACTAAACACAAGGCCCGCCCTCAAGCGGTCCCGAACCTCTTCCACCGGCGCAACCACCCGGAACCATTCCGACCCGGGCAGACCGTTTCGGTTGACTTGCATCAGCGCCGTTCTACATACCAGTTGAATCCTGTGATTCAGGTATCGCAGAAAGCCGACGCGACGCGCCCTCCGCCGGACCGGAGAAGCAGCCGATGACAACCCCCGGCACCCTGCCCGCCGCCCTGGCGTACTTGCCGAGCTGGTGGCAGGACACCGCCGACCCCGCCGCGTTCGACGCCCTCCTCGCCGGGTGGGTGCGGGCGGCCGGGTGGCGCGCCGGCGGGTTCGTGTGGCCGAACGACGGCGGCCCGGCGGTCGTCCGCGTCGCCCCGGTCGGGTTCGTGTCCGACGCCGTCCTCCCGCCCGAACTCCCCGAGGTGCTGCGGCAGGTACGGGCCGGCGAGGCGACCGTGTTCATCCCGACCGCCCACACCGCCGGCCGCGTCTACGCCCCGGTGCTGTTCCCCGGCCGCACGCCGGCGCTACTGTGGGCCGAGCGCGCCGCCGGGCAAACCTGGACCGACGCCGACCACGCCTACGTCGCCCTCACCGGCAAGACGCTCGAACGCGCCCCCGCCGCGGTCGCCCTCGTCGGCCCGATCGTGGACCCCGACCGCCTCGACCAGCGGCTCGCCGACGCCGCGGTCATCGCCGGCCGGATGGCGCACGACTTCGACAACATCCTCACCGGGATCATGGGCTTCGCCGACCTGGCGTCGCCGCTCCTCCCGGCCGGGTCGCAGCAGCAGGCGTTCGTCGCCGAGATCGCCAAGGTCGGGCAGCGCGGGATCGTGTTCACCCAGCAGCTCCACCAGCTCAGCCGCGGCGGGCAGGCCCGGCCGAACCCCGGGTCGATCGTCGCCACGCTCGGCCGCGAGGAGGCCCGCCTCCGCCCGGCCATGCACCCGGCGCTGCGGTTCGAGAAGGATCTGCCGCCCGGGCTGCCGGCCGTCGCCGTCGAGGCCGGGCCGCTCCAGGCCGCGCTCGGGCACCTGGTCGAGAACGCCGTCGAGGCGTGCCCCCAGGGCGGGATCGTCCGCGTGACCGCCCGGCCGGTCGAACTCAGCGCCGCCGACGCCCGCGGCTACCTCGGCAGGGCCGCCGCCGGCCCGCACGTCCTCGTGACCGTCTCCGACACCGGCCCCGGGATCAAGCTGGAGGTCCGCCGCCGGTTGTTCGCCGAGCCGTTCTTCACGACCAAGGTCCGCCACCGCGGGCTTGGGCTCGCGGTCATGTTCCGCATCCTGGCCGCGCACCGCGGCGGCGTCCAGCTCGACCCGGCCCCGGCGCCGGGCACCGGCACCGTCGCCCGCGTGGTGCTGCCGCTCGCGGCCCAGCGGCCGCCCGTCCCCGCCGCCACACCTTCCACCACCCCGCCCCCGACCAACACCGCGTCGTTAGCCGACGCCGTCCGGCCGCACACCCACGCTGTCACCCGAGGTTGACCCCGATGACCTTTGACGTCGAAGACCGGTTGATCCAGACCCCGCGGCCGGTCCGCGGCGCCGCCCCGCTGCTCGAGTTGCAGTCGTCCGGCGACATCCGCATCCTCGTCATCGACGACGACCCACCGACGTGCTCGGTGATCCAGTCGGCGCTGGCGAACCGCGACTTCGTGATCGACACCGTCTCCGACCCGGCGCTGGTCGAGGGGGCGCTGCGGTCCGGGCGGTACCACCTGGTCGTGCTCGACTACGTCCTCCCCGGGCTGGAGCCGGAGCAGGTGTTCGCGTGGGTCCGCGAGATGCAGCCGGACGCGAACGTGGTGGTGGTGACCGGGTACCCGTCGGTGGACAGCGCGCTGAGCTGCCTCCGCGCCCGCACCTACGACTACCTGACCAAGCCGTTCCAGGTGGACCAGCTCCGCGAGGTGGTGTTCCGCTGCCTGGAGGGGAAGGGACTCCTGCGGATGACCGAGGCGGCGCTCCGCGAGAGCCTCGGCAACGCGATCCGCGAACGCCGCAAGGCGCTGGGGCTGACGCTGTCGAACATGAGCGACCGGACCGGCGTGTCGCTCGGCTACCTGAGCCAGATCGAGCTCGGGAAGAACTCGGCGTCGATCGAGACGCTGTACCGCATCTGCCTGGCGCTCGGGATGAAGATGAGCGAACTGTTCCAGGCGGTGCAGCGCGGGTAAGCACGACCCGGGGTGGTGGCGACGCGGCCCGGGCGAAAGCCCGGGCCGCGGTCGTTTGTGGCGGGCGGGCGGGCGCCGAACTTCTTCTTGGCCATCCGCGGGGGGAGGTTTGCACGACCCCAGCCGGTAGTGGCGCAACCTCCGCACCGTCGTAACCGGGCAACGACACGTCAAGGGGAAGGTCACACCTTCGAGTTGACCACCGACTCCGAATACACACCGAGGTCGGGACAACCGGTGCCGCACGCGGTGGCCTGCGCAGAAACCCTGGAAAAGCAAGAACTCGCGGAGGCGGGCTCTTGCGTAGCGGAGGGGTCGAGGGCGATGGCTGGAAGGAAGCGTTGGGCTTTTGCAAGGGAGCGACCGACCTTCTTGTCAAGGTATCCGAGAGGTCTCTCAGCGTCGGAGACCCGGGCACGCCGACTTCGAGAACCTCCGCGCGCCGATGGCGAGACGTCGGGGGCCGGTGCGACTGGTGTGTGGGACGTGTGAAGGGCCAAGCCGGAACCGGCACGGTGGATATGACTCGGGGGGTAGATAGAAATTCTGCCCGGTGATAAAAACTGATCGAGTCCGCCCACCGTTGGAAGAGGTGTGGTATGAGACACGGGTGGTGTTCAGACTGCGACGCCGGCAGAGAGGTCAAGTGATCAGACGACGAAGGCGTCCGAGACACCCTCCTCCGATCGACCATCGCGCCCGCCCGCCCCGATCGAGTTGACGACCGGGAGTCACCCCAGCGCGCCGCGACCCCCCGACGAGACGGCGCGCGGCGAATGGGCGAAGAACCCAACCGCCTTCCGAGCCGATTCCGCCTGCCCATCGTGTCGAGGAATCCTGATGACCGCCACCGCCCGTCGCGCCCGCGGGTTCACGCTGATCGAGTTGCTGGTGGTGATCGCCATCATCGCTGTTCTGATCGGCCTCCTCCTGCCGGCCGTGCAAAAGGTTCGGGAAGCCGCGGCCCGGGTGAAGTGCCAGAACAACCTCAAGCAACTCGGCCTCGCGGCGCACGGGTACCACGGCCGGTCCGGCTACTTCCCGCCCGCGGTCGGCCCCGGGTTGGTGGTGAGCCTCGGGGGGGGCGATGGCCCCGCGAGTGCTGCGGGGCTCTTGGGATACACCGTCGGCGGCACCCACCCGATCTCCTGGCTCCGGCACCTGCTCACGGACTTCGAGCAAGAGCGGGCGGGGTACGACAACCCGATAACGGTTCTCACCTGCCCGGGCGACCCGCGGGGCACGATGATCAACCCGGTCGACCGCCACGGGTACACCTGTTACCTCGCCGTCTCGGGGTGGAACACCTACGGCAGTGACGGCGTCATGTATCTCAACTCCAAGGTCAAGCTGGAGCAGGTCACGGACGGGGCGAGCAACACCCTCCTGGCCTTCGAGCGGCCGCCCGCGATGCTGGGGAACAACTGGGGGTGGGGCTGG
Source organism: bacterium (assembly GCA_017308215.1). Classification (GTDB taxonomy): domain Bacteria; phylum Planctomycetota; class Planctomycetia; order Gemmatales; family Gemmataceae; genus Urbifossiella. Next base: position 4,275 of record JAFKFQ010000404.1, on the reverse strand, counting down.
TGGGACAGTAACGACCAGGGCGACCCCGCGATCGGCCTGCGGAACTCGGACAACGTCCTTCTGGCGAAGACGGGCATCAGCTGCCCGGCGCCCATGTTGTTCGGGCCGGGGGCGAGCGGTGCGTCCACGACCGGCTTCACGGGCAACCCGGTCGGCACCTACCCCGCCGACTGCCACGCCAACCACCCCTGGAGTTTCCACACCGGCGGTGCGAACGCGGTCATGGCCGACGGGTCCGTCCGGTTTTATCAGTACACTGCCGCCGAGGCGCTGGCGCTCGCGGCCACGCGGGCCGGCGGGGAGTCGGTGGCCCTGCCGTGAGACCCCGCGCCCGTTTCGGCCGCCCAACCCCGGGGTCAGCAATGCCCGCCCGCCAGCTCCTGTGCCTCGGCCTCGTGTTCGGCGGCTCGCTCCTCGGCGGGTGTGCGGGTGGGACCGGCGAACTGAAGGGGAGTGTGACCTACCAGAACAAGGTGCTGCGGCAGGGGACGGTGAGCGTCATCAGCCAGACCGGTAGCGCTCACGCGGGCATGATCCAGGACGACGGGACGTACACCGTCGTGGGCATCCCGACCGGCCCCGCGAAGGTCACCGTCAGCAGCCCCGACCCGAGGTCACTCAAGGTTGCGCTGCGGAAGAAGGACGAAAAGCCGGAGGCCCCGGACTTGTCCAAGTGGACTGCCATCCCCGACAAGTACGCCGCCGCCGACCAGTCGGGACTGGCGGTCGAGATCAAGTCGGGGGTCGTGAACTACGCCATCGAACTGAAGTAGATGCCGATACCGTGTGCATCCTGCCCCGCCACCACGAGCAGGTGACGGTCGGGATCGGTGCCCGCGGCACCGGCGTCGCGCCGGCTACACCGTAGTAAGGAGCAGCTGCGCGTTGCTGGTTGTCGCCCGGCCGCAGGGTGACCGACGACGAGATCGCGGCCCGCACCGGCGGCGGGCGAGCGTGAACGTCGCCCCGCCCGCCGGCACCGGGATGTCGGTGAACGCGAACGAACCGTTCTCCCCGACCGCCCCCGCCGTTCAGGAACAGGCGGAGGAAGCCGGTGGTCACCGGGAGGTTGGCCCCGGCCTCGCCGCCGACGGCCCGGAACAGCGTCTCCGAGAACACCGCCGCAGCTACACGTCGGCGAGGTAGAGCATCACGTCGGTGCGGGTCTCGCCGGCGAACAGGGTGATGACCGACGAGACGTCGGCGAGGCCGGGGTCGTTCGGGTTGGTGCCGATGTAGGCGAGGGTGAACGTCACCTCTGCGTCCTCTAGCAGGACGTTGTTGAACGCGAAGGTGCCGTCGAACCCGACCTCCACCTCGTCCACCAAGTCGCCGTTGAGGAACAGTTGAAGGATCCCGCCGGAGATCGGCGTGACGCCGCTCCCTTCCTCGCCCGGGCTGAACACCGTCCCCGAGAACGCGGCCGCCTGGCCCGACACCGACTCGCCGCCGACGCCCGCCGCCCACTCCTCGAACCCGCCGTTCGCGGCGATGGTCGCCCCGAACTTCGAGTAGAGATACAGGTAGCCGTCCGACCCCACCGCGTCGGCGGGGACGTAGAAGAGCATGTCGCCCGACCCGCTCCCGGTGTTCAGCCGGGCGTCGAGCTTGACCCAGTGGTCGCCGCCGGCGTCGAGGTCGTACACCGGCGCCAGCCCGGCGAGCGTGCCGGTCGCCGCGTCGTAGCCGGTCAGGTTCCCCGTCCCGCCGACGAACACCTTCAGGGCGTCGAGCGACAGCTGCGACGCCGACGCCTTCTGGTTGATGTCGAGCAGCACCTCGCGGTAGAGCACGCCGCCGACGTTCACCAGCGGCAGGTCGGCGACGCGCATCGAGCGGGTGAACTGCGGGCTCTTGTTCTCGTCGAACTGGAGCGGGCGGGCGTCGGTGTTGTACCCCTCCTCGACGGACTTGTTCCCGAGTGCCTGGACGCGGACGAAGCTGTCGATCTTGCCGGTGCCGGTCGGGCGGGCGTCGAACTGGCGGAACAGCCCCTCGTTGATCTCGCCGCCGGACCCGCGCAGGGTCAGGTCGAGCGTGGCGGCGGCGCTGGGTACGTCGCGCGATTCGAGGGCGTCGAGGCGGAGGAGGGTACCGTGGGCGCTGGGCTGAGTCATGGAGTGACCGTGGGCACGAGTGAGCTGGGCGTGGGCGACGCCCAACGAAGAACCACGCCGCGGCCTGCCACTGCGACCCGGCGTGGGCACGAGTGAGGTGGGCGTGGGGCAGCGCCCAACCGTAGCCTGTTGGAGGCGCGTCAGCTCGCACCGGCCGGAATTCCGCCACACATTCCGGCGATTTTACCGAGGGTTACCGCGTGGCCGAACGGGGTGTCACGTGGGGGCGAATTTACGCGCCGGCCATTGCCCGCAATTTGGCCAATCCGGTCGCCGCGACGCGGTGCGGGTCCTGCCGCCAGTAGTCGCGGTTGAACAGCTCCAGCGACACGTGGCCGGTGTAGTTCATCGCCCGCAGCCGCGCGAACGTCTCGCGCACCGGGCCGACGCCGTCGCCGGGGTAGACGCGGTCGGCGTCGGTGATGCGGTTACGCTCCACCCGCGGGTAGTCGTTGGCGTGGAAGATGCCGATCGCCGCGGCGCTGAGCAGGTTCAGCCCGGCGATGTCCGAGCCGCCCTTGTACAGGTGGTACGTGTCCGGCAGCACGCACCCGCCCGGCGCCCCACTCTCGGCCGCCACGAGCACCGCCTCGCCGAGCCGCTTCAGCGTGCGCGAGAAGCCCCAGACTTCGACGATCGGCGTGACGCCGGCGGCGCGGCCGACGTCGGCCAGCGCCCGGTAGCGGTCGGCGGCGGCGAGCAGGTCGATGACCGGCTGGGTGAAGTTCGGGTCGTCGCGCTTGCTCTGCCCGCCGGTGGCGCCGACCGGCGGTGCCGCCATCCGCCGCCCGCCGAGCTCGGCCACCATCGCCATCTCGCGGCGCGCCTGCTCCAGCCCCTTGCGACGGCGCTCGGGGTCTTCGACCACCCACTCGGCGAACCCGATCACGTCGGGGACTTCGAGCCCGGCGTCGGCGAACCGGCGGCCGAGTTCGCGCGCCGTGCCGCCGCCGCGGACGTACGCCTCGACCTCGCTCACCCACGGCTCGATGGCGCGGAACCCGGCCTTCGCGGCAATGTCGATGAGTTCGACGATCGGCCGTGACCGCCCCTCGGCGTCGCGGACCGTGCTGGTGTTCAGGCAGAACTTGAACGACACCGCCGGCGGTGCCGCCGGCTGCGTAGCGGGTTGGGTGGTGGGCTGCGGCGCCGGCTGGGCGACAACGGGCGAGGCGCCGAGCGTGGCGGTGCCAGCGATCCAGGCCCGGCGGGTAAGGTCGTGCGTCACGGGTGGTCTCCGGTTCGGGTCGGTGGGCGGGGGCGCGGCGGGGCACCTGGCCGCGTCGTCCGCGGGAGGATGCCGCCATAATCCGCCCCGCCGTCCCCGCCGTCTACGGCGGGGTCGCTGCCGACCCGCCGGTCCGGAGGTCGGACAAGAAGTAGTCATTGGGGCGGAAATCCGGGCGGCGTGTGGTCCCCTTCGCGGGTCCGGGGTAAAATATTGGGTTACTCCCGGACCCGCCCCGGACCCGTGGAGTCGCCCAACCGGTTCGCCCGCCCAATGACCCCACCCGACCCGTCTGTCCTCGTCCGCGCGCTGTTCGACGAGAGCGCCGACGCGATCCTCCTCGTAGACCCCGACGCCGACCGGCTGTTGGACGCGAACGCGGCGGCAGTGCGCCTCACCGGGTTCGACCGCGCGGAACTCTTGGGCCTCGCGGCCACGCAGCTGTTCCACACCACGGGCGACGCGCAGCGCGTCCGGGCGGTACTCGGCACCGCGACCGCGTTCCCCGCGCCGGACGACTTCTTCCTCCGTTCCAGGGGGGCCGCGACCGGCTGGCACCCGGTCGCGCTCGGCGTGTCGCGGCTCGCGCCCGGTCCGCTCGCGCTCGTCGTCGCCCGGGACGACCGCGACCGGCGGGCGGCGCTGGCGCAGGCCCGGCGCGCCGAGGCGGAGGTCCGCACGGTGCTGGAGAACTGCCCGGCGGCGCTGTGGAGCGCCGAACTCGCTGCCGGGGCGGACCTGTTCGCCGGGTGGCAGTTCCGGTACGTCTCCGACCAGCTTGCGGCGATCGCCGGCCGCCCGCCCGGGGCGTTCGACCACCCGCTCCGCTGGGCCGATGCGGTCCACCCGGCCGACCGTGACGACTACCGGGCGGCCGTGCGCCGGCTGCTGGCCGGGCCGGACGACGCGGCCGAACAGGTGTACCGGGTG
>JAFKFQ010000024.1 GCA_017308215.1 bacterium | reverse complement strand
TCGGCCGCCCCCGCCGCCCCACCGCCGACAACTCCCGGGTGAGGACGGCCGGGTCCAACCCGGCCGCGTCGGCCAGCTCCCCGCGGTAGTGCGCCAGGTTCCCCGGCGATACGGCCGCCACGGCCTCCCCCGGCCGCCGCCGGTCGGCGACGACCGCGGCCGCCGCCCGGTGGTTGTACCGGGAGCCGTCGGCGTAGTGGCTGACCAGGGCCGGCGCGCCGGACAGGCACGCCGCTGCTACCCACACCACCGCACCGGCCCGCCCTGACTGCTCACGGAGGGTCCGGGCGATCTCCCCGACCGCGTACCCGGCCGGGACGACCGGCCCCAGGAGGAACGGGAAGCTGTAGGCCGGCTGGTACGCCAGTGCGCTCGGGAGGACCACCAGGGTGGCCGCCCACCCGCCCGCCCACACCGCCCAGAACCCGAACGCCGGGCGGTCCGCTCGGAACATCAGGACGGCACCCAGGGCGGCCAGGAGGGCCGCCGGGACGCCCAGCCGCTTGACCCCGGCGAGGACCGCCAGACCCGTCGGGTAGCCCCACCCGGCGCCGGCGTTCCACTGCCGCAACAGCGGCAGGTGGTAGCCGGCGACGACGAGCACCACGACGGCCACCGCCACCCCCGCGATGACGAGGAACCGCCGCCGGGCGTGGTCCGGCCCGGCCGGCATTCCGAGCCAGGTCGCCGCGGCCAACCCCGGCGCGAGGGCGGCCAGGACGGGGTGAAACAGAGGGGCGATCGCGGCCGTCGCACCGGCCACGCAGAACGTCCCCGCGTGGCGGTCCCGGACGGCGACCGCGGCCGCGGCGACGCAGCCCCCGGCGACGAGCCCGGCGGACATGTAGAAGCGGTTCTGCTGCGACTGGAACACGGCCTCGGGGCTGACGGCCAGGAACAGGCCGGTCGCGGTCGCCGCGTACCCGCCGAGCGGCCGCCACAGGAGCCAGGCGATCAGCGGGGGGAGGATCGAACCCGCGACGGCGGCCGGCACCCGGCTGCCCCACTCGTCGGTCCCGAACGTCCGGTACCCGAGGTACTGGACGAGGTAGCCGGCGGGGATGAGGCGGGGGAGCCGGGCGGTCTGGCTGGCGGGATCGGCAGGGAGTCCGTCGAACAGCACCCGGGCCTCGCGGGTCGTCGCGAGTTCGTCCCCGGAGACCGACCAGTGTCCGAGGCCGGCGAACCGGAGTCCGGTCGCCACCACAGCCACGCCCACAACGGCGAGCCAGCGAGACATAGCGAGGCCTTCGTGCCGAGCCGGGCGACGGTCCGTGTCGCCCGCCGGGGAACGCGGCCCGGTCCCGGACTTGCACCCGCCAGTCGATAATCACCTCAGGCGGTTTCCACGGGCTTCTCCCCAGCCACCTTCATCGCCGGTTGCCGTCGAGATCTGGAGGAACGGCCCGCTTGGTCAATGCGTCAATCCCGGTCCCGTGAAGTGCCGTGGCGATGTCGTCGGGACAGCGGCGATTGGACCACTCCGGTGAACCAGTCCACCATGGGTTCGGGTTCCTCTCCCGTGTCAAGTCTCGAAGACCCGACCAGACCTACACAGCCCCGAGCCGATGAACCAGCCGGCTCACGCCGGCCGGTCGCCGGACTGATACGCGGTCGGGTCGGCGACCCCCGCCTCGGCGAAACCCTTGCGCCGTAGTTGGCACGAGTCGCACCGGCCGCAGGCACGGCCGGCGGCGTCGGGGTCGTAGCAACTGAGCGTCGCGGCGTAGTCCACGCCGAGGCGCACGCCCTCGCGAATGATCTCGGCCTTCGTCAGCTTCAACAACGGGGCGTGGACGCGGAACCGCCCCGTCCCCTCCGTGCCGGCCTTCGTGGCGAGGTTCGCCAGCCCCTCGAACGCCGCCAGGAACTCCGGGCGGCAATCGGGGTACCCGCTGTAGTCGAGGACGTTGGCGCCGATGAACAGGTCGAACGCGCCAACTGTCTCGGCGTAGCCGAGGGCGAGACCGAGCAGGATCGTGTTCCGCGCCGGGACGTAGGTGACCGGGACGCCGTGCCCCATGTCGTCGGCCGGGCGGTCCTTCGGCACTGCCACGTCGGCGGTCAGCGCCGAGCCGCCGATCGCTCGCAGGTCGAGTGCAACCGTGCGATAGTCGGCGACGCCGAGCGCCCGCGCCACCGCCGCGGCTCGCTCCAACTCGACCCGGTGGCGCTGGCCGTAGTCCACGCTCAGCGCGTACACGTCGAAGCCGTCGGCCTTCGCCACGGCGGTCGTGGTCGTGCTGTCGAGCCCGCCGCTGAGGAGCACCACCGCCCGCGGCCGCGCCATCACTTTCCCCCGCACTGGAACCCGGCCCGCGGCGTGCCTATCCCTGAAGGGGACGCCCCGCACCCCGGACCGCACATGGAACACACGGAAACGCCATCCGCCGACCAACTCGAGACCTTCCCGAACCCGCGGCCGGGCCGCGAGTTCACCATCGAGATCGTCTGCCCCGAGTTTACCAGCGTGTGTCCGAAGACCGGTCAGCCGGACTTCGGCACGATTACTTTCCGGTACGTCCCCGGCGACAGCTGCGTCGAGCTGAAGTCGCTGAAGCTGTACCTCCAGCGGTTCCGCAACCAGGGGATTTTCTACGAGGCGGTCACGAACCGGCTGCTCGACGACTTCGTGGCCGCCTGTTCGCCGGTGCGGTGCGAGGTGGTCAGCCGGTGGACGCCGCGCGGCGGGATCACGACGAACGTGACGTGCGTGTACGAGCGGGCTGCGCCCGCGGTGTGAGTGCGGGTGTGAGGGAAGATCGATTTCCGACTTCCCTCCGCACTCGTACTATCCGACCACGATGGCGTTTTCCTATCCGACCACGATGGCGTTTTCGAGCCGAAGGGTGGGGACGATCTCGCGGACGCCGTGCTGGGCGAGCTGTTTGACGTGGAAGCTGTTCGTCCGGCCGCGGAGGGTAACCCGGTCCGGGGCGACTTCAACGACCAGATCCCGCACACGCCGCCCCGTGCGGGTGGCGACGCGCTCCAGAACGAGTTCGCTCAGGCTCGGCGGGGTCGTACTCATACGTGTGATCGTCTCCTCGGCAAGTCCTGCCCGCGGGGCGGGCAACTGAGATCGGAAGGTCGGCAGAATCCGTGACGCGAAGCGAGTCACCCATTAGTGAGCAAACTGCGGACCAACGACCGGCCCGTCGTCGGGTCCGGTTCGAGCTTTGCGCGTCCTTCATCCTCGCCACGCTCCGCTGGCACTCGGCGCCGCGCGACACCGACTCGCCGTGGCACCGCGTCTGGGTCGGCCTCCCGTACACATTCGCCTGCCTCGTGATCGGCCCGTGGGGGCTGCCGTGGGGGCCGGTGTGGACGGCGGTCGCGGTGTGGACGAACCTCACCGGCGGCGTGGCGGATGATGAACCATAGACTGCGATTCGTTCCCGTCGTGTGTCGAAACTTCTCTCGACTGTGAATGTTTGACGCGCCGCCGGCGTCGGCGCCCCGCCCGCGCACGCTTGCGCAGCCGGCCTC
>JAFKFQ010000023.1 GCA_017308215.1 bacterium | reverse complement strand
CCTGGTGCTCGCGCGACTGGTAGGCGTTCCGCTCGGCGACGGCGGCTTTCGCCTCGCGCCCCCGACCGCGAGGCGGCGCCGAACTCAGCGGGATGCCGGCGTTCGCGCCGGCCGCGGCCGAGTCGATGACCGGCGCCGCCGTCGTCTGGTTCACAAGGCCGGACCGCTCGCGGGTGCGGTAGCGCCGCTCCCGCTCGTCCGCTGCCTTCGCACCGAGCCCGGCCGCCCGCAGCAGGAACGCCTCGGCCTGGGCCGGGTCCGTCGGAATCCGGCCCGTGGCCACCGCCCGGGCGATTCGCTCCCCGGCGCCGCTCATCCGCTCGTCGGCCCCTCGCCCGCTGCCGCTCACCTGGGTCATGACCCGCATGATGAGGGCGTTCAGGTCGAAGCCCGAGCCGCCGGTCGCGTAACGCAGGACAGGCCCACCCATCGCAAACCGCGGCAGGTCCCCGTACACGTTCATCCGGTTGAGGGCGTCCGGCCCGAGCCGCGCGGCCGTCTTCTTGTCGACCACGAACTCGCCCGGCGTCAGAAGCGCGTCGACCTTGCCGTCCGCGGAGCCGCCCGTCGCAAACCGCATGAACCGCCGGCGGACCCAACCCAGGGCGCGGCCAACCCGGGACGCCCCCGTCTCCAGGGCCGCCTGCCGGGTGATGCTGTCGATGCGCGCGTCGCGGCCGTCCCCCGTGACGTGGTCCCGGAAGGCGTCGGCGAAGGTCTCGTGCCGAGCCAGGCGGTACGTCGCGTACTGAGCCGACATCCGCTGGCCGGTCAGGGCCTGGAGGGACAGGCTCTGGTCCCGGTAGTCCTTCGCCACCGAGCCCAGGAGGCCGCCGCGGTGGCTAGCGAGGTCGTTCGCCCGCACCCCGCTCGCCTTGCCCGAGAAGTGGGTGTCGACGGCGTGGCCGAGTTCGTGCGCCAGCGTCTTGCGGAGTTGCTCGATGCTGGTGATGGTCTTCGGGTTGAGGACCAGCTTGCGGGAGTCGATGTTGAATGACCCGTAGGCCGTGTCCTTGATGCCCGCGGCCTTGCCGTAGCCAATGGTGAAGGTGACGCCGAGCCCCTTGCGGAAGTCGATGCCCGTCTTCGCCTGGTACTCGCGGATGAGCCGGTTGATGTTGGCCGGCGTAACGACGTTGTTCCCCACCCGCCCGCCGTCCGCGAACCGCTGGGCGTTTAGCGCGTACAGGTTGTCGTAGCCGATGCGCTGCGCCGAGCTCTTGCGGATGACGAATTCGCCGGGCTCCAGTTGCGCAGGGACGGTGTCACCCGAGCCGACGCCGGGGACGACACCGCCAACCGCGAACCGCCGAGGGGCCGGGCGGGCGCCGCCGAGCGAACCGCTGAAGCCCTGGTAGAGCCCGGTTCCGAACTGGGTGATGCCCTGCGCCAGCTTGACCGTCCCCAGCGTCACCATCAGCGGGACGAGCGGCTTGACGACGTCCAGGACCTGGGCGAGTCCGCTGGCCAGCGACAGCACGGAGTCCGCCATCGCGCGGAACCCCTTCGTCTGCACGACCTCGTTGGCGAAGCGCTGGAACTCCTCCCGAGTCTTCGCCACCTTGGTCGCAAGCGCGTCCTGACGGGTCGCCGCTGCGGCTTCCAGGCTGGCACTGCCGAGACGGGCGACGTTCAGTGCGCGCTGGGCTTCCGAGAACTGCTGGACCAGGGGGAGCACCCGCGAAATCTGGCGGTAGCCCCCCAGGGTCTCAATCGCGCTGGCGTACCGCGGGTCCGTCGTGCGAATCTTCGAGAGACCCTCCGAGAGGCGTCGAACGGCCTCGTAAGCGCCAACGAACTGGTCCTCAAGATTGACTTGGCCAAGCGCCTCCGCCTCCCCGCGCGTGTACCGCAGGTTGACGCCGAGCTGGCGCAGGGAATCGACGGTGTCGTTCCGCTGGAGCCTCGTGAAAATCGTACGAAGACCCGTCGAAATCGAATCCGCGGACTCGCGCGTGGTCGAACGGACCGAGGTAAAGACCGCGAGGAGCTCGTTGAAGGACGCCCCGGTCTGCGCCGCGGTGCCGCCGGCCTTCTGCACAGCGGAAATCAGGTCCGCACTCTCCGTGGCGAACTCCGCCGCCACGGCGTTGATGGCGCCGAGCTGGTCGCGGACATTCCCGGCAACTCGTCCGAACTGGGCGTACGACGCAATCGCGCCCTCTACGGTCTGCTTGACGTTCGAGAACGAGGGCGCCAGGGAGGCGAGGGCCACCCCACCCAGAACTTCCTTGAGGTCGCGCGTCGCCAGTCCCGCCTGGCGAAGAGTAACGGCAGCGTCCAGTAGGTCAGCGGACGACGAACCGAGCCCCGTAGCGAGCCGACTCACCTCTCGTCCGACTCCTGCCACCTCGGCCGCCGTGTCCTGCGAGACGGCCCTCAGCTTGTTGAGCCCGAGGTCGAACTCGATGGCGCCCGACACGCCCTCGCGCAGGGCGCGGGTGATGGCGAACAGCGAGCCGGCGGCGGTCTGGAAGGCAATAAAACGCTTGGCCGAAAGTGCGACCTGCTTCCCGAATTCCTGGACGCTGTAGCTGGCGTCCGCAGCGGCGGCACCGACCGCGCGGGTGGACGCGGCGGCGGCCCGAAGTCCGCTGGAAGCACTCGAACCGGCAGCGGCTGCGGACGTGAGAGAGGACGTCACGCGGCCGATGGCCGAGGCCGCGGGGGCGGCGGCGGCGTTTAGCGCGCGGAAGTTCGCTTGGAGCTCGGCGGCGCTGGCACTCAGTCGCTGGACCTGAGCGACCGACCCCTTGTCGATTTGCAGGTCAACCCGGCCGCGGATGTTGTTGAACATCGTGGTGGCCTGACTGACCACGGACCGAGCGGCCGCGGAGTCGAGGGTGAACCGCGCGAGCAGCACGGCGTCGGACTCGGGGTCGCAGGCGTGGACGAGTCGGGCAAGACGGGCGGCCATCCGTGGTCCCCAGGCGTCACGTGAACTTCTGACGTTTAAGTGTGCTGGCGTGGCCCGAAGCGGCCAAGTTTTTTGCCGACCTCACTGCGTTGCCGCCCGGCTTCTCGCGGCGCGGTTCGTCGGGGGCCCCTGGTGCTCGATGGACCCGTACTACCGCAAGCGGTAGGCTGGGGCGATGAGCGAGGACGAGTGGCTGGGGGCGACCGACCCCGCACCGATGCTAGAGTTCCTTCGGGGCAAGGTGAGCGAGCGGAAGTTGCGGTTGTTCGCAGTCGCCTGCTGCCGTCGTCAGCCCGCGCAGTGGGAGGAAGACCCGAGGGAGAAACTGGCGGTGGAAGTTGCGGAGCAGTTCTGCGACGGGCTGGCAGACCGCCGGACGCTCGACCAGGCCCAAGAACAGGTGGAGGGGCACCTCGAACTGTACCCGGGTGAGCCGGTCTACAGTGCCGGTTTCTGGGCGTGCAGCGAGGATATTGTTCACGATGCGGAGAGTGCCGCAGGCTTCGCCGCCAATTCCGTCGCTCGGTCGAAGGTCGAGTTCTCGTCGCCAGGCTTTGACGATGAATTCGAGGCCGCGAG
>JAFKFQ010000403.1 GCA_017308215.1 bacterium | reverse complement strand
GAGCCCGAGCCGCCGGGCGGCGCGGGCGAGGGCGAAGCAGATCGCCTCCTCGTCGTCGGCGATGACCAGGGTCGGGTGGGTCATGGGCCGCGCACCGGGACGGATGCGGCCGCCCACAGGGCGCACGACAGCGCGACCGCGGTGGCGACCGACATCGCCGCGATGGCGACGGCGAGGACCGCGCCCCACGGCGCGGCGGCCGGCGGTACCGACCGACGCGGGCGTGCGCGGGGCACAACCAGGGCGGCACGCGGCGGGTCGTGCGGGAGTTCGCGCCGGACGGCGACCATGACTGGACCGGGGTGGGGACGGGTGCGGCCGGGGCAAGCAACCACCGTGCCCGCGCCCGGGATCGCGCGGTGGGGGCGGAAACGGCCGAGATGTCTTCGCAGACCGCGTGTCGGCCCTCTCGCCGATCGGTCACGCCGCGCCCAGGGCCGGCTACGCGATGACCAGCCGGCGGGGAACGACCACCGCCGCCGCACGCGATTGCTCGCGGCCCGGCCCCGGCACCGCGTGTGCTGAGCGGCGCCCATCCCTTCCCGAGGATCCGTCGTGAGGCCATCGACCCGTCGCCTGGTATTCGTCCCGGCCGCGGCCGCCCTTACCGCCCTGCTCCCTGCCCCGCCCGGACACGCCGCCCCGCCCGCCAAAGACGTGGATGCGGTAACCGCGAAAGCGTACGCACCGCTGAAGGCGGCCCAGAACGACGACGGCAGCTTCGCCCCCAAACTCGGCGGCCCCGGGGTAACGGCGCTCGTCGTCGCCGGGCTCATCCGCACCGGCAAAGGGCCGACCGACCCGGTGGTGGCGAAGGCCCTGGCGTACCTGGGGAAGAATGTCCAGAGCGACGGCGGCATCTACTCTCAGCGGCTGGCCAACTACACCACCTGCGTCGCCCTTATGGCGTTCAAGGAGGCCAACACCGACGGCAAGTACGATACGGTGATCGCCGGCGCATCGGGGTTCCTTAAGGGGCTCCAGGCCGGCGACGACGTGACCGAGACGAGCAGCGGGTACGGCGGGGTGGGGTACGACGGGCGCGGCCGCCCGGACCTGTCGAACACCCACTTCTTCGTCGAGGCGCTGTTGGCCGCCGGGGTGAGCCGGGACGACCCGGCGATCAAGAAGGCGATCGTGTACGTCGGCCGCTGCCAGAATCTGAAGACCGAGCACAACCCGCTCCCGTTCGCCACGAAGACCGCGCCGGACGACAAGGGCGGGTTCGTGTACACCCCGACCGAGGCCGAGGGGAAGGGAAAGGGCGGGAAGAACGTCACCCCCGACGGCGGGCTGCGGTCGTACGGGTCGATGTCGTACGCCGGGCTGAAAAGCTTACTGTACGCCGGGGTGGGGAAGGACGACCCGCGGGTGAAGGAGGCGGTGGGGTGGGTCCGCCGGCACTACTCCGCGGCCCGGCACCCCGGGCAAGGGGACGCCGGGCTGTACTACTACTACTACCACCTGTTCGCCAAGGGGCTGGACGCCTACGGCGAGACCCCGTTCGTGGACGTGAAGGGGGCGCGGCACGACTGGCGGCAGGATTTGTTCAACGAACTCCGCCGCCGCCAGTCGCCGACCGGGACGCGGGTGAACACCAACCGGGCGTTCGGCGAGGACTCCCCCGAATTGTGTACCGCGTTCGCCCTGCTCGCCCTCGGCTACTGCCGGCCCGACGCGAAGTAGGACTCACAAGTCGGCCGACCGGTGAACCCAGTCAGCCCGCGCCGAGCAGGTACGCCGCCAGGATCAGCCCCGCGGCGGCGAGTACGGCCGTCACCGCCAGCGCGAACAATGGGCCGGGGGCGGGCGCGTCGCCCGCCGCGGACAGGGCGGCGACGTAACGGCGGTGCCGCCATCCGGCCCCGACGAGAACGACCACGCCGAGCACCACCAGCCCGACGCCGACCCACGCCGACTCGCCGCGCCCCTCGGGGAGCGGCGCCCCGCGGGCGGCGGCGAGTTCGCGGAGGAACAGCCCGAACCGGGCGACGACGAACCCGAACCCCATCAGCGCCAGCCCGGTCCGCACCCAGGCGAGGAGCGTGCGCTCGGCCGCCATCGGCACCCGGGGGTCGGGGGGCGGCGCGGCACGGGCGGCGGGGTCCGGCACGGCGCGTCACCCGCCGACGAGGTTGCGGAAGTACGCCATCGTCCGCTTCAGGCCGTCGGCGCGGTCCACCTTCGGCTCCCACCCGAGCAGCGTGCGGGCGCGGGTGATGTCCGGCTGGCGGACCTTCGGGTCGTCCTGCGGGAGCGGGCGGTACTCGACCCGCCCGGGGCGGCCGCACAGCGCCAGGATCTCCTCGGCGAACTGGCGGATGGTGATCTCCGCCGGGTTGCCGATGTTCACCGGGTCGTGGTAGTCGGTCATGAGCAGGCGGACGATGCCGTCCACGAGGTCGGTGACGTAGCAGAAGCTCCGCGTCTGTGACCCGTCGCCGTACACCGTCAGCGGCTCGCCGCGGAGCGCCTGGTCCATGAAGTTCGGCAGCACCCGGCCGTCCTTCAGGCGCATCCGCGGGCCGTAGGTGTTGAAGATGCGGACGATGTGCGTGTTCACGCCGTGGACGCGGTGGTACGCCATCGTCATCGACTCGGCGAACCGCTTCGCCTCGTCGTACACGCCGCGGATCCCGACCGGGTTCACGTTCCCCCAGTACGCCTCCGTCTGCGGGTGCTCCAGCGGGTCGCCGTACACCTCCGACGTACTCGCCAGCAGGAACCGGGCGCCGTGCGCCTTGGCGATGCCCAGCGCGTTGTGCGTGCCGAGCGAGCCGACCTTCAGCGTCTGGATCGGGAGTTCGAGGTAGTCGACCGGGCTCGCCGGGCTGGCGAAGTGGAGGACCGCGTCGAGCCTGTCCTTCACCTTCAGCGGGGCCGAGATGTCGTGGCCGATGAACCGGAACCGCGGGTCGGCGCGGAACGGGTCGAGGTTCTCCAGCCGGCCGGTGATGAGGTTGTCCACGGCGACGACCTCGTGGCCGTCGGCGAGGAACCGTTCGCACAAGTGGGAGCCGATGAACCCGCCCCCGCCGGTGATCAGGACACGCATGCCAGCCTCCGTACTGTCCGTGGGGCGATCCCGGTCACCCGGTAGGGTTACGGAGTGCCCGCCGCGGTCGCAAGAGGAGCTACCGGTCGGTGTCGAGCCAGCGGGCGAGCGGCAGGGTGACGGTGTCGCCGACGAGCGAGAGCGGCACGTCGAGGACCGGGCCGAGGATGAGCACCGCGGCGAAGAGCGCCCCCGCCCTGCCATCGCCACCGGAGTTCATCAGCGGGCCGTTCGAGTCCGCCGGGCCGTCGATGACCTTCATCGCCCAGTCGAGGTCGCGGCGGACGCCGCCGTAGACGCGCCCACTGTCGTCGGGCTGGGCCAGGCTGGCGACGGTCCCGCATCCGGCGGCCAGGGCACCGCCGGCGACAACCGCGAGAAGCGGGGCTCGCATCGGAACTCCCCCACAAGGGAGTTCGGGTAATAACGTCCGATCGCGGGTTGTCAACCACACCCCGCCGCGGGAGAATGCGGCGGGCACGAGTCCGCCGGAGGGCACGGCGATGACGCGATGGCAGGTGGCAGCCAGCAGCGGGTTGGCGGCGGTCGTGCTCGCGCTCGGAGCGGGCGACCCGGCCACAGCGCAGACGGCGAAGAAGGCGAAGACCAAGGCGAAGGACGCGCTGCCGGCGCTCAACGCCGCGGTGCTGGAGTTCGCCCGGAAGAACCTCGGCGAACAGGTCGGCGACGGCGAGTGCTGGACGCTCGCCAACGACGCGCTGGTCGCGGCCGGCGGCAAGTCGAGCCCGGCGTACCGCGACCACCCGGCGAAGGGCGACTCCGTGTGGGGCGTCGGCGTGTACGGGGTCACGGTCAAGGACGGGAAGGCGACCGAGGACGCGACCGACGGCAAGCTGGTGCCGCTCCCCGGCGACATCGTACAGTTCCGCGACGCCAAGTTCGCCGGCGCGCGGGCCGGCGGCGGGACGTACTCGATGACCGCCCCGCACCACACCGCCGTGGTCGCCGCGGCGAGCCCGGACGGGAAGACGCTGATGGTGCTGCACCAGAACTGGGCCGGGAAGCGGACGGTCGGCGAAGCCACCATCAAGCTCAACGACCTGAAGGAGGGCTGGGTGAGGATCTACCGCCCGCAGCCGCGTTAGGGAGCCAGTCCAACCAACCGGAGTGAAAGCGGGAAAGATCGAAAGATTTGCTCGTGTGCCGACCGCCGGTGCGGCACAATACGCCCATTCGTCCGAACCTTCCGGCCTTCCGGCCCGATGCCACCCGACGTCCAACCGGCGCTCGACCGGCTCCAAATCCGCCGCGGGCAGGGCGTACCGACGGTCGCCGCCCTCGCCGGCCCGACCGGGCTCGGGCTCCGTGCCTGGCGGGGGTGGGCCACGACCCACGGTCGCCCCGTCTGTACCGTTTCGGACACCGAGCCGACGGCGCTGGCGGACGCGTGGGTCCGGTGCGCGGGCGACCCGACCGAGCAGGCCCGAGCGTGGCTCGTGGCGATCGCCGGGCCGACCGCGGACGTCGGCCGGATGACCCGGTACGACCTCGACCGGCTGTGGCGGGCGCTACCCACCGACCCCGCCGCCCCGACCGCCCG
The DNA here is from genome assembly GCA_017308215.1 of bacterium. Taxonomy (GTDB): domain Bacteria; phylum Planctomycetota; class Planctomycetia; order Gemmatales; family Gemmataceae; genus Urbifossiella. The sequence continues at coordinate 18,655 of JAFKFQ010000403.1, read as the reverse complement.
GGCCGCGTACCGAATCCTGGCGGACCTCGTGTCCGGCACGCCGACCGACCCGGCGGTGCTGGCGCGGGAACTCGCCGCCGCGGGCGACCCGGCCGCGGTCGTCCGGGGGTTGACCGGCCTCTACCCGGAGCCGCGCTGGCCGGCGCTGCTGGTCGTCGAGCCGGCGGACGCTACGAACCCCGCCGCGTGGCTCACGGCCGCGGTGGCGGCGCTGGAGCCGGTCGTCGCGGCCGAGCCGCGGCTGCCGGTCGCGGTCGCCGTGCGGGCGGACGGGCCGGCTCAGCTCGTCGCCGCCCGGCCTAACTCGCGCGCCGCCGCTCTCGTCCGGGAGGGGCTGGTCGAGATCCGCGGGGTGACCGGGACCGAACTGGACGCCCGGCTGCGCGCCGCCGGTGTGAGCCCGCCCGCGGCCACCGTCGGACGGCTGACCGCAGCCGGGCTGGCGGCCGAGGTGGCGGAGGCGTTCGTCGAGGCGGCCGTGGCGGTCCGCCACCCGACCCCGGCGGATGCGGCGTCCGACTTCCGCAGCGTCCACGAGCGGTTCCTGTTCGAGGTGCTCGAATCCTTGCCGGAGACGGCCGGGCTGTTCCGCCCGAACGTCGAACTGCCGTTCCGCCACGGGCCGCGGGCCGGTGAGGCCGACCTGCTCGCCGAGCGGCCGCGGGTGGCCGTCGAGGTGGACGGCGCCCTGTACCACCTGACCCAGGACCAGTTCCGCCGCGACCGCCGAAAGGACTGGCTTTACCAGCGGCACGGCTATCTCGTGCTGCGGTTCTTGGCCGAGGACGTGGTGACCGACCTGGACGCGATCCTGGCCACGATCGTGGACGCGGTTTCAACACGACTCCCCCAGTAGAGGTGCCCGCCCATGACCGACCCCGCCGTGCTCGACGCCCCCCCGGCCGCCCCGCCGACCGGCCCGCTCGCCGACTTGATCCTCGCCCGGCTCCTGCCGGCGAAAAAGAGCCTTGCCCCCGCGAAGCTCCGGGCCGACCTCGCCCCGCTGTTCCGCGACCCGCCGCCGGCCGACGAGTTCGGTGACGCGCTCGCCGCGCTGCGGGCGGCCGGGCTGGTGGCCCCGCGTGGGCAGGTGCTCACGGACGCGGGGCGGGCGCGGGCGCTCGCCTTCCTCGGCGTCGAGCGCGTCCCCGGGCGCGGTGACTGGGCGGCGATCAAGACGAAGTGCCTGCTCCCGAAGGCGCTCGGCCAAACCCCGCCGACAAACACGAAGGGGCTGGCCGCTCTACTGCTGAAGCAGAAGCTCGGCCTTCCGGTGGGGACGGGCAGAACGCTGACGGCGGTGTTCGAGGCGATCGCCGGCCGCGAGCTCGGGTTCCCGGACGCCGTCTCACTCAAGAGCCTGATCCCGACGGTGCTCGGGCGGGTGGTGAAGGCCGACACGCCGCTCGTCGCGAAGGACGTGGAGGAGATCGTCCCTCGGACGCTGTTGGGGCTGACGGGGCGCGGGGCGCACGCGCTCCGCGACACGGCGCTGGCCGACTGGCTCGCTGGCCATTCCGACCCCGCACCGGTCGCACCCACGGCCGGCGACGCCGACGAGCCGTTCGACTTGGAGGCGTTCGCGGCGACAGTGCGGTCGGTGGCGCGGGACTGCCCGACGGGCCGGTTCGGCGGGAACAAGGTGTTCATCAGCCACGTCTGGCGACAGTTGCGCGACGAGCCGCGGTTCGCGGCGCTAGGGGCCGACGGGTTCAAGGCGAAGCTGGTGGACGCGAACCGGGCGAACCTCCTGACGCTCAGCCGGGCGGACCTCGTGCAGTTGATGGACCCGACCGACGTCCGCGAGTCGGAGACGACATTCCTGACGGCGGTGTATCACTTCATCTCGGTGGAGGTGTCGCAATGACCACCGCGACTGCACCCGCTGCCCTGGCGGCCGACCCCCGTGTGACCGCGTTCTGCCGCGCGCACGGCCCCGACGTGTTCGGCGGGGTGGTACACGGCTGCGAGCTCTGGAGTTCGGACCCGTTCGACGTGGAGACCGTCCACCCCGAGGCTCGAGCCGCTTTCCACCGGCTGCTCGACCGGGCCTCGTCGGTGGACGCGCCCCCGCACGGCAAAACGCTACTGCTGCTCGGCGAAGCCGGGAGTGGGAAGACGCACCTGCTCCGCGCCTTCCGCACCGCCGCGCACGCGGCCGGCACCGGGTATTGTGGCTACCTCCAGATGACCAGCCGGTCCGCGAATTACGCTCGGTACGTGCTCAGCTATCTCGTCGAGTCGCTGGAGCAGCCGTACCGCCCCGGGGTCGCCGCCACCGGGCTCGGTCGGCTAGCCCGCGGTCTGCTCGACGCCCTCGACATGATCCCCGCCGCCGACCGCCAGCGGCTGTGCGAGGATCTCCTCGACCCGCCCGAGGTAGCGGACCTGGTGTTCCGCTTTGCCGACGCCGCGGTCCAGTACCCGCGATTCGCCGGGCTCGACCCGAACATTCTGCGGGCGCTCCTGTTCCTCCTCCCGAATGACGGCCGCATCCGTCCGAAGGCGCTGAGCTGGCTCCGGTGCGAAGACCTCCCGGACTACGACCGCAAGATGCTCGGCGGCCTCGTCCCGCGGCCGGGGGACGAGATGCCGCTGAAGACGATCGTCGGCCTCGGTCGGGTGATGGCCGCGGTCCAGTCGGCGGCGCTGGTGCTGCTGGTGGACCAGATCGAAGAAGTGATCGAGCTTGCCCGTCGGGACGCCGAGCCGGGCGAGCTGTTCCGCACCGCGGTGAACACGCTCGTGGACATCGCCGACACCCTGCCGACCGCAGTCGTCGTCGTCGGCTGTTTGGCCGAGCTTTACGACAAGATCGGGAAGGAGTCGTTGCCGCGACCGAAGCTCGACCGGGTGCAGCAAGACCCGGCCCCGATCCGGCTCGCGGCCAAGCGGACGGCCGACGAAATCGCGGCCATGGCCGCCCTCCGGCTGGAGCACTTTTTCGACGAGGTCGGCGTGCCGGCTGACCCATCGAACCCGGTCGCACCATACACTCCCGCCCAACTCGCCCCGCTGGCCGGGATGTCTGCCCGTACGGTGCTCGGTTTCTTCCACGAGCATCGGCGGCGGTGCCAGGAAGCCGGCGTGTGGGTCCATCCGGTCGGCCCGACGGTCCCACCTCCCCCACCCCCGCCGTCCGACCTTCAGCAACTGTGGACCGACTGGCTGGCGGTCGAGAAGCCCCCACTGGTAGACGAGTCCCGGCTCGCCGAACTCCTCGTGTGGGCGCTCCAAGCCGCGTCGGCGGAGATGACCAACGGAGTGTTCTTCGGGGCCGAGGCGGACGACCGGTTTGCCCAGATCGAGGTTCACGTCGGGAACGCGGTGGACAAGCTGCTCGCCGCCGTGTGCGACCGGAACGCGAAGGGCGGCGGACTCAGCCGGCAGGTCGAGGAGACAGCAACGCGCGCCGGCGAGATCCCGGCGGTGTTCCTCCGCTCGACCGACTTCCCGAAAACCCCGGGCGCGGAGGTGACGAAGCAGCTCGCGAAGCTGTGCGCCCCGGTCGGGCGACACCGCAAGCTGGTCGTTGCCAACAGCGACTGGCGCGCGATGGGGGCGTTCCGGCGGTTCGCGGATGCCCACCGCCAGACGCCCGGTTTCGGCGACTGGCAGCGCGATGCGAAACCGCTGACCGGCCTGCCGGTGGTCCGCGCCATCCTCGCACTCGACAAGCTCGCCTTGCCTGCGGTCGCCGCACCGGCTGCGCCCGCAGTCCCACCGCCGCCCCCGCCGCCGGCCGGGCTTCCGAAATCGACCGCGCCAGCCCCGGCGGCCTCCCCGGTCCGCCTCGGCGAGACGCGCGGCAGCGTCCCGACCGCGGTCGAACTCGACCCGAAGACGCTCTGCCGGCACGCCGCCTTCCTCGGCGGGTCGGGCAGCGGCAAGACCACCGCCGCCCTCACCGTCGTCGAACAACTCCTCCTCGCCGGCGTCGCGGTCGTCGTGCTCGACCGCAAGGGCGATCTCGCCCGGTACGCCGACCCGGACGCCTGGGCCGCCACCGACCCCGACCCCGAACGCGCCACCCGCCGCGCCCGCCTGCGGGACGCGATCGACGTCGCGCTCTACACCCCGGGGAAGGACGCCGGGCGTCCGCTCGCCATCCCCGTCGCCCCGCCCGACCTCGGCCAACTCCCGACCGCCGACCGGGAACAATTCGCCCAGTACGCCGCCGCCGCCCTCGGGGTGATGATGGGGTACAAGTCGCGCACCCCCGACCCGAAGCTCGTCATCCTCCAGAAGGCGATCGAGACGCTCGCCGCCGCGCCCGGGGCGGCCGTCACCGTCAAATCCCTCCAGAAGGTGGTCGGCGACCAGGACGACGCCCTCACCGCCCACTTCGACGGGCAGTACGAGGCGAAGCTGTTCACTACGCTCGCCAAAGACCTCCTCACCCTGTCGATCCAGCACCGCCGGCTGCTCGAAGGCGCCGACGCGCTCGACGTGGACGCTCTCCTCGGCCGTGGCCCGGCGGCGCGGCCGGGGCGGCCCCAGTTGTCAGTCGTCAGCACGCAGTTCCTCGGCGACACCGCGACCACCGACTTCTGGGTGTCGCAGCTCCTGCTGGCGGTCGAGCGGTGGATGCAGAAGCACCCGGCGCCGGACGGCCGGCTCCAGGCGGTGTTCCTGTTCGACGAGGCCGACCGGTATCTGCCGGCGACCGGGAAGCCGGCGACGAAAGGGCCGATGGAGAGCCTGCTGAAGCGGGCGCGGTCGGCCGGGGTCGGGGTGTTCCTCGCCACCCAGAGCCCCGGCGACCTCGACTACAAGTGTCGGGACCAGGTGCTGACGTGGCTGATCGGGAAGGTAAAGGAATCCGTAGCGGTCGGGAAACTGCGGCCGATGCTCGACGCGCGGCCCGGGGCGGCAGACCGGTTGGCAGACCAGAAGACTGGGGAGTTCTACCTCGTCCGCGAGGCCGACGTGCAGCCGGTCCGGACCAACCGGAGTTTGATTTTGCCCGAGCAACTCCCCGAGGACCGAATCCTGGCGGTCGCCCGCCGGGGGCGACCGACCGGCGGGTGAGACAGGCGGCGCGACTCGGCTACCGGTAGCCGAGTTTCATGACGTGGATGATGCCGCCCTCCAGGCCGGCGGCGAGGGTCACGTCGCCGGTCCCGTCGTCCGCCTTCGGAGAGAACGCGACCGCGGTGAACTCGCCCGGCCGGCTCTTGCTGTACTTGGCGGACGACTTCGCCCCGGCGACCTCCCAAACAATCACCTCGCCGTCCTGGCCGCACGAGGCGAGCAGCTTCCCGTCCGGCGAATACGCCACGTCAAGTACCCGCTGTTTGGGCCCCATCGGCCCGCCGAGCGTGGCGACCGGCATCCCGGCATTCGAGACGACGTACACGGTCTGGCCACTCGTCACCGCCCACTGGCTCACGGTCGGGTTCGCGGCGACGCTCCCGCCCCCGAGCGAGCCCTTCGGCGCGAACCCGCCCGACGCCTTCGCCCCGTCCTTCCCGAGCGTGTACGTGCGGAACGACCCGCTGTCGCCGGCCACCACCAGCCCGCCCTTCCCCGGGATGAACGCCAGCCCGCGCACGCCCTGGTCGCGCTGCTCGTCGCGGATCACGGCGTCCTCGGCCAGCCGGCCGTCGGACGACACCTTCCACACGACCGTCGTCCGGTCGCTGCCGCCGGTCGCTGCCGTCCGCCCGTCGGCGGAGAAGGCGACGGCGTTGATCCGCTTCTGGTGCACCTTCGCCTGCCACGCCTCGGCCTTGGCGGCGACCTCCCAGATGCGAACGGAGTTGTCGCCGGCCCCGAACAGGAGGAACTTCCCGTTCGGGCTGAACGCCATCGCGTGGACCGAGGTCTTGCCCATCGGCGGGTTGGACTTAATGATCGTGCCGGTCGGGGTGACGGCCTTCGCCGACACGTCGAACAGGTAGAGGTCTTCGGCGCCGACCGCGAGTACCTTGCCGTCCGGGCTGAACGCGAGCGACCGGAGCGGCTGCTCGGATGTGACCGTCGCCTCCAGTGCGTACTGGAGTACGAGTGTCTTCTTTGTGGGCTGCGCCGGGGCGGTGTCGAGCGAGGCGACGAGGACGGCGGGGACGAGGAAGGCGATCAACCGCGACATGAGGGCGGCTCCGGCGGGCACGGCGGGAAAGGTTGATTGAATCAGACCCGGCGCGTGGAATCAAGCGCGCGTCGGGCCGGCGTGCGGGCGTCAGTTCGGTGGCGGGAACACTCCCCACGGAGCAGGAGCCAGACCGATCGGTTTCTCCGATTGCCCGAGCGCCCGCGGCATCACGATCCGGGGGATGAAGTTGTAGACGAAGAAGCGCGGTCGAGCGTTCCATCCCTTGTGTCATTTCCCGCGGTGGTGCGGCGCCCCAGTCCGGTAGCCGCGGGCTGAAGCCCACGGCACGCGGGCGCGGGCTTCGGCCCGCGGCTACTGGTACGCAAGCCGGTCGGCAGGGCGATTCCACCACACGACCGCCGGCGACCAATTTCCCGCGGCGGTTGCCCACGCCGTCCGACGGGCCGAAAATCAGTCGAAACCCCGGAGGCCGCCATGCGCCGACCCGCCGCCGCGCTCGCCGTTCTCGCCCTGCTCGCGTCCCCGTCCGTCGCGTCCGCCCAGAGGGACGCGGCGGTGAATCGCGCGGGCGAGGTCGCCGCCCGGAACTGGCCGACGGCGCTGCAAATCTGGGAGTGGGCCGAGCCCGGCTACCAGGAGACTCGCTCCGCGAACGCGCTCGCGGACATCGCCGAGAAGGCCGGGTTCAAGGTGACGCGCGGGGTCGCCGGCATCCCGACCGCGTTCGTCGCCGAGTTCGGCTCCGGTGGGCCGGTGATCGCCATCCTCGGCGAGTACGACGCGCTCCCGGAGTTGGCGCAGACCGCCGACCCGGTGCGCACGATCCGCCCCGGCGGCAATGGCTACGGCCACGCCTGCGGGCACCACGTCTTCGGCGTCGCGTCGCTGTCGGCGGCCATCGCCATCGCCGAAGAGATCCGCGCCGGCCGCCTCCGCGGCACGGTCCGCTTCTACGGCTGCCCGGCGGAAGAGGGCGGGTCGGCGAAGGCGTTCATGGCCCGCGCCGGGCTGTTCAACGACTGCGCCGTCGCCCTCCACTGGCACCCGGGCTCGCGCAACACCGCCGGCGACGCCTCGTGCCTGGCGCGGATCGCCGCGAAGTTCCGCTTCTACGGCGTCGCCGCCCACGCCGCCGGCTCGCCCGAGAAGGGCCGCTCGGCGCTCGACGGGCTCCTGCTCACGATGCACGCCACCGAACTGCTCCGCGAGCACACCCCGGACGGCACGCGGCTGCACCACACGGTCACCGGCGGCGGCGGGGCGGCGAACGTGGTGCCGGAGTTCGCCGAGGGCTTCTTCTACGTCCGCCACCCGAAGGCCGAGGTGGTGCAGAAACTCTACCCGCGACTGCTCAAGTGCGCCCAGGGCGGCGCGCTCGCCACCGAGACGAAGCTCGAAGTCGCGTACCTCGGCGGGACGGTGGAAATCCTCCCGAACGCGACGCTCGCCCGCGTCGCCAGGGCGAACCTGACGGCGCTGAACGACCTCAAGTACGACGCGGACGAGACGCGCTTCGCGCTGCGCCTCCAGGAGACGTTCGAGACGAAGGTGCCGTTCGACACGCTGGCGAAGGTGGAGGACGTGTCCGGGAAGTCGTCGGGCGGCTCGACGGACGTGGGCGACGTGTCGTGGGTGGTGCCGACGGTCGGGTTCAGCACCGCGTGCTGGGTGCCGGGGACGCCGGGCCACTCGTGGCAGGCGGTGGCGTGCGGCGGGACGACGATCGCCAAGAAGGGGATGACCCTCGCGTCCCGCACGCTCGCGGCGACCGCCCACGACCTGATGACGAACGCGAAGCTCCTCGCCGCCGCGAAGGAGGAGCACGCGCGGCTACTCGCCGGCCGTGCGTACACCCCGCTGCTGGAGAAGGACCAGCGCCCGCCACTCGACTACCGCGATCTGCCTCGCCGGCGCGGGACGGAGTAGCGCTGCTCACTCGCTCCAGGCGAACCGGCCACCCCACCCGCGGCGGACCCACCGGGCCAAGAGTTCGGCCCGGCTCCGCACCCCGAAGAGCGCGAAGATGACCTTCGCGTACTGGTTGACCGTGTTCCGGGTCAGCCCGAGTCGGTTGGCGACGTCCTTGTCCGAATCGCCCTCCAGCAGGCAACGCAAGACTTGCCGGCCCCGTGGCGGCAGGTCGCGGGGCGACGGCTCGCCGAGCCGGGCGAGCGGCCCACCGACGAGTGGGGCGATGGCGGCCATTGCTTCCCGGACGATCTCCTTCTGACGGACGGTGAAGTCTGACTGCCGGAGTGCCCGCGCGATGATGACCCCGGTGTGCTGGGCCATCAGCCCAGGGATTGACCGGAAGCAGTACACTGAATGGTCGGCCCCTGCCGGCTCGACAATATTCCGGAAGTCCCACGCCCGATCCCAGTCGCGGTCGGCAATCAGATCCGTCCGGGCGAGGCAAGCCCCGTCGCACTCTGCTGTCCGGGTCACGTAACGCGCAACCGTCATGGTGCGGGTTAGCTGGGGGTTGTCACGGAGTTCGGCCAAGGCCCGCTCCCATCCGACCCGGTTGAACCCATTCTCCCATCCCCAATCGGCTGCCCCGACGTACGCGGTGCGGCCGGTCCGGACGCCGACTAGCTCGCCGCCCATCACGACCCCGCCCCCGGTCAGCCGGGCCAGCCCGGCGAACAGGTGATTGTGCCAGCGAGCCGGTTCATCGCCGAGCTCGCGGCACTCGCCGACGAGTTGAAATACGGCCTGCAGGTCAGCGAGGCGGAGGGCGGCTGAGTGTGGCATGGGCAACCACGGAAGAGATCAGCGGTTAATGCATGGCACGCACAAAAGAATACCGACCACTGATGGCTACCCTTACGAGATTATGGGACTCACTCATATGAGGGATTGAGCGGCGCGGGAGGAGGGGCAAGGATCACCACGGGTCGCACCCGTGCCATCTCCGCAAGGACTACACCATGCTGCTCACCCACTGGCTCCGCACGCTCGCTGCTCGCCCTGGGCTCTGCTCTTCCCGCCCAAGGGCCACGCGGCGCTGCCACCTGGGCATCGAGGCGATGGAGGACCGTGCCGTGCCGGCGCAGTTCACCGTCATCACAACGGCGGACAACGGGGACAACGCGGACCCCACTCCCGGGTCGCTCCGGGAGGCCATCCTGCTTGCCAACGCCGCAACGGGATCCGATACCGTCGCGTTCGGCATCCCGGAGTCGCAACGGTCGGTCAGCGGCAACTGGTGGACGATCCGGCCGCCGGCAGCCCTGCCGACGATCACTGACTCGGTCGCGATCGACGGGTGGACCCAAGGCGGCGGTGGTTACCACGGCCCCCCACTCGTCGTCCTCGACGGGAGCAGCGCGGGAGTCGCCGACGGGCTCCGGCTTTTCGCGGGGTTCAACGACGGCCTGATCCGCGGGCTCACTATCAACAACTTCGCCGGCGATTCATCGGGCGCGACCGGATGGGGCATCTACATCGAGCAGTGCATCGGAACCTTGATCCAGGGGTGCTACATCGGGCTCGATCCGACTGGCGAGACCGCGGCCGGGAACCGACAGGGCATCTTCGAGAACGGGTCCGGAACTGTTATTGGCGGTACCGGCCCCGGCGAGCGGAACGTCGTCAGCGGGAGCGCGTTCGTTCAGGTCAGTTCAGCCGGTCATGGCTTGACGCTTCAGAACAACTACATCGGCACGGACCGGACAGGCACATACCGGGTGACGAACACCGCAGAAGGTGTGGTGGTCGGGTCGTCCGCCGACCCCTTACACGCTACGCGCGTGGAGGGGAACGTGATCTCCGGGAATGCCGGAGTAGGGCTACTGATCGGGTCGAGCCATGCCGTGGTAAGCGGGAACAAGATCGGGACGGACGGAACCGCGACCAGGGCCATCGGCAACGGTGGGTACGGGGTCCAGGTCACGGCGGCAGACGTAACTATTGGTGGCTCTGGCGACACGGCCGGAAACGTGATTTCGGCGAACGGCGCCGTCCGGTCGAGCCAGGCCGTGATCGTTCAGCAACACGACAGGGTGATCGTTCAGGGCAACTTCATCGGTACGACCGGGACTGGCCAGGTTCAGGAGGGGGTCGGCAACTACGGCGGCGGAATCAATCTCGGCAGCGCGAACGACTGCGTGATCTCGGACAATCTGATCGCGGGCAACCGGACTCGGGAGGCGATCGCGATAATCGGGTCGAGTCGCACGCACGTGGTGGGGAACACGATCAACCAGAACGATCCGATGCGCGGTTCTGGCATCGCGGCGATCGGGATCTACGGCAGCCCCGCCACGGGAAACCGCATCTCGATGAACTCGATCTCCCACAACGGCGGCCTCGGGATCGACCTGTTGCCGGACCCGCCACTCCAGACATACGGCGTCACACTCAACGATTCCGTCGGCCACAACGGGCCCAACAACCTGCAGAACTACCCAATACTGGCGACCGTCATTCGCACCGGCGGCGGGGTTACGGTCGCCGGATGCTTGACGCAGGCGACCACGCCAAACGCCACGTTCCGCATCGAGTTCTTCGCCAACACCGACGAGGGTGATCTCGGTCCAGACGGGTTCCTGTATGGAGAGGGGGAGCGGTACTTAGGCGCGATCCAAGTCACGACCGACGAGAGCGGAGTCGCATCGATCCCAGCCACTCTGCTAGCGCCGGGCGCCGGTGATCAATACGTCACTGCCACGGCGACCAACCTGGCGACCGGTGATACGTCCGAATTCTCCCGGGCGGTCGCCATCCCGTTACGAGCCGTCTCGACGGTCGCGGCTACCGGCGGGAGTTTCGTCTACGACGGGCAGGCGCACCCCGCCACCGGCTCGGTCACGGGCCCGGACGGCGAGGGGATCGGCACCCCGACGTTCACCTACGAGTACCGCGACGAAGACGGGAACTGGGTTCCGACCGGTACCGGAGGGTCGGACCCGCCGGTCGAGCCGGGGTACTACCGGGCCACTGGCTCGTTCCCGGGGAACGACCATTACACCCCCAGCTCGGCGACCACGTACATCACGATCTTCTACGAGGCCCGAACGCTGACCGACCTGAGTAAGGCTTTCAAAGCCGGCCGCGCCATCCCGATCAAGCTCCTACTCGTCGATGCGAACGGCTCCAACGTCTCGTCCGCATGGGTGACCGTCGCCGCAATTCGGCTAGAGCGGGCGAACGCCGACGGGTCGCGGACCGTGGTCCACCTGGAGGACACCGGTAATGCGAACCCGGGAAACCTGTTCCGGTACGACGCGGGCCTCGGCGGGTACATCTTCAACCTGAGCACGAAGGGGCTCTCGGCCGGGACGTACGACTTCACCTGGACGGCCGAAGGTGACCCGACCGAGCACAAACTAGCCCTACGGCTCGTCTAACCGCTGGCAGCTCCCTGCGCAGCCCACGGGACGCCCACCCGTGGGCTGCGTCGTTTCGCCGTCGTACAACAGAGCGATACGTTCTCCCGACCCGCGGAGCTGCCGGCATGTCCGCCGACCCCTGGTTCCAGTCCCTGTTCGCCGACCGGATCGGCGGTGCGAGCTACGGCAAGGGCACCGAGATCTACAAGTTCGAGAAGATCAAGCGGGCCAAGCGGAAGGCGCTCGCCGAGCACCCGGAGCGGCAGCTGCTCGACTTCGGCATCGGCGAGAACGACGACATGGCGCCGGAGAACGTGCGCGCGGCGCTGGCGAAGGAGGCGAACAAGGTCGAGAACCGCGGGTACGCCGACAACGGCATCCAGGCCTACAAGGACGCCGCCGCCGAGTTCATGAAGCGGCAGTTCGGCGTCACGCTCGACCCGGTGACGGAGGTGTGTCACTGCATCGGGTCGAAGCCGGCCTACGCCATGCTCCCGGCGTGCTTCATCAACCCCGGCGACGTGACGCTCATGACCGTCCCCGGCTACCCGGTCGCCGGGACGTGGACGCGGTACCTCGGCGGCGAGGTGGTGCGCCTGCCCCTCAAGACCGAGAACGGCTTCTACCCGGACCTCGACGGCATCCCCGCCGAGACGCGGAAGCGGGCGAAGCTCCTCGTCATCAACTACCCGAACAGCCCGACCGGCGCCGTCGCCACGACGGACTTCTACAAGCGCGTCATCGACTTCGCGCACAAGAACCAGGTCGTCGTCGTGCAGGACGCTGCACACATCCTCCTCAGCTACCAGGGGGCGCCGCTCAGCTTCCTCCAGGTCGACGGCGCGAAGGAGGTCGGCGTCGAGGTGCACTCGATGTCGAAGGGGTTCAACATGATCGGCTGGCGGCTCGGGTTCGTCGCCGGGCACCCGAAGATCGTGCAGGCCTACGCCGACGTGAAGGACAACTCCGACAGCGGGCAGTTCATGGCGATCCAGCACGCCGCCGCCGCCGCGCTCCGCGACCCGGCGATCCCCGTCGCGGTGAAGGCGAAGTACGAGCGGCGGTTGACGAAGCTCGTCGCCGCGCTGAAGCAGGTCGGGTTCGACTGCGCCATGCCGGGCGGGACGTACTTCCTCTACACCCGCGCCCCGAAGGGCGCCGCCGGCCGCACGTTCGCCACCGCCGAGGAGGCGAGCCAGTACCTGATCCACGAGCAGAGCGTGTGCTGCGTCCCGTGGGACGACGCCGGCGCGTTCCTCCGCTTCTCGGTGACGTACATCGCCAAGGACGAGGCCGAGGAGGACCGGCTGATGGCCGAGACGGTGAGCCGCCTCAAGGGGATGGCGCTGTCGTTCTGACAGGTGACCGCGGGCTCACGGCCGGCCGCCGGCGACCAGCGCCCGGAACCGTTCGTCGTCCCGGATCGGCTTGAAGCAGGGCCGCGCCCGGAGGTCGTCCGGGTGCTCGTCCCGGAACTGCCCGCCGGCGAGTAGCTGGCGCAACCCGTCCAGCACCGCCGCCCACCGCGGGTCGGGCGGCGGTGCCCCGGCGAGGTCGGCCGCCAGGGCGTTCATCGTGACCCGGCGGAACCGGTAACCGAGGTGCTCGGGGTAGCGCTTCTGGGCGTCGTCCAGGAATTCCACCACCGCCCGCAGGTCCGCCGCCGCGGCCGCCCGCGCCGGGGCGGCGTCCGAGTCCGCCAGCAACTCGGCCCGGACGGCGCGGGCGTCGGCCAGCGCCTCGCGGCCCCGGAACACCCCGTCCGACTTCTCCACGATCGTCCCTTCGGCCGCCCGGGTGAGGTGGTCGAGCGCCGCCCTTCGATCCTTCGCCTCCCCGCGCCGCTCGCGCAGCGTCAGCTCCCCGAGCTTGGTCAGGTTGGTGACGAGGTCGATCCGGTACTCGGCGTTGTTCGGGCTCGCCTTCACCAGCTCCTCGCGCAGCTTCAGCGCCTCCTTCGCGTACTGGCTGGCGGTGGTGAACGCCCGGTGCCGCGTCTGGACGGCGGCGAGGTTCATCCAGCTCCGGCCGAGCTGGAACCGGGCGACCTCCAACTCCGCCCGCTCGGCCGGGGTGCGGGCGTCGTCCAGCGCCTCGAACACCTTCTCCCGGACCTTGTGCGAGTCCCAGTAGTCGCGGTCGGCGTCGGGCACCTCGCCGAGGCTGAGGTACTCGTCGCCGCGGAACCCGTACCCCCGGCCGAGCTCGCGCAGGCAGCGCACCGCCCACGCCCGGTCGGCCGGGGCGGCGGCCTTGAGCTGGGCGGGGGTGAGCGCGTCGAAGTCGGCCGCGACCCGCTTCCGGTACTCGATCGCCCGGGTGAAGGCGTCGCGGGCGGCCGGGGTGTCGGACCGCCGGCGGTGGAGCTCCCCGCGCAGGTGTTCGACCTCGGCGAGTTGCAGCGCCGCCTCGTCGCGGGCGCGGCGGTCGGCACCGGCCGCCTCCAGTTCCGTCCAGAGCTTCTCCGCCTCGGCGCACGCGTCCCGCGCCTCGGCGTCGCGATTCTGCTCGTACAGCACCCGGGCGACGCGCACCACCGCCTCGCCCAGGCGCGGGCGGGCCGTCGGGTCGGCGGCGGCCAGTCCGGCGAACCCGGCCCGCGCCTGTCGGTAGAGCTGCTCGGCGGCGTCGAGGCGCCCGCTCTTGAACGCCAGCTCGCCGACCTCGAACGCGAGCCGGGCGAGGGCGGCGTGGTCCGGGTTCGGGTCGGCGAGCGCCTCGTCGATGTGCTGCTTGTAGTACTCCGCCAGTACCCCGTGCAGGTCGTGCAGGCCGGGGGTGGTTTTGAGCTCGCCGGTCGTCATGTGGGCGCGGATGGCGTCGAGCGCGAGCCGCGACTTCGCCCCGCGCTCCTGGAGGCGGCGGGCGTTGTCGTCCTGCTCCTTCCGCAGGCGTGCGGCGTGGGCGGCCTCGGCCTTGCGGAACTCGTCCGCCGCCCGGTCGCGCTCGACCTGCCGCCGGTGCTCGTCCGCCGCCTCCCGCTGCCGCTGACCGTCGACCACCAGCCCGGCGGCGACGAGGACGACCACGAGCACCCCGGCGGCGACGGCGGCGGTCTCCCACGGGCGGCGGCGGACGTTCCGCCACGCCCGCTCCCACGACGGGGCCGGGCGGGCGGCGATCGTCTCGCCGTTCAGCCACCGCCGCAGGTCGTCGGCCAGCGCCCCGGCGGTGGCGTAGCGGCGGGCCGGCGCCTTCGCCAGGCACTTCAGGCAGATCGTCCCGAGGTCGCGGGGCAGGCGCGGGACGAGGCGGCTGGGCGGGGCGGGGTCGGCCCACCGCACCTGCTCCAGCGTCGCCACCATGTTCACCCCGCGGAACGGCGGACGGCCGGTCAGCATCTCGTACAGGATCGCCCCGAGCCCGTACACGTCCGCTGCCGGGCCGACCGCCCTCACGTCCCCGGCCGCCTGCTCCGGCGCCATGTAGCTCGGCGTCCCCATCACCGCCCCGCTCGGGGTCAGCCCGGACGTCACCTCGTACTGCTTGGCGAGGCCGAAGTCGGTCAGCTTCAGCGTCCCGTCCTTCGCCCGCAGCACGTTCGCCGGCTTCAGGTCGCGGTGGACGACGCCGCGCTCGTGGGCGTAGTGAACAGCCCGGGCGAGCACCTCGGTCTGCTCGGCCGCCCGCCGCGGCTCCAGCACCTTGTCGCGCAACTCCTTGTCCAGGCTCCCGCCCTCGGCGAACTCCAGCACCAGGTACGGGCGGTCGTCGGCCGTCCCGATCTCGTAGATGCGGGTGATGTTCGGGTGGTCGAGCTGGGCGGTGATCTCGGCCTCGCCGCGGAACCGGCTCGCCTCGAACTCGTCCGGCACCCGCAGCACCTTGACCGCCACCGTCCGCGGGAGCTTCAGGTCGAGTGCCCGGTAGACCCGGCCCATCCCACCCTCGCCGAGCTCGGCGATGATCTCGTAGTCGCCGATCCGTGTGGCCCCCGGCAGGCGCGCGCCGGCCCCGGTGGCCGAGTCACCACCCGAGCCGTGGTCCGTGGAGGGGGCGAGGGGGTGGAGGGCGGTGCGCGTGGCACCCTGGTCGTCGGCGGTGGGCATCGCGAGTCCGACCGAGTGGGGGAACGATGATTAGTATACCGGACGGCGCGAGGGCTTTACCGGAAGAAACGGACGCCGCCGCCCGACCCGGACAACGCCGGCGGATACACTACCCCTCGCCGCCGGAGGGCCGCCGAGTGACCCCAGCCCCCGACGAACTGGCCGCGCTCGCCGGCGGGTTCATCCACGACATCAAGAACCGCCTCGGCACGCTGTCGCTGAACCTGCAACTGCTCGCCGAGGACTTCGAGGCGCCCGCGTCGCCGCGCGAGCGGAAGGCGCTGGAGCGCGTCAACAAACTCCACGGCGAGTGCCAGAAGCTCGCCGACCTCGCCAACGACTTCCTCCGCTTCGCCCGCGCGCAAGTCCTCAACCGCCGCCCGACCGACCTCGCCGAGGTGGTCACGCGCCTCATCGACTTCCTCACGCCCACCGCCCGCCAGAAGGGGATCGACCTCGTCTGGTACCCTGCCACGGACCTGCCGCCGGTGGACCTCGACCGCGACCAGTTCGAGCAGGCGCTGCTGAACCTGTTGCTGAACGCCGAGCAGGCGATGCCCGACGGCGGCACGCTGACGCTCATCGGCCGGACCGAGGAGAGCGTGGGTGTGAGTGCGAGTGAAAGCCCGGCACCCGCGGCATCCGAGCCTTCCACTCACACCCGCACCCACACCGTTTGCCTCGACGTGATCGACACCGGCTGCGGGATGACGGCGGACGTGCTGGCGAACCTGTTCCGACCGTTCCACACGACGAAGCGGAACGGGACCGGCCTCGGCCTGCCCACGGCCCGCCAGGTGGTCGTCGCCCACGGCGGCACCATCGAGGTGCAGAGCGAGCCGGGCCGCGGCACGAAGTTCACCATCCGCCTCCCCGCCCGGACCGGCTGACCCCGGTCCGACATTTCGGTTGACCGGTACTCCGGGTTTCGGTCGAATTGGTTGGTCCCTCGTGGCCCGGGTTCCGAGACATGAAGCGATTCCTGATCGTCGCCGGCGTGGTCTTCGCCGGCATGGTCCTGCTGGTCGGCGTCCGCGGGGTCGGCAAACTGCTGAACCGGAACCGGCCGGCGACCGACGAGCAGATCCGGACCGAGCGGGCGGCCGACCGGGAGGAGGCCCGGGTCGCGTTCACTTCGCCCGTCCCGCCCACGCCCGCCGAGGCCGAGCAGTTCGGCCGACTGTTCGCTGCCCTCGGCGAGGCGCTCGACCGCGGCGACGTCGCCGCCGTGCGCGGGCACTTCGACGCCGACCGGATGGCGACCGAGCTGGTCCGGTTCGGGGCGTTCGAGAAGCTCGGCGTCCGGCCGACCGAGCGCGACCGGCCCGCGCTCGCCCGCGGGATCGAGGAGGGGCTCGGCCGCACGCTCGTCGCCAACGAGCTGATGCGCTGGTCGGCGTCGCGGGTGCGGGCGGTGCGCTGGGCCGACGGGCGGCGCGAGGCGGTCGTCATCGCCACCCACACGCACGAGATCGACGGGGAGGTGATCGACTCGAAGATGCGCTGGTGGCTGATCGCCGCGCCGGGTGGCGGGTGGAAGGTCTACGACCTCGAAGACCTTGACCTCGGCAGCCGGGTTACGCAGATCGGGGCGGCGGCAATGTCGCCCGAACTTCTGGCCGAGGGGCCGGCGGGCGTCGCGCGCGTCCAGGAGGCCGCGGCCGCGGTCCGCGAGGCCCTGGTCGCCGTCCTCCGCCGCGACGAGGACGCCGCCGACGAGGCACTCGGCCGGGCGCGCGGGCAGCGCCTACCGCCCCCCGTCGCGGCGTTCCGCGAGATGGCCGAGGCCGGACTCGCGCTCGTCCGCGGCGACCACGCCGCCGCCCTCGCGCGGCTCGACGACACCGACCGGCTGTGGCCGGGGACGCCGGCGTCGAAGTGCCTCCGCGCCACCGCACTGAATGTGGCCGGGCGGTACGACGAGGCGCTCGAGCAGGCCCGCTCGTACACGGCCGAACTCGGCCCGGACCCGAACGTGCTCGCCCAGACGGGGTTCGCGCTGGAGGGACTGAACCGCACGGACGAGGCCGCCGCCGAGTACCGCCGGGCGCTGGACGAAGGCCCGGACACCCTCGACGCCCTGCACGGCCTCCGCCGGGTGCTCGCCGCCGACCGCAAGGCCGAGCTCGGCGCGCGGCTGGCAAAGACCCGCGACCCGGTCCGCACCTACGACGAGCTCACCCTCGACGCCCGCGACGACGGCGACGCAGAGGGGCTGGCAGCACTGCTGGCCGGGCTGCGAAAGGCCCGCCCGGACGACCCGCGGGTGGCCGAGGAGGAGCTCCGCACCCTCGTCAAGGACGGGAATTACGCCGACGCCGCGGTCCTCCTCCGCCGGCGCCTGGGCGACGCCCCGCCCGGCCCCATGCGGCCGCCGGTCCTCGTCGCCTATCTGTTCGCCATGCTCGACGCCGACCGGGCCGTCGAGGCGCTCGGCGCCGTGCCCGCGGCCCACGCCGGCTCGGCGTTCCGCATCCTGGCCGAAGACCTGGAGGACCGCGGCTTCGACGCGGAACCCGAAGCCGGGCCGCGGGACCGCGACCAGAAGGCGCTCGCCGCCCTGGTCGCCGCTCGCCGGGAGCAGGCGCCGGGCGACCCGTGGACGTGGTTCTACGAGGCCGCCGGGCACGAGGCCGCCGGGCGGTTCGACGAGGCGGCGAAGGCGTTCGCCGACGGCGACGCGGCGCTGGCGAAGTGGGACGGCACGGTGACCGACTACGACCGCGACCGATTCCGCTCCCGCCGGGTCTTCACCCTCCACCGGGCGAAGAAGGGGCTGACCGCCCTCGCCGAGGTCGGCCCGGCCGACAAGACGTTCCGCCAGCTGGCGTGGCTCCACGTCGGTGACAAGGACGCCGACGGGCTCGCCGAGCTGGCCGACACCCACGCCCGGGCCGAGCCCGAGGACCGGGCGGTGGGATTCTTCCGCGGCGAGGCCCACTACCTGAAGGGTGAGTACGAGCAAGCCGTGCCACTGTTCAACAAGTACCGCCGCGGCGCGACCGACCGGGACGACCCGTCGCGACAGGTGGCGCTCGACCGCGAGGTGCGGGCGCGGGTCCGCGGCGGCGACGCGGCGGGCGCCCGGCGGCTCGTCGAGGCGCTGCCGACCGACCGGTCGTCGCTCAGCCTGCGCGCGATCGTCGCCGCCGCGAGCGGGGACGCGGCCGAGCTCGGCACGATGCTCCGCGAGAACGCCTCCACGCCCGGCGGCG
>JAFKFQ010000022.1 GCA_017308215.1 bacterium | reverse complement strand
GTCCGGCGGCGGCGGGTTTTCAGCCCGAAGGGCTGGGAGCCCTCCGCCCAGGGCAACGCCCTGGGTTCGCGGCGCGAATCACCCCGCAGGCTGAAGGCCTGCGAGCCGCCTCGCAGGCCTTCAGCCTGCACGGCACGTCCGACCCCGTTCCCAGGGCGGCGGGCCTTCGGCCCTTGCCCTGGGCTGAGGGCTCCCAGGCCTTCGGCCTGAAAACCCGCCGCCGCCGGACTCGATACGACTGGACTCGTGTTGAACGGTAACGCGGGCTCCGACGGCAAGGAGTTCACCCGATTCGGTATCAGTTGCCGAGGGAGGCGACGTTGCCGTCGGCCCGGCCGGACAGCCAGCGGAGCGTCGTGGTGTCGGTCGAGTTGCGGACCGCCCGGACGCTCCCGTCGGTGAACGCGAACTGGCAGACGCCGGTGTGCCAGCTCCCGAACTTCCGCGCCCAGAAGGCGTCGCCGCTGGTGCTCCGGAGCAGGTCGGTCGGCCCCTGGGCGAGCGGGTCTTCGATCCCGGCGATCCGGCCGCAGTAGCTCGTCCACGCCCCGCTGAACGCCGGCCCGTCGCCGGCCTTGAGCCGGCCGAACGCCCCCTGCGGGACGTGCTTCTCGCCGACCAGGAACGTGTTGCTCGTCCCGTCGCTCACCCCGGCCATCGTCACGTACCCCCGGAACGTCGGGATGGGGGTGGCGTTCGTCCCGCTCCCCTGGGCCGGGGTGCTCGTCACCTGGCCGATGATCAGCACCCCGTTGGACGTGTTGTTGAACCACGCCCCGCCCGTGTTGTTGGCCGTCCCGCGGAAGTCCCCGACGTTCGCCGCGTAGTCGGTCAGCGACCCGGCCGGGTTGTTGGTCGCCGAAAACCGGTACTGACTGCCGCTGGAGTCCCACGGCGGCGGGGTGGCGTTGTCGGCCGAGTCGAACGTCTCGGCCGTGCTCAGCCCGCCCGGCCCGCGCCGGCTGGGGCAGTAGAAGGTCTTGACCTGGGCCTGTTGGGCGGCCTGCGACTGGGCCGCGTACTTGAGCCGGACGTCCCACAGGTTGTAAATGTTCTGCTGCTCGATGTACGGCAGGACGAGCACGCACCACGTGGCCCACCCGTCGCCGCCGGCGATCCGCACGGGCGGGAAGAAGTTGTTGACGTCGTGGTAGGAGTGGACCGCGATCGCCAACTGCTTGAGGTTGTTCTGGCACTGGCTGCGGGCGGCCGCCTCGCGGACCTTCTGCACGGCCGGCAGCAGCAGGCCGATCAGGATGGCGATGATGGCGATGACGACCAACAGCTCGATCAGCGTGAACGCCGACCCGCTCCTGCGGGGGAGAGGCATGGGGCACCTCGCGGGAAGATGTGGACGGGACGCAGACGAAGCCCGGCCGCCGGTCGAGTCGAAGGGGAAGTGGCGGCCGTCGATCTCAACGAGACAATACACTAAGGAAAGCACCCACGCCAGCACTATTCCCGGCACCTCCGTCGGCCGGGTGCCGGCCGTAACGACCCGGCGGTCTCCGGCCGGCCGAAGCCGAGTGCGCCCCCGACGGACTCATCCCCCGGCCGGTCGTGCGACCGCTCGACGCGTGGCGGCACCCGGCCGCGGTGGCCGAGGACCGGGTACGCCGGCCGCTCCCTGTCGGTCGCGGCTCGTGGCCTGATCGGCGTACCGCTCACGCCCCCGTACCAACGACCAGCCGGCTCACGCCGGCCGTTCGCCCCGGTCTCCGCCAGCGGTCTCCTCGCTCCCCCACTCTGTGGGGGAACGAGAAGAGTGGGGTGAAAACCCGCCCCGTGTCCCACCACCTCAAATCCGTCCGGGGCGTGCGGAGGTTCCGGTCGAGCCGGCAGTTACGCGGCATGATGAGGGCTGGCCCGCCGCGGGCAGGCAACCGCCGGCGACAGCCTGTGGGGTGCGGGACGGTCCGGGCACGCCGGACGTCCGCGAGCCGGCCGCGGGCGACACGCGGATCGAACCCCACGAAAAAAGTGACTCTTTATGACTACCAAGACGTCGCCCGCCCGGTGCCGGGTTCCGGCGTCGCGGGTCAGTCGGCCGGGCCGTCAATGGTCCAGTACGTCGCGCACCTTCCGGGCCAGGCTGAGCGGGGTGAACGGCTTCTGGAGGAAGGCGTCCGTCGCCGCGAGCACCCCGTGGCGGACCACGGCGTCGTCCGTGTACCCGCTCATGTACAGCACCTTCACCCCGGGCCGCCGGGCGCGGACCGCGTCGGCCACCGCCCGCCCGCCCATCTCGGGCATCACCACGTCCGTCAGCAGCAGGTGGACCGGCCCCGGGTGCGCCTCCGCCAGGCGGGCCGCGTCCGCCGCCGTCGGCGCCTCCAGCACCGTGTACCCCTGCACCGCCAGTGCGATCTGGGCGAGCCGGCGGACCGCGTCCTCGTCCTCCACGAGCAGCACCGTCTCGGTCCCGCGCGGGGCGAGCGCGGGCGCCTCCGGCGGGCCGGGGGGCGTCGCCGGCGGCGCGGCGGGGAGCAGCACCTTGAACGTCGTCCCGACCCCCACCTCGCTGTACGCGCCGACGTACCCGCCGACCGACATGACGATCCCGTACACGGTGGCGAGGCCGAGCCCGGTCCCCTCGCCCGGCCCCTTCGTGGTGAAGAACGGCTCGAAGATCCGGGCCTTCACCTCCTCGGTCATCCCGTGCCCGGTGTCCGACACGCACAGCCGGACGTACCGCCCGGCGCCCAGCCCGGGGTAGTGGCCGTCGCCCGCCCGCAGCACGAGGTTCGCGGTCTCGATGGTCAGCCGGCCGCCGGTCGGCATCGCGTCGCGGGCGTTCACCGCCAGGTTCATGATGACCTGCTCGATCAGGCCGGGGTCGGCCCGCACCGGGTCCAGGTGGGGCGCGAGGGAGGTCGTCAGGACGATGTGCTCGCCGATCAGGCGGCGGAGCATCCGCCCGGCCGAGTCCACCACGTCGTTCAGGTCGAGCACCTTCGGGGCGACGATGGTCTTCCGGCTGAACGCGAGCAACTGCCCGGTCAGCGCGGCGGCCCGGTCCCCGGCCGCCCGGACGGCCGCCAGCGGGGTGTGCCGGGGGTCGGCCTCGGGCGTGTCGGTCAGGATGAGGTCGGTGTACCCGTTGATGACTGTGAGGAGGTTGTTGAAGTCGTGCGCCACCCCGCCGGCGAGCTGGCCGATCGCCTCCATCTTCTGCGCCTGCCGGAGCTGGTCCTCCAGCCGGCGGCGCTCGGTCACGTCCTGGACGGCCCCGTAGAGGCGGGCGACCCGGCCCGTGGCCGCGTCGCGGACCGGGTGGCAGCAGTCGCGCAGCCGGCGGACCTCGCCGCCCTTGGTGCGGATGCGGTACTCGGCCTCCGCCGGCGAGCCGGCCAGGAGCCGGTCGGCGAACGGCACCAGCGCGGCGCGGTCGTCCGGGTGGATGACGCGCAGCCACCCGCCGAGCTCGCGGACCTCCTCCCACGTGTACCCGGTGATGGCGCGGAACTGCGGGGTCACCCACTCGCTCGCGTAGTCGGCGAACGCG
>JAFKFQ010000021.1:6223-7814 GCA_017308215.1 bacterium | reverse complement strand
GTCGTCCGGTGCCCCAGCGGGTCGACCGTCACGACCACCTGGTCGGCGGCGTCGTACACGGCGGTGGTCCGGTTGCCGAGCGGGTCGACCGCGGCCACGACCCGCCCGAGCGCGTCGTACACGGTGGTCGACCGGTGCAGGAGCGGGTCGATCACGACCTCGACCCGGCCGGCCGCGTCGTAGAGCACGGTCGTCCGGTGCCCGAGCGGGTCGACGGTCCCCTCCGGCCGACCGGCCGGGTCGTACAGGTAGGTGGTCACCCGGTTGAGCGGGTCGGTCACGGTCGCCAGCCGGCCGGCGGCGTCGTACCCGGCCGTGGTCCGCCCCAGGGCCGCGTCGACCGTGACGGACACCCGGTCCCGGGCGTCGTAGAGGTAGGTCGCCCGGTTGCCGCGCGGGTCGACGACCGCCTCCACCCGCCCGGCCGCATCGAACACGACCGTGCTCGTGTGCCCCAGCGGGTCGGTGGTCGAAACCGCCCGGCCGAGCTCGTCGTACCCGGTGGTGGTGACCTTCCCGAGCGGGTCGGTCACCGCCACCGCGTTCCCGGCCGGGTCGTACTGGGTCGTGGTGCGGGCCCCGTCCGGGGCGACGACGACCCGGACCCGGCCCGCCGCGTCGTACTCGTAGGCCGTCACCTTCCCCCGCGGGTCGGTCACCGTCTTCACCCGCCCGGCCGCGTCGTACGCCGTCCGGGTCTGGTTCCCCAGCGCGTCCGTGACCGCCGCCACCCGCCCGGCCCCGTCGAACGCGTACGTGGTCGTGCGGTTCAGCGGGTCGGCGACCCGGGTCAGCCGCCCGGCGGCGTCGTACGTCCAGGTGGTCCGCCGCTCCAGCGCCGTGCCGACCGCGTCGACCTCCGTGACCAGGCGCCCGGCCGCGTCGTACAGGTAACTGGTGCGGGTCCCGGCCGGGTCGATGACCCCGGCCAGGAGCCCGGCCTCGTCGTACACCTGGGTGGTCGTCCCCCCGTCCGGGGTGACGGTGCGGGTCACCCGCCCGAGGGCGTCGTTCACGACCGTCGTGGTCCGCCCGAGCGGGTCGGTCACCCCGGCGGCGTGCCCGGCCGCGTCGTACAGGAGCGTCCCCGTCGGGGCGCCGCCCCGGAGCGTGCCGACCAGCCGCCGGTAAGCGTCGTACACGGACGTGACGGCCCGCCCGAGCGGGTCGGTGACCGACTCCAGCAGCCCCGCCGACGACCAGGTGAGCGTCGTGGTGTGGTCGAGCGGGTCGGTGACCGCCCGGAGCCGGCCCTCGGCCGTGTACGCGTACGTGGTCGTGCGGCCGAGCGGGTCGGTGGCCGCGGTCAGGGCGTGGAACGCGGTCTGGTACGCGAACGTCGCGACCCCGCCGTCGGGGAACTCGGTCCGGGTGACGAACCCGAGCTCGTCCCGGGTGTACGTCGTGGCGTTCCCGAGCGGGTCGACCTCGACCATCGCCCACCCGGTCTCGGGGTCGCGGTCGGTCCGCCACACCCCGCCGTCCCCGGCGATCCGCTCGACCGCGCGGCCGGCGGCGTCGAACAGGGCCTCGACCCGCCCCCCGCCCCCCCCCGCGGCCAGCACCCCCCGCGGGGGGCCGTTGGCCGCCG
>JAFKFQ010000021.1:0-6198 GCA_017308215.1 bacterium | reverse complement strand
GCGCCTCGCGTCCGTCCCGGTCCAGACCTCCGCGGCCAGCCCGTCGGCGCCGTACCCGTAGCCCCGGGCGGTCGCCCCCCGGGTCACCTGCGTCAGCCGGGCGCCGGAGTAGGCGAAGCCCTGGAATCCCGAGGCCGGGTCCATCAACTGGGTCAGGTTCGAGCCGGTGTGGGTCAGCGTGAACACGCCCCCGCCCGGGACGGCGATCGTGCGGAGCAGCCCGCCGGAGTACGCGAACGTGGCGACCCGCCCGCCGGGCAGGGTCATGGTGGCGAGCTTGCCGCCCGCGTCGTAGGCGTACTGGAACGTCTCGGCCCCGTCGGCCGACGCCCACCGGGTCATCCGCCCGGCCGCGTCGAACGTCCGGCTCCGGCCGTCCGGGGAGGTGTACCGGTACCCGCCCCCGGCCAGGGCGGTCAGGGTGCCGGCGTCCCCCCGGGGGCTCGCGAACCCGCCCCCGGTCGCCTCGAAGAACGCCCACCCGCCGGCGCCGTAGGCCAGGAGCACGCCGGCCGGGTACCCGCCGGACGCGGCGACCGGGTACAGCCGGTCGGTGTTGGTGAACTCCCACCCGGCCCCGAACGGGCTCGCCGCCCGGCTCACCACGTACGTCGCCCCGGACACCTGGGCGGTGCCGTCCGGGTACGCCCCGGGGTAGTCGACGGCGGCGGTCAGCGTGTAGGTGTGCCGCCCGGTGCCCTGCCCGGCCGGCGCGGCCGCCGCGAACACCCACTCGGACCCGATGGCCAGCCCGGAGCCGGGGTAGGTGACGGCGGACTGGGTCACGCCGTCCCACACGAGGGTGATGGTGACCGAGAGCGGGGCGGGGGCGTTGGGCGCCCCGCGGACGGTCATCCGGGCGACGGGCGCGGGGTCGGCCGTCGACGAGTCGTACCCGAGGGCGGGCACCTGGCACCCGCACTCGGCCCCGGACAGGCCCAGGTCCCGGGAGGTCAGGACGACGCCCGCGGACAGCAGCGCGTCGGTCGGGTCGGCCCCCCACCCGCCGTACGGCGACCGCTGGCCGGGCGTCCGGTCGGTGGTGGCGAACACCTCGGCCGGCGTCCGCACCGTCGCCACCGGGCTGGTGCCGGTGTTCCCCGCCGCGTCGACCGTCTGCGCCCGGAGCCGGACGGTCGCGCCGGCGGGCAGCGCGCGGTAGGCGGTGAACACCGCCTGCCCGGCCGCCACCGGGGCGGTCGCGTACCCGACCTCCCGCGTGTCGTCGAAGTCGCCGTCGTTGTTCAGGTCGACGTCGAGCGTCGCCACGGCCGCCGGGGGCAACTGGCCCGGCGTCGGCTCCCTGACGGCCACCTGGATCGGCGACACCCGGTCGGGCAGTGCGGCCGGGGCCAAGACTTCGAGCGTGGGCGGGGTCCGGTCGACCGTGACCCGGAACGGCGGCGACGTCGTCGTCCCGCTGAAGGCGACGAGGTCGAGAACGCCCTCGCCCACGGCCGGGAGGGTGATCGACCAGACGCCGAACGCGGAGGCCCTCGCCTGCGGGCCGGTCGGGGACTCGATCGTCACCAGCGCGTTGGCCGGGGCCGTCCCCGCGAGGGTGAGCGACGTGGCCGCGGTGAGGCGGTCGGACGCCGAGTACCCGGTGTCGGTGGCGAACGCGGTGATCGCCACGCGCGTCGGGGCGCGCGTGTCGGGGTAGGTCGGGTCGAGAGCCAGGGTGCCGTCGACGGTCAGGTAGGACGCCCCTGACGTGATGGACGGCAGGGTCGCCCGCGCCACCCTCAGCTCGGGCGACACGCGGGTGAAGGCGCCTCCCACCACGTAGTTCAGCGGGATGGCGAACTCCACCGTGTAGCCGGACCCGTTCTCGAGGCCCGTGGTCGGGAACTCGTACCGGCCGTAGACGTCCGTCGTGGCCGTGTCGACGAGGGTCCCGTTCCTGAGGAGCTTGATGAGCAACCCCGGGTACCCCGCCTCGCCGACGTCCTGAACGCCGTTGCCGTTCCGCTCCCCCCAGATCAGGTCGCCGATCTTGCCGGGCGAGGACATCGCCCCGGCGTCGACGTGGGCGGCGCCGCCGCCCCCCGGGGTGTAGTCGAACAGCGCGGTCTCGGCCCAACTCCCGGTGGCCGCGAAGACGTCGCTGTCGGCATCGTCCGTCGTCTGGTTCGGCGGGGACGGCACCCGTCCCGCCGGGAGCGTAAAGCGGACGAGGTACCGCCCGCCGGCAAGGGTCTCCATCGGGAACGAGTAGGCGCCGACCGACGAGGTCGTCGCCGTCGCGGCGACCCCCCCCACCTCGTTCAGCAGTTCGACGGTGCGCCCCTCCAGGCCGGGCTCGGCCGGCACCCCGGGGGCGGCCGGGTCCTGGACGCCGTCCCCGTCGTCGTCCCGCCACAGCCGCCCGGCCACGGCCGCCGCCGGGGCCGGGCGGAGGCCGGCGTCCACGTCCAGGTTCGTGACACCGGAGGTGATCGTGAACTCGCCCGTCGTGGCGTAGGCCTGTGTCGCCGAGGTCAGGTCACTGTCCAGGTCGTCCGCGGTCTGGTCCGCCAGCGTCATCGCGTACCCGGCCGGGACTACGACCCGGACGCGGTACGTGCCCGTGGCGAGGGCGCCCGGGGAGTTGTCGAACACGTACGTCCCGTCGGCCGCGGTGGTCGTCCACGCGACGTAGCCGCTCGGGTAGAGGAGTCCCACGCGGACCCCGCCGAGGCCGTCCTTCCACACCAGGTTGCCGACGCGCGGGATCGGCCGGAACCCCGCGTCGAGGGTCGGGCCGGACACCCCCGGGGTGATCCGCACGTCGGCCCAGGCGATACCCGACTGGCCGGGGGCGGTGTTGTACGAGTCGTACGGGAAGTCGCTGTCCGTGGTTGCGGTGGCACTCGGGCTTTGGTACGGCGACCGCCGATACCCCAGCGGGACGGCGACCCGGACCGTGTAGTCCCCGCCGTCGAGGTCATTCGTCGTGAACGAGTACAACCCGCCGCCCGAGGTGGTGGTCGTGCGGACCACCTCCCCGCCCCGGACGAGTGAGACGGTGAGGCCGTCGAACTTCCCGCTCGCGATCTCGGCCGCGTCCTGCTTCCCGTCGCCGTTGGAATCCTCCCACACACGCCCGCCCTGAGAGGAGGCCGGTGCGGGGACGAAGCCGCCGTCGACGGTGGCGAGGTTGGCGGTCGGGTCGACGTAGAAGTAATTCGTCCAGGCGGTACCGCCCCGGTGGCCGATCAGGTCGCTGTCAACCTGATCGTCCGTGCCGGCCGGAGGCACCGACACCCGGTCGGGGGTGGTGATCGTCTTCCCCGCCGGGAGCGACGTCCGGAGCTGGTAGTACCCCTCGGGCAGGGCGGTGATGTCGATCCGGTACGACCCGGCGGTGGTCTGGGACGGGGTTGCGGTGCGAACGTAGCTCCCCGCGTGGTCCCAGAGTTCGACGGCCAGGCCTACCGCCCCACCCTCACCCGAGTCCTGGCGCCCGTCCGTGTTGGTGTCGGACCAGAGGAAGCTGTCCAGGTAGGTGGGCGGCGGGACGAGGCCGGCGTCCAGGTTGGGGTTCGACTCTCCGGCCCCGAGTTGGAAGAGGTAGCTGGCCACGTACCCGGCACCGTCGGCCGTGAAGTCATTGTCCAGGGTGTTCCCGACGGTCAGATCCCTCCGGCCGGCGGTGTAGCCGGTCGGGAGTGCGAGCCGCAGTTTGTACGTGGTCCCGAACCCGGGTGCCCAGCTGATCGAGTACAGCCCGTTGGCGTCGCTCGTGGCGGAGGTGACGTAATCGCCCCACGAGGTCAGGAGCTGGACCGTCACCCCCGCCAGGGGTTTCTCGCCCGGGTCCTGCTTGCCGTTCGCGTTCCCGTCCCGCCAGACGTAGTTGCCGACGACCGCGGGCGGCGGTGGTGGCGGGGGAGAGGTCGGCGGGGGGGACGTCGGCGGGGACGTATACCCGTCGTTCTGGCTGATGGTGACGACGGCGTCGGGAGTGGAGATGCCCGCCCCGCCCGTCGCCCCCGAAAGATGGACGAAGAACTGCTCGGCCGGCTCGGCGGCCGAGTCGTCGACGACGGGAACGGAGATGTACCGGACGGTGTTCTCTTCCCCGTTGGCCCAGGACAGCGTCCCCGAGGTGGCCGTGTAGTCCGCGAGGCTGGTGGCCGTCAAGTTCGCGGTGGCGTACGAGACCGACACCCCCCCGGCCGAGCCCTGCACCCGCCGTACGGCGAGTTGGACGTAGCCGACGCCCTCGGTGGTGGTGTAGCTCACCGGCTCGAAGCGAATGACCCCGGGCCCGGCGGACGCCTTCCAGCCCGCGCCCGGGACCAGGCCGACCGACGCGCGCGCCGGTGCCGGCCCGCCCGGGGCGAACCCCACCCGGGGCGCGGCCCCGGACTCGTCGGCGGCGTTCGCGCGGCCCGCGCCGGTGGGACCGGGGCCGTACCCCTCCGGGACGTCCACCTCGACGCGGTAGTCGCCGGCCGGGAGGCCGGACGCGTCGAACGAGTACTCGCCGTCGGGGCCCGTGGCCATCCACGCGACCGTCCCGCCGCCGTCGGTCAGCCGGATCACCACGCCCCCGAGCCCGGCCTCGTCGGGGTCCACCGCCCCGTCCCCGTCGTCGTCCCGCCACACGAGCCCGGCGAACGCAGGCGGGGGGGGCGGGGGCGGGGGGGCGAGCGGGACGTCCGCGGTGGACACCTCCCCGGCCGCCACCGCGACCACCGTGCCGACGACCCGCGCCCCGCCCGGGTACGAAGGGGGGAGGGTGAAGGTGGCGGCCAGCTCGCCCGGGGGGGCGAACGCGAGCACGTACCGCCCGTCGGGGCCGGTGACATCCGTTGCCGCGTCGCCCGTGTCGGGGTCGACCGCCCGCACCGCTACCCCGCCGACGCCCGGCTCCCCTTCGTCCCACGCCCCGTCCGCGTCCAGGTCGTCCCACACCCGCCCGACCACCGTCCCCGACGGCGGCGGCGGCGGGGCCAGCACGATCCCAGCGTCGACGCCCGGCTGCTGGGTGCCGAACTCCAGAGTGACGGCGGTCGCCCCGGTCGACGGCGTCCCCACCACGTACCCCGGCAACGGATCAAACCGGACCGTGTACGGCCCCGCCGCGAGGTCGGTGAACGCGTACCGGCCCTCGGCGTCGGTCAGCGCCTGCACCCCGTCCGGCCCGACCGACCCGCCGGTCAGGGTGACCACCACCCCGGCCGCCGCCGCCTCCGCCTCGTCCGCGTACCCGTCCCCGTCTTCGTCGAGCCACGCCCGCCCCGCGATCGGGCCGGTCGTCACGTCGGTGATCGTCATCGTCCCGGACGCGACGTTCCCGAGCGTGTACCCCGTCCCGGAGGTGACGGTCAGGACGACCGTCTCGTCCCCCTCGGCCAGGTGGTCCGGGAGCATCCACACCTCGACCCCGACCGAGTCGGCCCCCGCGGGGAACGTCACCGCCGTGCCGGGGGACTCGTAGTCGGCGTCCGCGGTCGCCGACCCGGACAGGGCGAACGAGACGGTCAGCGGGTCGTCGGTCGGGCCGGTCCGGTGGAGGAGAAATGACCCGTTCACCGCGTCGACGGTGGCCGGCTCGGGGTGGGGGGTGGTGACGTCATACACCGTCACCACCGGGAGCGGATCCGGCGGGGGCGGCGGCGGGGGTGGGGGCGGCGGGGACGTACCGACGGTGACGGTCACATAGACGTGGTGGTCCCCGCTGGTGAACTCGGTCATCTCGGGGTTCGTGAAGACGAAGCTGCTGGTGTACACGTCCACGGTGTACACCCCGGGGGCGACGAACACCCCGTAGGCCACCCACGGGGACGAGCCGGTCCAGGAGTTCAGCCCGGTCCCCCCGTCCCAGTCGACGAACAGGTCCGCGAACCCGCCGTACCCCAGGTCCATCAGGAACGCCGGGGTGATGGTGAGGGCCACGGTCTCCCCGACGCCCACCGTGGCCGAGGTCGGGGTGACCGACGTCGGGTCGTTCGAGGCGGCGACGTACACCCCGCCGGTGAACCCCGACCCGAACGGGGTGTACTCCCCGAGCGGGGCGGGCAGCTGCGCCCCGGTCTGCCCGTCGAACACCCGCACCACCCCCGGCCGCCCCGGGCCGGACCCGACCACCACGTCGGCGTACCGGTCGTTCGTCACGTACGCCAGGGCCACCCGGGCCTCGCCCCCGGCCT
Organism: bacterium; assembly: GCA_017308215.1. GTDB lineage: Bacteria > Planctomycetota > Planctomycetia > Gemmatales > Gemmataceae > Urbifossiella. The sequence goes on along the minus strand of JAFKFQ010000021.1, from coordinate 58 downwards.
CAGGAACGAACGGGGCCAGGTCGAGCAGGACCCCGCCGGTCGCCCCGTCGAACACGGT
>JAFKFQ010000402.1 GCA_017308215.1 bacterium | reverse complement strand
CCGGGTCGCCCGAGCGGCTCGCCGCCTGGGCCGAGGTCGTGACCGGGACCCGGCTGGACGCCGTCGGGGCCGTGCGGGCCCTGACGCCCGACGACTGGCGGGCCGCCCGCGCCCGGCTGGCCGACCTCGGCGGCCCGCCGTGACCCGAACACCACCCGGTGTGTGACCCCTCTTTCCCGTACGGAGTGACCCATGCCCGACGCCTCGGAAGTCCCCCCGCTGAAGGCGAGTACCGTCAGCGGCCTGATCGCCCGCCTCGGCGGGCAGCTGAGTGCCATCGAGGGGAAGCAAAACCCGGACGCCACGACCAAGGCCCGCAAGCTGATCGTGCCGCTGATGGCGATCCTCAACAGCATCGTGGGGCAGGTGGAGGAGGGGGACCTCGACCGGTGGGTCGAGGATCTCGCCCCCCGGTTTAAGGAGGTGACGGCCCACGTCAAGGCCACCCCCGGCGACGCCGTCGGCGAGCCCGGCGGGTGCTACTACCGCCGCGGGGGCACAACCGAACTGTTCTGCATCAGAATCACGAAGGACGCCTGCGACGGGCTCGGGACCTTCGACCCGAACGGCTGTCCCCCGAGCTGACGGCCGGCCCGCGTCGGAATCGTCGCCTCGCCCGGTCGGGCCGGACGGCCCGACCGGTCTGGACCTGAACCCCCAAGCCCCGAGGTCGTCATGTGTGACCCCCAGGCCCGGCGGGCGTCCCGCCCGGTCGTTCTCGCCGCGTCCCTCCTCGCGGCGGCGGCCGGGTCCGCGAAGCCGCCGGTCGCCGCCGACCCCCCGCCCGCCGCCCCGCCGCTCAGCCCGAATCCCCCCACCCAGGTTGAGTTCCCGCCGGGCCGGCCCGAAGCCGGGGACGCAGACCTCGACCGCGAGGCCGTGAGCCGGTTCGCGTGGAAACTCTTCGTCGCCGTCAACTGGCCCGCCCGGGCGGCCGGACCGCGCGGCACGCCCGACCCGGCCAACCCGTTCCGGGACACCTCCGGGCCGACTGTGTGGGCCACCTGGAAGGCGCAGGAGGACCTCTACCCCGACGACGGGACGCCGAAGGCGTGGGACGAGGACGACCCGGTCCCGTCCGTCGCGGTGTTCGACCGGAAGCTGCGGCGGAAGCAGTACCCGTTGCAGGAGCTCGCCGCGCCCGGGGCCGGCCGGGTCAAGGTTCTCGGCCAGCTCTCCGCGGTGAACCAGGCCGTCCTGATCGCCGGCGGGGGCGGGGCGCCGCTCGTGGACCAGGCCGGGAAGATCGTCCGCTACGAGGTCCGCGTGAACCGGGCCGCCTACGACACGATCTTCGCCAAGAAGCTGTACCTCCGGGAGGAGCTGAGGAAGCTGCCGGAGAACGGCGGGGACTTCGCCGTCGGGTCGGTCAACGTCAAGGCGGCGTGGAAGGAGCTGCCGGACGACCCGGAGGTGCGGAAGCGGTACTACCACACCAAGGCGCACGTCGCCGTGCGGCTGCGGGCCGACCTACCGCCGGTCACGCAGGAGCGCGTCGTTGGCCTCGTCGGGCTCCACGTCGTCGCCCGGATCGAGGGCCGCAAGAGCTGGGTGTGGTCCACGTTCGAGCACGTCGACAACCTCGTCCCGCCGCCCGGGGCGTCGGTCGCGTCGTTCCGCAACCCGGCCGCCACCGTCGCCGACAACACGCCGAGGCCCAAGACGATCCAGCCCGACGAGGACTTCCCGACCACGCCGGTCCAGGTGGGCCGGACGGGGGTCATCCACGCCGGCGTCAAGGCGGCCAACGACGCGCACCGGCCGCCCGTGGCGACGCCGTGGAACAACTACGAGCTCGTCGGCGTGCAGTGGGCCCGGGAGAAGAAGACGGACGGGACCCTTGTGGACAACGGCGCCCCGCTCGCGTTCAAGAATGTGCTCCCGCCGCGGACCGAGCCGGTGCGGAACGTGACGATGGAGACGTTCCACCCGGACAGCTCGTGCCTGCGCTGCCACGGGCCGAGCGTGGGCCTGGAGCCGCGCCGGTTCCCGTTCGTGTTCTACCCCGACTTCCTGGCGATCCCGCAGATCGAGGAGTAGCCCCGGCCCGCGGCCGGGCGGACCGGTCGCGCCGGATTTTCCACTCTTCCGCGGTCCGCCCGCGCGCAGTTGTCGCCTGATCCCCGTAGCGGCCCGGTGCCCACCCGCACCCGCTGCCCCGAGGACACCCCCCGTGAGCCACCCGTCCCGCACGTTCGCCACCGTCGCCGCCGACGCCGAGCTCATGGCCGAGGTCCGCGAGCGGTCGAAGAGGACCCTCACCACCCTCCGCCCCGTCCTCGACGCCCACGAGATCGCCCTCCCCGCCGCCGATTTCCGCGCCGTCACCGAGGGCCGCGCCCTCACCGACGAGGCCGCCCAGGAGTACGGCGAGGCGATCGTCCTCCTCGTCGGCCGGCCGTCGCTGCTGGGCCGCGACGACCGGTTCGAGGAGCCGGAACTCGAGTACTGGAAGTCGCGGCTCGACCCGTACCGCGCCCCCCTCGAGGCCGGCCTCCGCTCCGTCGGCCGGGTCGAGCTCACCGGCCACACCACCTACGAGTGGGTCGGCACCGGGTGGGTCGTCAGCGACCGGCTCGTCGTCACCAACCGGCACGTTGCCGACGTGTTCGCCCGGCGGCAGGGGGAGCGGTTCGTCTTCCGCCTCAGCCCGCTCGGCGGGGACATGACCGCCCGCATCGACTTCAAGGAGGAGTACCAGACCGGCACGTCCCGGGAGGTGCCCGTGACCCGGGTGCTGTACGCCGCCCCGGACGCGCCGGGCCAGCCGGACATGGCCGTCCTCGAGCTCGGCGGTGCCGCCGACCTGCCGCCGCCCGTCCGCCTCGCCGCGGGCAGCCGGACCGCCGACCCGGTCGCGGCCGTCGGGTACCCGGCGTACGACACGCGGAACGGCGAGGACGCTATGCGGAACATCTTCCGCGACATCTACGACGTGAAGCGGCTCGCCCCCGGGTACCTGATCCCGTCGACCGACCCGGGCACGCTCCAGCACAACTGCTCGACCCTCGGCGGGAACTCCGGGTCGGCGGTGTTCGAGGTGGCGACTGGGCTGGCCGTCGGGCTCCACTTCGGCGGCCGATTCCGCACCGCGAACTACGCCGTCCGGGCGGAGGTCATCCGGGCCGTCCTCGACCGGCTCCCCGGCTCCCGGCCGACGGTCCAGGTGCCCGGCGGCGAGGCGCCGACGGCGGCGAGCCTCGCCGGCCGCGAGGGGTACCGGTCGGACTTCCTCGGCGCCGGCCGGCGGGTGCGGCTGCCGGCCCTGTCGGCCGCCCAGGAGGACGACGCGGTCCCGGTCCCGGGGCGGGACGACTTCGTCCTGGCGTACACCCACTTCTCGGTGATCATGTGCCGGTCGCGGCGGCTGTGCTACTTCACCGCCGTGAACATCGACGGGAACCAGTCGGTGAGCCTGCGGCGGTCCGACGCCTGGTTCCTCGACCCGCGGATCCCGGCCGACGCCCAGACCGGCAACGAGCTGTACCGGAACAACAACCTGGACCGCGGCCACATGGTCCGCCGCCTCGACCCGGTGTGGGGGCCGCCGGCCGTCGCCCGGGCGGCGAACGACGACACCTTCTTTTACACGAACGCCTGCCCGCAGCACGCCGACCTGAACCAGCGGACGTGGAACGACCTGGAGGACCACGTCCTCTCGAACGCCGACCAACGGAACCTGAAGATCTCGGTCTTCACCGGGCCGGTGTTCGGCACGGCCGACCCCGTGTACCGCGGCGTCCGCGTCCCGCTCGACTACTGGAAGGTGGTCGTGATGGTGAAGCCGGACGGGAAGCTGTCGGCGACCGGCTACGTCCTCACGCAGTCGAACCTGGCGGACGACTTCGAGGCGCCGTTCGTGTTCGGCCGGTTCCGCACCTACCAGGTGCCGCTGGCCCGGGTCGAGAGCCTGACGGGGCTGACGTTCGGGAACCTCCCGACGTTCGACCCGCTCGCCGCCACCGAGTCCGCGGCGGCCGTGCGGGAGCTCCGGGCCGCGTCCGATGCGGTCCTGTAGCGCGGCCTTTTTCGGTTTTTCCCGCGCTGTCACCGCCGCGGCGTCGCCTAGTCCCGGTAGGGCGTGCGTCGGGAGTTTCGTAGACGCGGTCGCCCGGTTTCCTTCCCCACATCCGTGAGGCAAGTGATGGCGAAGAACAAGCCCAAGAGCGACAAGTCCGACACCGACCCGCCGGATGCCCCGCCGCCCGGCGGCGCCGCCGGCGACGGGCTGACGACCGGCCGGTACATCATCATCTTCAAGGACGAGGCCGTCGACGACCCGGCGGCGGCGAAGGCGCTGCTGAGCGACGTGGCCGGCATCCGCGAGGTGGGCGTCGCGTCCGACTACGCCGAGTCGGCCGTCGCCGCCGACGACCTGGCCGACGCCGAGGCCATGTACTTCCCCACGCTCGGCATCGCGGTCGTGTCCGGCGAGCCGACCGCCCTCCAGGCGATGAGCGCGTCCACCGCCGAGGCCGACAGCCCGATCCTGGCGATCGAGCCGGAGTACCTGGCGTTCGCCCGCCACGCCCTCGGCGCCTCCCAGCTCGACTACCTCCGCGGGTACAAGTCGGCCGTCGACCACCTGATCGCCCAGCTGACCGAGGGCGGCGACTCGGCCGAGCTGGCAGAGGTGCCGGCGGCCGGGTTCGTAGACACCCCGCAGTTCACGTGGGGCCTCCAGGCCACCCGCGTGACCAGCTCCCGGTTCAACGGGCAGGGCGTGAAGGTGGCCGTCCTCGATACCGGCCTCGACCTCCAGCACCCGGACTTCCAGGGCCGGGCGGTCGTGTCCCGGTCGTTCATCCCCGGGCAGGCGGTGCAGGACGGCAACGGCCACGGCACGCACTGCATCGGCACGGCGTGCGGGCCGCGGCAGCCGGCCGGGGTACGGCGGTACGGGGTCGCCTTCGGGGCGTCGATCTTCGTCGGCAAGGTGCTGAGCAACCAGGGGTCCGGCAGCACCGCCGGGATCGTGGCCGGGATCGAGTGGGCCGTCACCAGCGGGTGCCGGGTTATCTCCATGTCGTTGGGCGCGGACATCGACCAGAAGCTCCAGCAGTACGAGGTGCCGATCCAGCGGGCGCTGAACGCCGGCTCCCTGGTCGTCGCGGCGGCCGGGAATAACGCCAACCGCCCGGCCAACCCCGGCTTCGTCGGCGCGCCGGCGAACGCCGACGCGGCGCTGGCCGTCGCCGCCCTCGACGGCCAGCTCCAGGTCGCCCGCTTCTCGGCCCGCAGCAGCTCGATCACCGGCGTCGGCGGCCGGGTGAACGTCGCCGGACCGGGGGTGGGGGTGTTCTCCAGCCTGCCAGTCGCCCGCGGCCGGCACGGCTCGCTGAACGGCACGAGCATGGCGACCCCGCACGTCGCCGGGATCGCCGCCCTGTGGTGCCAGGCCACAGGCGCGATCGGCGCGGCGCTGGCGAACCGGCTCCTGCAGTCGGCGCGGCCGCTCGGCCAGACCGCCGACCTGGGCGCCGGCCTGGTCCAGGCGCCGCAGTGACGACCGGGGCGCCCGCCCGGCGGGCGGGGGGTACAATGCCGCCCCGCCCGTTACCCAGGAGCCGTGTCATGTCGAAGGCGAAGTCCCCGGTCGTCGTCACCGTAACCGACGCCGCCCTCAACGACATCCACGCCGTCGCCGACCGGCTCGCCGCCGCGGGGCTGGCGGTCGATCGGGTGCTCCCGGTCACCGGCGTTATCACCGGCACCTGCCCGGCCGGGAAGAAGGCGGCGCTGGGGGCGGTGGACGGCGTCCACGCCGTCGAGGACGACGCCCAGGTGCAGCTCCCGCCCCCTGACGCCGAGAGCCACTAACGCCCGGGTCCTCCTGATCGAGCCCGATATGAAGACCGTCCTCCTCGTCCGGCACGCGGACATCGACACGACGCCCCTTCCCACCGACCTCACCCCACTGAACGCCGCCGGCCGCGAGCGCGCCGACGCCCTGGCCCGCGTGGCGGGGGCGGCGGACGTCACGGCCGTGTTCACCAGCGCCGCCGCCCGCACCAAGCAGACCGCCGCCCCGCTCGCCGCGGCCCTCGGCCTCCAGCCGGCGGTCCTGCCGACCACCTTCCCGCAAGCCGCTGCCGCGATCCTGGACGCGCCGGGGCCGGCCGCCCTGGTCGTCGGCCACAGCACCACGGTGCCGCAGCTCGTCGCCGCCCTCGGCGGGCCGGCAGACATCCCGCCGCCGACGTTCGACGACCTGTTCGTGCTCACGGCGATCGCCCCGACGCAGGCGGCCGTCGTCCGCCTCAAGTACGGCGCGGCCTCTGCCCCGGCCCCGCCGCCCCCGTCCGCCGGGCCGCGGTTCGTCGACCACGCCGGGGTGACGCGCCCCGGCACCCCGGTGGTACTCACCGGCGAGCTGTTCGGCGGCAAGATGAACCCGCTGACCGCGGTCAGCGGCGCGGAGGTTCTCGGCGGCCACCTCCTGCTCGTGTCCGACGAGGCGAAGGAGCCGACGGTAGTCCAGGTGCTGACGGCCGCCGGGGGTGGGTACGCCGCGGCCGGCGGCGTCGCGCTGCCGGCCGGCGACGACGAGGTGGACGTGGAGGGGATCGCGGCCGACCGGGCGGCCGGCGTCGTGTACGTCACCGGGTCGCACTGCCGGACGCGGAAGATCGAGGGCGGCGTGATCGGCGAGGTGAAGCAGAAGAAGTCGCGCGAGCAGTTCTTCCGGTTCAAGCTCGCCCCGGGCGGCACCGCCGCCGCCGTCGAGGGGCCGAAGTCGCTGATGCCGGCGGTCGAGAAGTTTCCCGTCCTCGCGGCGGCGGCGACGGCCGCGAGCAAGGAGAACGGCCTCGACGTCGAGGGGCTGGCCGTGAAGGACGGGCACCTCCACTTCGGCTTCCGCGGGCCGGTGCTGCGGTACGGGTTCGTGCCGGTGCTCTCGTGCCGGTGGGACGACCCGGCGGGCACGGCCCGCGTGCGGTACGTCCGCCTCGGCGGCCGGGGGGTTCGTGACCTGGTCGGGGTCGGTGGCGGGTTCCTGGTGCTGGCCGGGCCGGTCGGCGACGGCGACGGCACCTACCGGGTGTACTTCTGGGACGGGGCCGACCAGCTCCCGGCCGGCGAGGACGGCCCCGGCCCGGAGCTCCTCGGCGAGTTCGCGGGCCTGGGCGCGGGCAAGCCCGAGGGGCTCGTCGTCCTGAACGAGGCGGGCCGGTCGTTCGAGGTCTTGCTGGTCTGCGACGGGGTTCCGAGCGGCGCGCCGACCCGGTGGGCGTTGTCCCGGCCCGGACCGGCGTAAGCGGGCGGCCGATGACCGCCCGCGGGACGCTGTTACGACGGGGCGGGTGTCATCGCGGGAGTGCCGGGTGTCAATTCGGCCAAGTAGTGTCCAGCGGAATTCTGAGCGGGATGGGCGATTCCGCGTCCGGTCCCGGCGCGGGTCTCGTATTACCTCACAGGCCGACAACACCGACGGGGGGACGACACGTGCCGAAGTCCGACGTGCCGAAGATCGCGGGGCAGTGGAAGTACCAGAGCTACCGCCCGGACCCCGGCTCGGTGGCCGCCGGCCCGGCCGCCCCGGGCTTCGTCCGCTGGTCGCCGCCCGGGGTCGTGACCGTGAACGAGTGCGGGACCACCGGCACGCTGGTGTTCACCCTGCCGCCGCCGGCGGAGGGGGCGCCGCCGCGCACGCTCACGCTCGCCCTGACGATCCGGGTGACCGGCGGCACCCCCGCGGCGCTGGAGGTCTCCGCCGCGATGCCGCGAACCGGGGACGAGCCCTTCACGAACGAGCTGCACGGGTGGTTCGCCCCTGCCGACCTTGGCCGGCCCGCCGGGGACGATAACCCGCTCGTCGTCCGGGGAGCGATCGTGCAGACGAGCACCGACATCTTCCCCGTGGGACATCCGGCCCGCCAGCCGGTCGGCACGACGGGCTTCTTCGTGCTGGAGCCGGTCCGGGTGTAACCCGTAGTCGCACCGACGATCGAGGAGCTTCTGTCATGAGACCGGCACTGTTGGCGGGTGCGTGCTGGGCCGTCGTCGCCGGCCTGGTCGCGGGGTGCGGCGGGGGGACGGTTCCGCCCGACGAGGCGCTGGCGCGGGCGCGCGCCAAGAGCGGCGACCACGCCAAACTCGGCGCGGACAGTACAGCGGATCAGTGGGCGAACGCGGCCCGTGACTACTACCCGCCCGCCGCGCTCAACTACTTCGAGGACATGGACTGCGTCGGCGTCGGCGACGGCGACCGCAATCGCCCAGAGATTCGGACGAAGAAGCTAGAGTTGTCGGACGACGGCGTCCGCGGGCGGAACGCCTGGGTCCTCTGGGCCGCGGGGAACGAGGCGTGGTGGGACTGGCTGGCCCGCTACGGGTACGGCACCATCGACCTCCTCCGGCTCGTCGACAGCAACGCGCGGAAGGACCGGTTCGCCAAGACCGGGCTGGTCAACGAGCCCGGCACCCGGGAGCCGCGGCCGGAGGAGACGGAGAAGAGCTTCGGCGTCCGGTACGCCCGCCCGATCAAGCCCGGCGACGCCGAGATGGACGGGAACCCGGCGAAGGCCCACGTCGAGTATCGACCGGACCGCGGACCCGGCTGGAAGCCGGCGGACGAGTACGTGTACGGCTACCCGTCCGGCGTGGTCGGCCTCCGCCTCTTCCCGAACCCGGACTTCGACGAGGCGGCGAAGACCCGGTGGCGCGACAACCTCAAGCTCTACTACGAGGACAGCGATGCCGGCCGGGCGTACACGGCGGACCCCGACACCGTCCGCCCGTTCCGGGTCGGGATGAGCTGCGGGTTCTGCCACATCGCCCCGCACCCGCTCCACCCGCCGGCCGACAAGGAGAACCCGACCTGGGCCGACCTGTCGAACAACGTCGGCAACCAGTTCATGCGCATCCGGGCGGTGTTCGGGAACATGCTCCGGCCGGACAACTACCTGTACCACGTGTTCGACGCCCAGCTGCCGGGGGCGGTCGACACGTCCGGCTACCCGTCGGACAACAACAACAACCCGAACACGATCAACTCGTTCTACGGCCTCCCCGGCCGCCTCGCCCGGGCGCCGGGCAACCCGCCCGAGACGATCAGCGCCGACACCCTCGCCTACCTCCGGCAGTTCGTCCCGCACGAGGCGGTCAGCCCGCACCACGTCCCGCGGGTGCTGCTGGACGGGTCGGACAGCGTCGGCGTCCACGTCGCTCTCGCCCGCGTGTACCTGAACATCGGCACCCACCACCAGCAGTGGATCCGCACCCAGAACCCGGTCCTCGGGTTCCGCACCCAGCGGCCGTTCAAGCTCCGCGACACGGCCGCCAACTCGCTTTACTGGCACGCCACCCGCATCCGGGTGCCGTACCTGGCCGAGTTCTTCAAGGCCTCGACCGACCCGATGCGGTTGCGCGACGCCCCGCCGCCAACGGACAAGAAGGCCCTCCGCGGGGGCGCCGAGAAGGACGCCGGGCTGCCGTGGTACACGGCCCCCGCCAGGGAGGCGCCGAAGGACGGCGGGAAGGAGCCGCCGAAGGCGGACGACTACGCACGCGGCCGCGACGTGTTCGCCCGCGGGTGCATCGCCTGCCACTCCGGCGTCCAGCCAGGCGATCGGGAGGACTTCGAGCCACTGGTCGGCGGCGACCTGCCGAACACCTACCCGGACACGGACGCTAGCAAGAAGCCGGAGGAGCGAAGCACCCTGCCGCTGCCGGCGGACCCGGCCAAGCTGTCCGCCGGCGAGAAGGCCCGGCTCGCCGCCGCCCGGCGGGCCCTGGCGCTGACCCCCGAGGACCGTGCCCGCCTCGCCCGCGGCGACGGGTCGCTACCCGACCGGTACGCCCGCTGGGCCAGGGAGGCCGTCCACAGGAAGGAGTTCTGGCAGTGGTCCGTCACCGACGACAAGGGGGTGGCGAGCACCGTCCACAATTTCCTGTCGATCGACGAGCGGATCCCGGTCACGGTGACGCGGACGAACTCGGGCCGGGCGGCGGCCACCAACGCGCTGCACGGGCACGTGTGGGAGGACTTCGCGTCGCAGACGTACCGGGAGCTGGCACCGGTCGGGGCGATCCGCTACCGCGACCCGTTCTCGGGCGCGGAGAAGGAGTACTCCCCGCCGGGCGGCGGCCCCGGGTACTACCGCGTGCCGACGCTCATCAGCGTGTGGGCGACCGCCCCGTTCCTGCATAACAACGCGCTCGGGCTGTTCAACAACGAGGTCACGGTAGACGGGCGGCTCGCGGCCTACGAGGACGCGATGGCCCGGCTCCTGTGGCCGGAGCGGCGCCACGAGCCGAGCTCCCAGTGGTACTGGCCCGGCGGCGACAAGCCGGCGGGGGCCGTCCCCGACGCCTGGTTCCTCGGGAAGCACGACCCCGCACAACTCCCCAAGGACGCCGCGCCGGACGGCCTCGCCACGAAGCAGCGCGAGGCCGACGGCGGGTGGGTGTGGCGGACGACCGCCGAGTGCTACCTCCAGTTCTCCGGCCCGCATGTGCCGACGCTCCTCGGCGGGCGTTTCGGCCTGTCCCCGACCGGGATGCGGCTGGCGGCCTGGGGGCCGGCCCTCCTCTTCCTGGCGCTCGCCGTCGCCCTGCTGCTTGCCGACCGTCTGGTCGGCCTGCGCGAGCGGGTGCTCGGCCGGTTCGACTGGGTGTTCGCCCCGATCCGCTGGGCGGTCGCCGTCGGCAGCTTCGTGCTGGCCCTCGTCGCGACCTACTTAACGTGGAAGTACTGGGCGTGGCTCGAGTTCCTGGACGAGGTCACGCAGGAGTCGATCTGGGGGTTCCGGCTCGTCGCGGCGGTAGCCCTGCCCGTGTGGTTCCTTTCGACAGCGCTGCTCGCGAGTGTGAGCCGGCTTCGGGCCGGCGGCGTGGCCCGCCGGGTGCTGCCGCGGGTCGCCGGGGCGGCGTGCCTGCTCGTCGCGGTGGCGCTAGCCGCCGGGTACGGGCGGTTCGCGGACGGCCGCGGCGCCGGCGTCCGGCTCGGGCCGATCCCCGCCGGCGTGCCGGTGAACGTCATCGCCAACATCGACCCGGACGCCCCCGTCGAGCGCATCGTGGACGCGGCGAAGGCGCTGATGGAATACAACCGGCGACAGAGCGGCGGGGCCGAGGCGGCCGCCCGGCGGGCCGACTTCGAGGCCCACGTCGCCCCGGCGCTGATGCGGGTCAGCAAGTGCCCCGACTTCGTGACCGACCGCGGCCACGACTACGAGTTCATCCGCCGGCTGTCGGACGACGACAAGCGGGAGCTGATCGCCTTGGTCCGGACCTTCTGACCGGCCGACACCGCCCGGGGGAGTACCCATGCCCGACGTCCCGAAGGAGTGGTCCGACCCGGCCGCGCCGGTCTTCGACTTCGTGCTCGTCGGGGCCGGCGCCGGCGGCGCCCCGCTGGCCGCCCGGCTGGCCGAGCGCGGGTACTCCGTCCTCATCTGCGAGATGGGTCCCGAGAAGCCCCCCAAGCCGGAGGGGGCGGCCGTCGAGAACACCGAGGTGCCGCTCCTTCACGCAGAGGTCACCGAGGACCGGCGGCACGCGCTGACGTTCTACGTCAACCATTTCGACGCCCCGGCGGCCGACCCGCCCGACGACAAGTGGCACACCCCGCAGGCGGGCTCCCCGCACGACCGGGCCGAGGACGAGACCGGCCTGTTCTACCCCCGGGCGCAGGGCGTCGGCGGGTGCACCGTCCACAACGCCATGATCACCGTGTCCGGCCAATCCGAGGACTGGGACCGGATCGCCGAGGCGACCGGAGACGAGAGCTGGCGCGGCGAGCGGATGCGGGCGTACTTCCAGCGCGTCGAGCGGTGCCACTACAACCGCCCCGGCTGGTTCGCCCGGTTCCTCAACCGCTGGCTCGGCGTGCGGACCGGGTGGGAGGACGACCGCCACGGCTCCGCCGGGTGGCTCGACACCACCGTCGCCGACTTCGGGCCGCTGCTCCGCGACCGGCACCTGCTCAAGGTCGTGAAGAACGCCGTCCTCGGCGCGTTCCGCAGCGGCATCATGACCCTATACGACCTGTTCCGGCTGTCGTGGCTGACCGACAAGTCGCTCCCGAACCTCGACCCGAACCACTGGCGGCGGATGCGCGAGGCGGCGGAGGGCGTCGCCCGCATCCCGTGCGCCATCACGCCGAGGGGTGTCCGGGCCGGGCCGCGGGAGCGGCTCCTCGGCGCGAAGGCCGGCCCCCACGCCGACCGCCTCACGCTCCTGACCGGTGTGTTCGTCACCCGGCTGGAGTACGCCCCGGCCGCCGTGGTGGGGCCGCGGGTCGTGGGCGTCCGGATCATCCCGCGCGAGCACCTGTACGAGGCCGACCCAAACGCCGTCCGCGTGCCGGAGTTCAAGGACGACGGGTGGAAGGACGCGGAACGGGTCGTGTACTGCCGGCGCGAGGTCGTCCTGTGCGGCGGGGCGTTCAACACGCCGCAGTTGCTCATGCTCTCCGGGGTCGGCCCGCCGGCGCACCTCGCCGACCACAAGATCGACGTGGTAAAGGCGCTCGACGGGGTCGGGGAGAACCTGCAGGACCGGTACGAAGTGCCGGTCGTCGCCCACCTGCGCGAGCGGTTCGAGACGCTCGACAAGCTGGGGACCACCTCACTCAACCCGCTCGTCGCCCAGGACCCGCTGCTGGCGCGGTGGAAGGACAACCCCAACGGCACTGCCGCGGAACGCGGGCTGTACGCCACCAACGGCGGGCTGATCGCGCTGCTGAAGCGGTCCGGGCAGGAGGACAGCGTCCCGGACCTGTTCATCTTCGCGCTGGCCGGGTACTTCCCGGGCTACCACGTCGGCTACTCGCGGCCGGCCGCCTTCGCCGGGAAGCTCACGCCGAAGGAGGCTGCGGTCCCGCAGACGCCGGAGGAGCGGGCGCGGGAGGACGCGAGCGTCGCCAAGGAACCGCACAAGATCGTCACCTGGGTGATCCTGAAGGCGCGGACGCGGCACCACGGCGGCGAGGTGCGGCTGCGGTCGGCGTCGCCGTTCCGCCGCCCGCGCATCAACTTTCGCTCCTTCCCTCAGGGGGCCGACGACCAGGACGCGCGGGCGCTCGTCGAGGGCGTGCGGTACGTCCAACACTTCACGTCCCGAGATGTGGGGCCGTTCCTGTACGAGAGGGTCGAGTGCCCGGGTCTGAAGGCGGACGCGACCGATGACGAGCTGAACAAGTGGGTGCGGGCCGTGGCGTGGGGACACCACGCTTGCGGCACCTGCCGGATCGGGCCGGAGGAGTCCGGCGGGGTGGTCGACGCCCGGCTGCGGGTCCACGGCGTGGCCGGCCTGCGGGTGGCGGACGCGAGCGTGTTCCCGCGCATCCCCGGGGTGTTCATCGTCACCAACGTGTACATGCTCGCCGAGAAGGCCGCCGACATCCTGACCGAAGACCACCCGCTCCCCGCCCACAAACTCCCGGCCGAGTGCCGGGCGGCGCTGGAGAGCACGCCGCTGCTGCGCTCGCGGCCGGAGTACGAGGAGCGGCGGACGTACCCGAGCGAACTGGAAGCGGCGGAAGCTGAACTGGTCCGCATGCGGCGCATCCAGGCGGGGGTGACGAAGGCGACCACCATGGCGGGGGGCGGGTCATGACGGAACAACCGAAGCCGTGGCTGCTGAATCTGAACCCGCCGGCGCCGGCCGCCGCGCCGCCGGCCGCGGCGGCGATCCCGGACGACACCCTCGGGGTCGCCCTCTCGGGCGGCGGCATCCGCAGCGCGACGTTCGCCCTCGGCGTCCTCCAGGCGCTCACCCGCGGCGGGTGGCTGCCGCGGGTGGACTTCCTGTCCACCGTGTCCGGCGGCGGGTACACCGGGGCGTTCCTCGGCCGGTTCTTCGACCAGTGCCGCACCCCCGACGGGCTCACCGGGTCGGTCCCCGACACCGGCCCCGGGGTGGCGCAGGAGCGGGTGGCCCGCGACCTCGCCGACCCGCGCTCGCCGCCGGTCACGTGGCTCCGCCGGCACTCGAACTACCTGTCGCCGACCGGCCGCGGGGAGTCGGCGCAGAACCTGGCCGGGTTCCTCCGCAACCTCCTGTCCGTGTACGCCGTGCTCGGGGTGTTCCTGTTCGCCGTGATGGGGATGTTCAACGCCCTGCGGTACTACGAGGTCACCGGCCCGTGGGCGGTTGCCGCCGGCGAGCTGGTCGCCACGCTCACGCCGGTCGTCGCCACGCTGTTCCCGGGCGGCGGCCCGCTCGCCGCGGGCGCCGAACTGACCGTCTGGCTGGCCGTGCTCCCGCTCATGCTGGCGTACTGGCTGGTGTCTCAGGATCTGCCGGGGGCGTTCGTCTGGACGGTCCTAATCGCGGCGGCGACCACCGCCGGGGCGGTCCTGCTCGGGTGGGGGAGCGTGCTCGGGCTGGTCGTGCTCGCGGCCGCGGTCGGGTGGTCGATCGGGGTGTGGGTCGCGGTCGAGCGGGCCGAGGGGCACAACGACCCGTTCAACCCGTCGCGGCTCGCGCTGGCCCGGAACCACCTCACCCGGCTGCTGGCATTCTGGCTCGTGGTCGCACTCGGGCTCGCCGCGGGCGCCGTCGTCGACGGGCTCGGCCGGTGGCTGGCCGGGCGGATGATGAGCGACGGCATCTCGGCCGCGAACGTCGGCGGCTGGCTGGCGTCGGCCGGGGCGACGGTGATCGGTCTCGCTACCACCTTGCGGATGATCATCCGGGTGGTCGTCGGCGAGTCGCCGAAGGGCACGGGCGTGCTCGCGTTCGCCCGCCCGGCGCTCGTCGCCGTGCTGGTCGTCGCGATCGGCGTGCTCCCCGCGCTGGTGGTGATCTCGTTCGCCAGCCACACCGCCTACGAGGTCGGGGACGGGTACGTCCGCGGGCTGGTGGTCACCGGGGTGGCGCTGTTCGTCTCGTGGCTGTTCGGGAGGCGGGCGAGCGTGCCGTTCATCAACCGGTCCGGCCCGCTGGCGCTGTACGCCAGCCGGCTGGCGCGGGCGTTCCTCGGGGCGGTCAACCCGGCCCGCCGCGACCACCCGGCCGGCCGTGACGTGTCGTTCGTCGTGCCCGGGGACGACGTGCCGCTGGCGGCCTACGCCCCGCACCTGGCCGGCGGCCCGCTCCACCTGATCAACTGCGCGGTGAACGAGACGCTGGACGTGGCCTCCCTGCGCGGCGTGCGCGACCGGCAGGCCGAGCCGCTGGCGGTCGGGCCGGCGGGGCTCAGCGTCGACCGGGAGTGGCACGCCCGTTGGCTCCCCGGCCCCGGCGGGCCGCGGGTTGTCCCGGTGGCCGACCCGGCCGAAGCCCGCCCGCACCCGTTCCTCTCGACGGTCGGCGGGCCGGTTGCGGTCGAGGGGTTGGCCCTCCGCGAGTGGGTCGGCATCTCCGGGGCGGCGGTGTCGCCGGGGATGGGCCGGCAGACGGGGTTCGCCCGGTCCCTGCTGCTGACGCTGGCGAACCTCCGCCTCGGGTACTGGTGGGACTCGGGCCTCGGCGTCCGCGACCGCTTTCGGGTGCCGGCCCGCCGCGGGCCGCGGGCGTGGGTCGCCAGGTGGTTCACGATCCTCTTCCGGGCGCAGGCGCTGCTGCTCGCCGAGCTGAGCGGCCGGTTCGCCGGGCCGTGGGAGCGGTGCTGGTACGTGTCAGACGGGGGGAACTTCGAGAACCTCGGGGCGTACGAGCTGATCCGCCGGCGGGTGCCGTTCGTCGTCGTCTGCGACGCCGGCGAGGACATCCCGCGGCAGGGCGAGGCGCTCGCCCGGCTGACCCGGCTGGTGCGGGTGGACTTCGGGGCCGAGGTAACCGAGCCGGCCGCCCTCCCCGCCGGCGTGCCGGCGGCCGTGGCCGCGCACCTGGGCTCGGTTGCCGACCTCCTCACCGCCCCGGGGAAGCCGTCGAAGGCGCACGCCGCCCTGCTCCTGGTCCGCTACCCGGAGTCCCCGCCCGGGGCTGGCCACGACGCCTGGAGTAACCGGCGGCACACGTGGCTCCTCTACATCAAGGCGACCCTGACCGGGGACGAGCCGGACGACATCCGGCACTACGCCGCCGCCAACCCCGACTTCCCGAACGAGACCACGCTCGACCAGGTCTTCGACGAGCCCCAGTGGGAGAGCTACCGGGCGCTCGGCGACCACGTCGGGGCCAACCTGTTCGTCTGACCCGTGAGGGGAGTATGACCCGCCTCCGCACCGCCGCCCTCGCCGCCGCGCTCGGCCTGGCCGTCGCCCTCCCCGCCGGGCCGGCGGCGGGGTCCGACCACGCCGACCCCACCGACCCGCTCCGCGTCCGGGACGACGACGACCGCGGGCTGACCGGGCTGTTCGCGTTCCCGGTCACCGCCGACGGGAAGCGGGTGGACGACCCGGCCAAGGGCGACTCGCTCGTCCTGGTCGTGTGCCTCAACCGGCTGCTGGCGAAGCCGCCGCCCTACCCGGGGCTGGACACGTTCACCATCACCATCGCGGTGGACGGCCGGAGCCCGGTCCGGGTGGCGTACCCCAAGGACCGGACGCGCCCGACCCCGGAGGAGCGCAACACCCTCCGGTACGGCGGGGTGGTGGAGTCCCCCGAGCGGATCGGGGCGACGTTCGAGGTGGCGGTCCGGCTGAAGAACGACCTGGCGGCCGGGGTCGTGTCCGAGAACATCACCCACCGGACGGTGCGGGCCGACCGCGGCGACGGGCTGAAGGACCTGGACGAGGACGCGGCGCGCCGGGCGGTCACCCGGTGGGGCGCCGGCGTGCGGGACGACCCGTTCATCTTCCCGCCGTTCTTCGGCACGAACGTGTTCGCCGTCGTCCTGCGGGTGCCCTACGCGAGCATCCCGCAGTCGTCCCCGGGGCGGACCTATCTGATGTGGGCCACGACCCACCAGAAGGGGGCGCAGACCGACCACGTCGGCCGGTCGCAGCGGACGCAGCTGCCGCGGTTCGACCTGCTCAACACCCTCCACCCGAGCAAGCACGTCGAGGCCATCAAGGACGCCCGGGCGAACCCGTCCCTGAAGGACAACCTGCTCCGCTACGCGTTCCCGCCGCTGTTCGCGTACCGCAGCTTCGACGAGCAACCGGACGTGATGGTGATGAGCCGGGAGCACCCCGCCGGGTTCCCGAACGGCCGGCGGCTGGAGGACGACGTGGCCCTCCTGACGTGCGAGCAGGGCGACTGCCAGCTGTACGAGATGTCGTTCGCCAAGCCGGGCTCGCCGGCGTCGGAGAAGGACTCGAAGTACGTCGGCGGCCGGCCGACGGCGAACGACAAGGAGTTCCTCCCCGAGTGGCCGTACCTCGCCGAGCCGTGGCCCGACCCGCACGTCACCCCGCCGCCGGGGCTGACGCCGCTCAACCAGATGAAGTTCGCCGGGCTGGTGCTGGGGGTGGCGGTCGCGTTCCTGCTGCCGTGGGGGCTGCTGTTCTGGACGTACCGCCGGCTCCGCCGGGTGCGGGGGCTCCTCCCCACGCCCGGCCTGCCGCCGGCCCCGCCGCCCCCGCCGGCTGTGGTGGTTCCCCCCGCGGGAGGGAGCCCGTCGTGAACGCTCAGACGAGGCGCCTCGCCGCCGAGCAGGCGGCCAGCCCGGCGGACGCGGCCTACGCGGGCTCGACGTTCGCGGAGGTCCGCGACGCGCTCTTCGCCGGGCCGCGGTATTACGACGTGTGGGGCGGGCCGGGGCGGCCGCCGCTGCCGGTCCACCCGCTCCGCCTCCGCGACCTCCTGCGCGGGGCGCTGTGCCGCGGCCACTACCCGTTCGCCCGGGCGGCGGAGCGGACCGTGGACTCGCGGGCCGACCTCCGCTGGGGGCCGGACGGTAAGGGCGTGCGGCGGCTCCTCCACCCGAACGGCGTGTGCCTGACGGGGACGTGGGAGGTCACCGAGCCGACCGCGTACTCCGGCTACTTCCGCCAGGGGAGCACCGGCCTGGTGGTGGGCCGGTACTCGACCGGCGGCCGGACCCGCCGCGGCGAGCCGCGCTCGCTCGCGCTGGTCGCCAAGCTCTACCCGACGACCGACCCCGCCGACCCGGTGAAGTACCGCCCGGCCAGCCTCATTACGCAGGAGGACTTCGGCGGCCCGGGGTCGGCCTACGTCAACGACGCCGAACTGCGGAACGCCCCCGACACGCACGCCTGGCGGCGCGGGCTGACGGCGGCGGCGATGCTGGCGGTGACCGGCCTCGTCCTCCGCCGGGCGGACGTGAAGCCGACGTTCCGCCAGCTCCACGAGATCGCCGAGCTCGGCAAGCCGGCGGGCGAGCCGACCCGCTCCCCGGAGTTCCTCCGCCTCCTGGTCGACGAGGCCCAGCCGCGCGTGCCCGGGGACCGGATCGACTTCCGCGACGAGGTGCTGGCCCAGATCTACGACCCCGGCGACCCACAGCCGCGGCGGCGGCTGGTGTTCCACGTTGAGGTGTCGGACTCCGGGGAGTCGCGCGGTCCACTATTCTTCCAACGGCGCATCGTGACCGACTGGCGGCGGATCGGCCGGCTCGTCTTCACGGAGGCGGTGGCGTCGCACAACGGCGACTTCGTCGTGCACTTCCACCACCCCGCCTGGCGGACGGACCGCAACGACCCGGCGACGGCGGTGCGCGAGGCGCGGCGGCGATCAGGGTGACAGTTCAGGCCCAAAGGGTGTGTGATGTCCGTGGCGAACGACCCGGCCACCGCCGTCAGCGGCGCCGACCTTTTCCGGCGGGCCGAGGTGCGGTGGCACGAAACGCCGACCGCGACGATCGCCTACCGGGTGGTCGGCGCCGGCCCGCCGCTCGTGATGCTGCACGGGTGGCCGCTGTGGGGCTTTACGTTCCGCGGCCTCCTGCCGCACCTCGCCGCGCACTTCACCTGCGTCCTGGTCGACCTGCCCGGCGGCGGGGACACGGTCTGGACGCGGGACACCGACTTCACCTGGCCGGGGCAGGCCGCGAGCGTGAAGTCGCTGCTCGAGGCCGTCGGGTTCGACGAGTACGACCTGCTCGGCCAGGACTCCGGGGGGATGATCGCCCGGCACCTGTGCCTGCTCGACGGCCGGCGAGTGCGGCGGCTGATCCTGACGAACACCGAGGTGCCGAACCACCGGCCGCCGTACCTGCCGACGCTGCGGCGGCTGATGTTCCTTCCCGGCGCCGCCGCCGTCCTGCGGCTGGCGCTGTCGTCGGGGTGGTTCCTCCGGTCGCGGGTGGGGTTCGGCGGGTCGCTCGACCCCGCGCGGATCGACGGCGAGTTCCGCGACGGCATCGTCCGGCCTCTCGTGTGGTCGGGGCGGCGGGCGGCGGGGCACGTGCGGTTCCTCCGCGGGTGGAGCTGGGCGGTGCTGGACCGGTGGGCGGAGTTTCACCGGCGGCTCACGATGCCGGTGCTGCTGGTGTGGGGGGACGCGGACGAGACGTTCCCGCTCCCGCTCGCCTACCGGATGGTGGAGCAGTTCCCTGACGCCACGGTGCGGGCCGTCGAGGGGGCGCGGTTGTTCGTGCACGAGGAGCGACCCAAAGCCGTGGCCGACCTGATCGTGCGGTTTCACGGCCCGCCCTCCGAGCAAGCTCCGTACGACGCGCGGCGCGTTCCACACGCCTCACGGGGCGTTCGACCGCACGGGCGATTTCATCCCGAGGGGAAACCATGATCATTCCGACCCGACTCCTGAGTCGCATCGGGCGCGGCGCGGCGCTCTGTCTCGCCGCAACCATCTGTCTGACGGGCTGCGGCGGGGGCGGCAACAAGGGGGGCACCGAGCCGCCGCCCCCGCCCGCCCCGACGGACGCCAAGGTTCACCTGGTGGACTTCGACGAGAACGGCGCCCAGACCTCGCCGAACCAGCTGAACGCCGTCGTCGCGGCGCTGGACCCGAAGAACAAAGTGACCGACGTGTTCATCCTGGTCCACGGGTGGAACAACAGCGCGTCCGACGCCGAGCAGTTCGCGCAGGGGATCGCCGGGCTGGTCGGGAAGGTGGCGAAGGAGAACAAGATCGCGCCGCCGGAGGGGTACAACCCGGTGTTCGTCGGCGTCCGCTGGCCTTCGAAGGCGTGGGACCCGCCGCCGCGGGAGGAGGCCGCCACCCCCGCGGCCATGACGGCGGACCAGAAGGAGGCGCTGCGGGAGAGCCTGCCCGCGACCGCCGCGCCCCCGGCGGACCGTGCCCGCGACCTGGAGCGGCTGGAACAGCTCATCACCAAGCGGCCGGCCGAGAAGGCCAACTGGGACGAGGCGCACCGCATCTTCCGGAAGTACGCCATCAAGCCGGAGAAGCTGAATGTGGAGGCGCCGGACGACGAGAGCGTCTTCGACCCGCCGCCCGCCACGGAGGCGCGCGTGCCGTCGCTCCAGGAGCGCGGCTTCCCCTCGATCGGCGACGCGGCCCGCGTGTTCACCTACTGGCAGATGAAGAAGCGGGCCGGCGTCGTCGGCGAGACCGGCGGCCGGGCGCTGTTGGACAAGGTCCAGGACACCGCCCCGTCGGCCCGCGTCCACCTCTTCGGCCACAGCTTCGGCACCAAGCTCATCCTGTCCGCCCTGATCGCGCCCAGCAGCGTGGAGCCGCGGCGGCCGGTGCGGACGGTGGTGCTGGCCCAGCCGGCGATCTCGTACCAGGCGTTCGCCGACGAGGTGACCGGCACGAACCCGCCCCGCCCGGGCGGGTACAAGGCGGCCCTGAACGCGGTCGAGGGCGTGCTCGCCGCCACGTTCAGCACCAAGGACCTGGCCCTGCGCGAGGCCTACCCCCGCGCCTCCTGGCTCAAGAATCAGGTCGGCGAGCTGGAGGCGGTGTCGCGGTTCAGCGCGATGGGCGCCGTCGGCATCCATAAAGTGGCCGCGACCGCGATGCGCCCCAACGGGGAGCCCTACGCCTTCCCGGCCGGCACCCGGGAGTTCAGCATCGCCGGGTCCGACCTGATTTCCGGCCACAGCGACGTCCGGACGGACGCGGTGGCCTGGCTGCTGTGGTCGGCCGCCAACCGGCGGTAGTCCCGGGTTCGCGTTTCTGCCCCACGAACTCACACCGGAGGTGCTTCGTGAACGCGCGCGTGTTCCTCGTCCCCGCGGCCCTGTCGCTCCTGGCCCTGCCTCCGCTGGCGCCGGCGACGGCCCAGCCGAAGGATCCCCCGCTCCTGACCAAGGGGATCAAGCTCACCCCCCCCGACCTCGGCGGGAAGACCGAATCCGGCGGCGACCTGAAGACGGCCGTCCGGCTCCAACTCCTCTCCGTCGATGAACTCAAGGCGCTCCCCGACGACCTCCGCCTCAACGTCCTGCGCAACACCCCGGTGGGGTTCCCGACGCTGAAGAAGACAACCAAGACGGGGCCGGCCCGCCCCCTGGATGCGAACGACCGAATGGTCATGCCGCTCGACCAGCAGCCCCTGGTGGAGCAGTACTTCGCCCGCACCAAGGCGAAGGGGCAGCCGCCCAAAAAGAAAGATAAGACCGAAGCGGTCATCCGTTCGGGGAACTTCCTGCCGGCCTACTTCCTCGAAGCCGGGGCGATCGCGCAACGCGCCGTCGGGCGGGTGGCGATCAAGTACGATCCGTTGCTGACCGCGGGCTGGGGCACGGGGTTCATGGTGTCGAAGTCGCTGATGATGACCAACAACCACGTCATCCCGACGAAAGAGATGGCGAGAAACTTCATCCTGAACATGAACTACGTCCAGGACTTCAACGGCCAGCTGTCCGGCGTCCGCGACTACGAGTTCGACCCGGACGGCTTCTTCTACACCGACAAGGCCCTGGACTTTACCCTCATCCGCCTCAGCCCACGGCAGGACGTATTGCCTACCGGCGGCGGGACGCCGACCGAACTCCACGCCGGGGAGGCGTACGGGACGCTCAAGCTGGGAACCGCATTCGGGTACTCCCCGAAGCAACTCGTCAACGTCGTGCAGCACCCCGACGGGCGGTCTCGGGAGGTCGTCCTCCATGACAACAAAATCACCGGTGGCGAGGGGGACGTGATTTATTACACCGCCGACACAGAGCACGGGTCGTCCGGCTCGCCGGTGTTCAACAACTCCTGGAAGTTGATCGCCCTGCACCACTCCGCCGGGGTCCAGGACCCGGAGACCGGGGCGTGGCTGAACAACGAGGGGATCCGCATCGACCGGATCGTCGAGCACTTGAGGGCCCGGGTCACCGACCGGCGAATCCTTGACGAGCTGGGGTTGTAGCGCGGCGGAACGCGGCCCGAACGCCCGCATGCGGTCGTCCGAACCCGGACCCCGCGCTGCCGGGAGAGGTAGTCGGCGAGTTCGGGGTACGTCCAGTTGGCCCGGTCCAGGCCGTAGGCGCCGGACCGTCGATGACCCACTGCCGCAGGGCCGGGGCCAGGTCATCGGTCTGCCGGGACGCGGGCCCAGGGGCCTCAGGGGGCAGAGCCCGCCGAGCCCGCGGTCGAGGTAGGCGTTTAGCCACTACTGGACGGTCCGCGGCGTGACGCTGAGGTCGGCGGCGATGTCCTGGTGGGGCGATTGCGGCTGGCCAGGCGGACGATCTGGAGGCGGTCCCGGAAGGCGATCGGGGGTGATGCGGAAGGCCGCCCTCAGGCTGGATCGGTCCCGCTCCGACAGGTGGAGATGAATCACGGGCGTCCGGTCAGCTCAGTGGGGGCGAATGCCACCTCCTTGGAGACCGGACACCCTCCGACGGATTCTGAATCAGTAGCGATGGGCTGTGCGTCGGTGGCCGCTGTCCGATCCGCTGGACAGTCAAATTGAGCCCGAGCTCATGGCTGCTCCGGTCACCTCGCCGAATGGCACTTACTTCTTGTTCCCGGTTTGGGCCATCTCGCGCTTCAGTTCGGCCCGGGGCTTGTTGAACCAGCCGCAGTAGTCCTTCCGCCGCTTCTTCAGCCGCGGCTCGTAACGGTCGGGCCGGTCGCCGACCCGGTGGGCGGCGATCGCGTCGAGCAACTGCTGACACAGCTCCCGCCGGCCGGCGGCGCCTCGCACGAGCCCCAGCGCCAGCAGCGGCTGGAACGCCTCCAGCGTCTGCATCGCACCCGTGAAGCTGACGGACCGCGGCGCGGCGTCGTGTTCCGCCGCGGCCCGGGCCATCACCGTGCGGATCAGGTTGTACGCCAGGACGTGGGCCCACACCTCCTTGCGGACCATCTCCGGCGTCTTCCCCCGCAGCTCGCCCATCCGCATCGCCGCCTTGAGCGACCGCAGGTCGAGCTCCGCGTGCCACCGCTCCCGGTACAGCTCGGCCAGCTCCTCCTTGGTCGCCTGCTTCGGGTCAAGCAGCGTGGTCACCACCACCACCGACCGGGTCCGGAACCCCGGCCGGTCCACCCGGAACCGGGCCTCCCGGACGGTGATCGCGTCGGGCAGCGCGTGGTACGCCCGCCGGTCCACCGACCGGATCGAGTTCGGCTTCGGCCACCGCACGAGGTGGTCGTCCTTCCCCAGCCGGGTCCCCTTGCGGAAGTCGGCCCGGCGGTGCGACGAGAGCCGGCTGACGGTGTCCACGCCCCGCTCCTTGAGCCGGTGCATGTC
>JAFKFQ010000020.1 GCA_017308215.1 bacterium | reverse complement strand
CGCCGGCCGGGGTCAGAACAGACACGGTGGTGGACGGCATCGGGAAGGATGAGGGATGAGGGATGAAGGATGAATAACAGACGCCCGGGGTCCGGGCAACCTGTCCCGCGCCCCGGGCGGTTCCGCCTTCATCCTTCTGCCTTCATCCTTCAGTCGTTGGGCACGACCTCGCCGCCCGCCCGGGTGGCGAGGCTGCCGAGCGTCCGCAGCGCCGCGCTCTCGCGCAGGAACCGTACCGACCCGTCGGCCATCGTCACGTTCGCGCCGCCGGTGTGCATCGAGTAGAACAGGTAGCCCCACTCGTTCGACCCGTTCACCTTCATCGGCGTCGGCGGCGGGGTGGTGAGGGCGCCGGAGCACCACAGGGTCAGTTGGCCGATCTCGTACGGGTTGTCGTTCGTCGCCCACGCCCCGCCGCGGGCGCGGGCGCAGTTGGGCACGGTGTTGTTGGCGGCCGCCGCGGCGGCGAGCCTGCCGAGCCGGTACACGTCCTCGCGGCCCGCGTCCTCGCCGACCAGGATCGTGTTCGACGTGCCGTCGGTGATCCCGGCGATGCGGTTCGACGGCCGCGGGCTCGTCGCCGACGCCCACCCGACCATCACCCCCGTGCGGTCGCCGGTGAGCTGGTCGGTGCCGGTGAGGCCGGCGTTCGCGTTGAAGGTCGCCGCGATCCCCTCGACGACGAAGTAGTCGGTGGTCGCCCCGATCTTGTTCGGCGGCGTCGCCTCGTACTTGTCCTGGAGCCGGTCCGGGTTCGGGGTGGACGGGCACTGCACGACGCGGAGGTACGTCATGGCGAGCACGCCGTTGTTGCCGACCCACCAGTTCTCCTTCAGGTCGTACTGCGCGAGCAGCGCCCCCTGCTCGATGTACGGCAGCGCGTCGGGCATCCAGCTCCGCTGCGCCGCCTCGGGGATCGTCGCGTCCTTGAACCCGCGCTTCGACATCGGAAACTCGCCGCGGGCGCTCTCGTAGTTGTGCAGCGCGAGACCGAGCTGCTTCATGTTGTTGGTACACTTGGCCCGCGCCGCAGCCTCACGGACCTTCTGCACGGCGGGGAGGAGGAGCCCGATGAGGATGGCGATGATGGCGATCACCACCAGCAGCTCGATCAGCGTGAAGGCGGCGCGGCGGGGCGGCACGGGGGACTCCGGGGTGAGAAGCGCGAGGCGACCGGCGGGCACGAGCCCGCCGCCGGCGGATGGTTGCAGAACGACCACGATGGCAGTTGTGGGGCCAGCAAATAGCAATTATTGCGCCGCGGCCCCGACGGGTGGAAATGACGGGGAAATGAGCCAAGCAGGCGTCTTGGTGGCTACGGCATGACCACGGCTGGGCACGCGATGACCGGCGTGACCCACTCGGGGAGTTGAAGCGATCCCGCCGAGGTCGGTCTCACCCGAGCGCGTCGGCGGCGATCCGCAGCCCGATGAGGTTCAGCGCCGGCTCGCGCACCAGTTCCAGATGACGGAGGCCGTAGTCGTCGAGGACCGCAGCGCCGCCGCCGGTGATGAAGACGCGCGGCGGGACCGAGACGGCCTCCGTGCAGTCCGAGATCAGTGCGTTCACCCCGCCGACCACCGCCGATTCGATCCCGAGCCGGATGGCGGCGGTCGTGTTCGTCGCCGGGCGGCGGCCGCCCGACGGGCCGGTCGGCTCGACGAGCGGGAGCTTCGCGGTGTACTGGTGGAGGGCGAGGCCCATCAGCCGCGGGCCGGGGAAGATGGCGCCGCCGCGGAACATGCCGGCGGCGTCCACGAGGTTCACCGTCACCGCAGTGCCGACGTCGACCGTGACCGCCGGGGTGCCGGGCGGCACCAGCGAGCGGGCGGCGAGGGCGCCGAACACGCGGTCGATGCCGACCGCATCGGGCTCGTCCACGGCGAGGCGAATCGATAACTCGGACGGTTTGCGGAGCCACGCGCACGTCCCGCCGGCTGCCTCGGCCCAGCACACGACCGCCTCCGCGACCGCCGGGTTCACCCCGCCGACAGCCCAGCGCGTGCCGCGGCCGAGGTTCCACGCGGCGGCCTGTTCGTCCCAGGCACGCGGGTCGGGCGGGATCGCGGCGACGGCGGCGATGCCGGTCCCAGCGCAGCGGCCCCACTTCACGCGGGTGTTGCCGATGTCCACGACCACGTCGGGGGTCATGCGCGGGCTCGCCGGCTCGGGGCTTGTCGGTCGGGTCGAGTCTTCGAGACCCGACGCGGGAGAGTGGGTACGTTTGGCGGTCGCGTGAGGACGCAATCCCACGTGGGATTGCGTTCCGGAATGGTCGTCCAGCGCCGATTGCGGCGCGTCGGGTCTCGAAGACTCGACCCGACCTACGAAGCGCCCGCCTCGCCCGGCGGCGTGATGCTCGGCACCGGTTGCGTCTTGAAGTCCTCGGTCCGCACCGCCGCCTCGGTCGGGAACTCGATCGGGGCGCGCTTCGCCGCCTCCCGCACCTCCGCCGCCTTCAGTTCCGCCAGCAGCGCCAGCACGCGGCTCACCAGCGTTGAAAGTCCCTGGCCGGTCACGGCGGAGAAGAGCAGCACCTCGCGCCCGAGCTCCGCGGCGAGACGGTCGCGCACGGCATCGGCGCCGGGGAGTTCCGCCTTGCTCACGCACACGATTTCCGGGCGCGAGTCGAGCGGGATCGTGTACCCGGCGAGCTCGGCGCGGATGGTGTGGTAGTTCTTCACCGGGTCGGACGAGTCCGACGGCGCCGGCTCGACGACGTGGACGAGCACGCGCGTCCGCTCGACGTGCCGCAGGAACTCGTGCCCGAGGCCGACGCCCTGCGCCGCGCCCTCGATGAGACCGGGCAGGTCGGCGAGGACGAACCCGGCGTCGCCGAGCGAGACGATGCCGAGGTGTGGGTGCTTGGTGGTGAACGGGTACGGGGCGATCTCCGGCGTGGCCCGTGACAGCCGCGACAGGAGCGTCGATTTGCCGGCGTTCGGGAACCCGACCAGCCCGGCGTCGGCGATGACCTTGAGTTCCAGGCTGATGTGCCGCTCTTCGCCCTCGTCGCCCGGCCCGAACTGGCGCGGGGTGCGGTTCGTCGCGCTCTTGAAGTGGTGATTCCCGCGGCCGCCCCTGCCGCCCTTCGCCACCACCACCTCGTCGCCCTCGCCGGTGAGGTCTTTGAGGACGTTGCCGCGGTCGCGGTCGCGGACGATAGTGCCGGGCGGCACGAGCAGGACAATGTCTTCCGCGTCGGCACCCGCGCAGCGGGCGCCGCTGCCGGCCTCGCCGTTCTTGGCCTTCCAGTGCTTTTTCATGGTGAGGCCGGCGAGGTTGTCGGCATTCGGGTCGGCGCGGACGATGACCGACCCGCCGTCGCCCCCGTCGCCGCCGTCCGGCCCGCCGCGCGGGACGTACTTCTCGCGCCGGAACGAGACGGCCCCGCGGCCGCCGTCCCCGCCCTTCACGTACAACTCGACGCGATCGACGAACATGGGAGCCAGTTTCGAGGTTGGGGGAGCGGGCGACGCGCCGGGTTCGGACATCCCGGCGGCGCGGCCGCCGGCCCCCTCCCCCCTTGAGGG
>JAFKFQ010000401.1 GCA_017308215.1 bacterium | reverse complement strand
CTAACCTGGCGAACGGCCGGCGTGAGCCGGCTGGTCGTTGTCCCAGGTGCGTGTACCAACGACCAGCCGGCTCACGCCCGCCGTTCGCCAGGATTCCCGATGAAACTCATCGTCATCACGGGCGCGACCCGCGGGCTGGGGCGGGCGCTCGTGCCGCGGTTCGCGGCGGCGGGGCACACCGTCGTCGGCTGCGGCCGCGGCGCCGCTCATGTCGCCGAGTTGGCCGCCGCGTTTCCCGCCCCGCACCGCTTCGACCGGCTCGACGTGACCGACGGCGCCGCCGTCGCCGCGTGGGCGGCCGCCGTGCTCAAGTCGCACGGGCCGCCCGATCTGCTTATCAACAACGCCGCGGTGATGAACACGCCGGCGCCGCTGTGGGACGTGCCCGCCGCCGAGTTCGACGCCGTGATCGACGTGAACGTGAAGGGCGTCGCCAACGTGCTCCGCGC
This sequence comes from bacterium, assembly GCA_017308215.1. Lineage (GTDB taxonomy): Bacteria > Planctomycetota > Planctomycetia > Gemmatales > Gemmataceae > Urbifossiella. The sequence continues at coordinate 23,865 of JAFKFQ010000401.1, read as the reverse complement.
GTTCGTGCCGGCGATGGCGGCGCGGAAGACCGGCGTGGTCGTGAACCTGTCGAGCGGGTGGGGGCGGAGCACGTCGCCGGAGGTGGCGCCGTACTGCGCGAGCAAGTACGCGGTCGAGGGGCTGACGCTGGCGCTCGCGCAGGAGCTGCCGCGCGGGATGGCGGCGGTGCCGCTCAACCCCGGGGTCATCGACACCGACATGCTCCGCCAGGCTTGGGCCGACGGCGCCTCCGCTTACCCGAAGGCCGAGACGTGGGCCGAGCGGGCGGCGCCGTTCCTGCTCGGCCTCGGGGCGAAGGACAACGGCCGCTCCCTCTCCGTCGGGTGAGTCATGACCGCCCGCGTCGTCCGCGTCGGCGACCTCGGGACGCCGCGATGAGCCCGAGCGTGCTTATCGAGCTCGACGGCCGCCGCCTCGACGCCCGCTCGGACGGCGCGTTCATCCCCGCCGGCGCCGCGGTCGCGGTGCTGCGCGGCGACCCGACCGGCTACGTCGTCCGGGCGGTCGGCCCGGACAATCCCCTTCCCGCGCTTCCGAACGCCGGCGCCGAGATCGCCCGCCCCGAGTTCATGCGGAACTCCGCCGAGGTGCGCGCCGCCGCGGCGCGCGACGAGGCGGAACTGCGCCGCCGCTGGCGCGCGGCCACCGGCGCCTGGCTGCTCGCCACAGGCGCGCTCGGCGCCACCGTCGGAGCGGGCGACGCGCTCCTCGCCGGCGCGAGCCAACCCGAGTTGTTCCTCGCTGGCGCGGTCGGGTTGCTGACGGGCGCTCTCCTCGCGTTTCTGGTCGGCCGCGCTGGGCGGTTCCTCCGCTGGTCGCCGGTCGCGGGTTTGTTCGCGGTCTTCGGCGGGCTCGCTGGCGCGGAGGCCGGCTTCTGGGCGCACGTCGCCACGGGCACAAATCTGCCCGCCGTGCTGGCTGCCGGGGCGATTATCGGAACGGTCGTCGGCGGGTGGGTGGGACGGAACATTGACGTACTCGGCGGGCCGGACGTCGGGGGGTGACGCACCGGCTGTCCTCTGCCTTCGGTCCTCTGGTCTCTGCTCCTCCTCCATCCCGCGGCGCGGGTACAATACCCGGATGACACCCGCCGTACCCTCGCCCGAGCCCCACCGCCCCGCCGAGCCGACCCTCACGTTCTGGGGGGCGGCCGGGAGCGTGTCGGGGTCCATGCACCTGCTCGAAGTCGGCAACCGCAAAGTCCTCCTCGACTGCGGCCTCCACCAGGGGAAGCGCGAGGAGGCCCGGCAGCGCAACGCCCACTTCCCGTTCCACCCGACCCAGATCGACGCCGTCCTCCTCAGCCACGCCCACATCGACCACTGCGGCAACCTGCCCACGCTCACCCGCCAGGGGTTCGGCGGGCCGATCTACTGCACTCCGCCGACGCGCGACCTCCTCCGCGTCATGCTCGCCGACTCGGCGAAGATCCAGGAGGAGGACGCCGCCCACCTGAACATCGCCCGCAACTACGCCGAGCCGTGGGTGCAGCCCCTCTACCACCACGCCGACGTGGAGGAGACGCTCAACCGCGTCGTGCAGGTGCCCTACGGGAAGGAGGTCGAGGTCGCCCGCGGGGTGCGGTTCAAGTTCGTCGAGGCCGGGCACATCCTCGGGTCGGCGATGCTCATCATCACCGCCGCCGGCCCCGACCGCGAGCGCGTCCTGTGCTTCAGCGGTGACATGGGCCGCCGCGGCATGCCGATCCTGAAGCCGACCGCCGCCATCCCGCCGGCCGACGTGCTGGTGTGCGAGAGCACCTACGGGAACCGCCTCCACCGCAGCTTCGGCGAGACGGTGGAGAAGCTGTACGCGGCGATCCGCGACACCATCGCCCGCGGCGGCAAGGCGCTGATCCCGGCGTTCAGCCTCGGCCGCACGCAGCTCATCATCCACGTCCTGCAAGTGGGCCTGCGCGAGGGGAAGCTGCCGAAGCTGCCGATCTACGTGGACAGCCCGCTGGCGAGCGAGGTCGCGGAGGTCTACCGGGCGCACCCGAACAGCCTGGCGCCGGAGATCGCGCAGGCGTTACGCGAGGGCCACGGTCTGCTCGGCGGCGACGGCGTGACCTACGTCCGCGACTTCGAGCAGAGCACGCTGCTGGCGACGAAGCCGGGGCCGGCGGTGATCATCGCGTCGAGCGGGATGTGCGACGCCGGGCGGGTGCAGCAGCACCTCAAGCAGCTGGTGGACGACCCGCGCTGCACGGTGATCCTGGTGAGCTTCCAGGCGCCCGGCACGACCGGCCGCCGCCTCCTCGAACCGAAGCCGACGGTGCGGTTCCAGGGCCGCGACTGGAACAAGTGGGCGGAGGTGGTCCACCTGGACGGGTTCAGCGGCCACGCCGACCGCGACGACTTCCTGGCCTACCTCGGCCCGCTGGCCGGCCAGGTGGGGAAGGTGCGCCTCATCCACGGCGAGCGCGAGCAGGCGCTGGCGCTCGCCGACACGCTCCGCGACCTCGGCTACGCCGACGTGGGCGTCCCGGCGCCGGGCGACCGGGTGGTGATCGGGTAAATGACCCCTTGTGTCGCAATCGGCCCCGGAGCATTCACACCCATTTCGAGTGCGGAGGATGGACGAGGCCGCCCTGCTAAACGCAATCGTGGCTAACCCGGACGACGACACCCCACGGTTGGTTTACGCCGATTGGCTTGACGATCACGGTCAGTCGCCGCGCGCCGAGTTCATCCGCACCCAGATCGAGCTTGCCCGCCTGACGGACGATGACCCACGACGGCCGGCGCTTCAGGCACGAGAAGCCGAATTGCTGCGGGCGAACGAGCGATCATGGGCTCCCGATAATCATCTCGCTCTCTTCTTTAAATGGCGGCGCGGGTTCGTTGCCGTCCTTGATCCGTGCGCCCGGGGGGTGTTTGGTGGTGACGACGGGCTGAAGATCCTGGCCGAGTTCCCGACGGCGGAAGAACTACAGATCGGATTCTGCATGTGGGACGAAGAGTTCTGCCACATGCCAGTACTGCCAAACTTACGATCGTTCGGAGTCGGCGGGAACGTCGGGATCACCGACACCTCGATTCGCCGGATCGGGAAATGGAAGACGTTGCGCCGGCTCCGGTTGAATGGCAGCCAGTTCACCGACACGACCTTGACCCACCTGGCAGGATTGACCAACTTGCGGGAGTTGGATTTGAGTTACACCCGGGTTGCTGACGACGGCTTAGCCTTGCTCGCTTCGCTTTCACAGTTGGAAGTCCTCGACCTGACCAGGACGGGAGTAACCGGACGGGGTTTGGCGTCGTTGAGTAAGCTGCCCCGATTCCGGTGTTTGAACCTGACCGACACCATGTGCTGGCAAGCCGGCATCCGAGGACTCGCCGGGGGTCGGGCGCTGGAGGAATTGCGCGTCGGTACGGAGTGGTGCGGCCGCGCGGTCGTCGAGGCGGATCTGCAAGTCCTGCCATCGCTGCCTGCGCTACGCGTACTTGACCTGGGGCACTGGTGCGAGTTGTCCGACGCCTTTGTGGCATCGTTGCGTGAACGCCTCCCGCTGCGGGAGTTGTGGTTCAACAGGCAGCAGCACGTGTGACTCACCACGGCCGCCGGCATCGGCTGATGGGTTCCCGCGTTCACCCACGGAGTGGGTGAACGCGAGGGAGATTCCGCAGCCGATTTCCCGTGTGGGGGTCGCCGCCGGCCCGTAGAATCGGCCCGCGACGCCGGCCGCACGCCAGATCCGAACGAGCCAGACACCAATCTCCGCGGCCCCGTCGCCGACCGAGAGGGGACAGTGATGACGCGACTTGCAGTCGTGGCCCTGGCCGTGACGCTCGGGGGCGCGCCACCGGCCGGCGCGCAGCAGCCGCAGTTCGGCGGGGACAAGACGAGCTGGCACGGGTTCGACCGGTACGACTTCCTGATGGACGAGGCGGACCTCACCGTCCAGCCGCACAAGGCCCCTGCGGGCGAGGGGAATGCGGTCAAGGCGCCGGTGAAGGGGAAGCTCCGCTGCGTCGTGGTCGCGCCGAAGGCGGCGGCCCCCGGGAACCCGTGGTCGTGGCAAGGGTATTACTTCGACCACGAGCCGCAGGCCGAGGTCGAACTGCTCCGGCGCGGCTTCCACATCGGCTTCATCTGGTGCGACGCGGGCAAGCCGTGGGACGCCTGGTACCGGTTCCTGACCGACACGCACGGGCTGTCGAAGCGGCCGGCGTTCGTCGGCATGAGCCGGGGCGGGCGGAACGCCTACACCTGGGCCACCGCCAACCCGGACAAGGTGTCGTGCCTCTACGTCGACAACCCCGCAATCAGCCGGGAGGCCGTCGCCCTGTTCGGCGGGCTGGCGAAGGCCGACGTGCCCGTCCTGCACGTGTGCGGCAGCCTCGACCCCATCCTGGGCAACCACACTCTCGTCGCCGAGGCCGTCTACCAGCAACTCGGTGGGCGGATCTCGGTCATGGTCAAGGACGGGGCGGCCCACCACCCGCACAGCCTCCGCGACCCGAAGATCATCGCCGACTTCATCGAGACCAGCCAGAAGCAGGTCGCCGTTACCCCGCCGGCCTTCGCCGGCAAGGCGTTCACCCGGACCTCGTTCTACGGCAGCGAGAGCGACTACCGCGAGTTCCCGACCGAGAAGACGTTCGCCGCCTGCCGCGGGCCGTGGTTCGCCCCGTCCTACGACCGGTACGAGTTCCGGCCCGAGGGCATCCGCGGGGCGGTTTCGGTCACCGTGCCCAAGACCCCGGCCCCGGGCCGGCCCTGGGTGTTCCGCGGAGACTTCGTGACCCGCGACGACACGGTCGCCCTCGCCCTGCTCGGTCGCGGGTTCCACGTCGTCACCGGGCCGGTGCCGACGGACACGGACGGCCCGGTCCTGGCGCAGTGGAACGCGGTCTACAAGCTCTTGACCGACGCCGGGCTGTCGAAGACGCCGGTCCTGGCGGGGGCGGGCGGGGCGGCCGGGGAGGCCTACGCCTGGGCGATCGAGAACCCGGACAAGGTGTCGTGCGTGTACGCCGAGAACCCGATCCTGCGGAGCCACATGACGAAAGCCCAGCCGCTCGACCGGCTCGCCCCGCTGGCGAAGGCCGGGGTGCCGGTCCTGCACGTGTGCGGCAGCCGCGACCCGTGGCTCGACAGCCAGACCCGCGTGCTGGAGAAGCGGTACAAGGAGCAGGGCGGGACCGTCACGGTGATCGTCGACGACGGCAAGGGGCACTTCCCGACGGCCCCGCGCGACGCGAAGCCGGTCGTGGACTTCATCGTCGGCCGCCAGCCCGCGGGCCAGCCGCCACCGGCCGCGGCTCCGCGGGCCGCCCGCGACTACCGGTTCGACAAGACGATCTCCCGCGAGGTGCTCGAGAACTACCTGGCCCGGTCGATCTCGGTCGAGGGCATCCTCAACGGGCGGGGCGACCTGGACGACAACGTCCGGATGCTCAAGGACACCGGGGCCAAATTCATCGGCCGGGCGGTCTGCCTCTGGGGCGGCGAGGCGAACCTGGTCAAGAACCTGGAGCGGGCGAAGGAGCAGATCGCGAAGCTGCACAAGGCCGACCCGGACATGGTGGTGCAGGCGTGCGTCTTCGAGATCGTGACGACCCAGGTGGAGCAGGTGCCCGTCCCGGAGTGGGCGTTCAAGGCGCTGGGGATGCCGGCCGAGCGGCGGAACTTCAAGTACGCCGACATGCTCTACCCGGACGGGCGGCGGAAGGACCACTGGCGGTCCGGGCAGTCCGTCCCGGACGTCAGCCGGCCCGAGACGAAGCTGTGGTTCTACTTCCTGGCGGCCTCGTACATCGACCTCGGGGTCGAGGCCATCCACTTCGGCCAGACCGAGCTGATGAACGGGAACGACCGCGACCTGCGGCACTACGCCGAAATCTTAACCCTCATCCGCGCCCACGCCGCCGCGCACGCCCGCCGGCACCTGCTCATCTGCGACTCGCACGTCCCGAGCGGGGGGCTCGTCCGGGACGGCAAGCTGCTCATGGACTTCCACTCGTTCCCGCTGCGGATCAAGGAGATCGCGGACCGGCCGGAGGAGGCGGAGCTGAAGATCGGGCACACGGACGCCATCTACGGCCGGAGCAAGGGCGGGGAAACGCCCAGCGGGTGGAAGTGCGACCACCTGCCGTACCTGGTCGAGATCGACAACTACGGGGCCAGCCGGCAGCCCGGGAAAGCCGGGAACGGCGGCTTCTGGGTGTGGGGGTACGACGAGATCAGCTGGTTCGCCCACCAGCCCAAGGAGTACCGGGCGAAATGGCTGCGGTACGCCTGGGACTGGGTCCGGACGACGGACCCGAACGGGTTCCTGCAGATGCCGGGGAGCCGGACGGTGCGGTCGCCCCTGGACGGCCGGCGGTGGTACTTCGCCAACCGGCCGAGCGCGGCGGTCCCGGACGGGCTCGGCGACGAGGACGCGATCCGGGTCATCTGGGCGGAGGACGGCCGGAGGTAGGCGGGTGGCTCGGGGGTTTGAGCCCCGAAGGGGCGGCAGCCAATAGCCCGGGGTGTGAACCCCGGGCGGCCTGCGGCGGAGTTCGTTTGGGGCCACGCCTCGGTGACACCGCCTTCGCCGCCCGGGGTTCACACCCCGGGCTATTGGCTGCCGCTCCTTACGGGGCTCAAACCCCGAACCACTTCACCGCTTGAAGACATTCGTGGCCGTCTTGAGGAACGCGTCGCGCGCCGCCCACTGGTCGCCGCCGGTGCACTGCACCATGAACACGGCCACCATCCCCGTCTTCGGGTTGACCGACAGGTCCGTGCCGTACGCCCCGTCGTGGCCGTACATGCCGTTGCGGAGGTGGTAGCCCAGGCTGTAGTTCACCTTGGTCTTCCCGGTCTGCTCCTTCTGCAACTCGGCGATCGCCGCGCGCGACAGGTACCGCTTGCCGTCCAGCTCGCCGTCGTTGGCGAGAACCAGGCCGTAGCGGAGGACGTCGTGGGTCGTGGAGAACAGCCCGCCTCCGGCCTCGGGGAAGCGGCGGGCGCGGTCGTCCAGCGGCTTGTTCAGGAAGAAGATGCCACCCCGGGCGAACCCGGTCTTCTGCTTGTTCGGGCCGTACGCCCCGGCCAGCCGGGCGACCTGCGCCTCGCTCGGCCAGAAGGTGGTGTCCTTCATCCCCAACGGGTCGAAGAACCGCGTCTGGAGGAACTGCTCGTACGGCACGCCGCTGACGACCTCGACGACGCGGGCGGCGACGTTCGTGCTCTGCGTCCCGTAGGCGTACTTCTCGCCGGGCTGCCACAGGAGCGGGCCGGTTACCGAGCTCAGGGCGCGGGCCTTGAGCGGGAGGCTGTCCCCCCCCGTGGCCTGCTGGACCTCGGACGACCCGGCCAGTCCACTGGTATGGCTGAGCAGGTGCCGGATGGTGACCGGGCGGGCGAGCGGCCTCAGCAGGACGTGGGACTCGTCCTTCTCCTCGACGACCATCCACTTGCTGAGCTGCGGGATGTACTTGGTCACCGGGTCGTCCAGGCTGAGCTTGCCCTCGTCCACCAGCGTCAGGACGGAGGCGCCGGCGAACATCTTCGTCATCGACGCGATCCAGAAGACGTTGTTCTCACTGATCGGCCGCTTGGCCTCGACGTCCGCGTAGCCGAGCAGGTTCTTGTAGTGGACCTTCCCGGTCCGGTCGGCGATGACGCCGATGGCCCCCGCGATCTTGTAGCCGTCCAGGTACGGTTGCAGGGTCGCCGTGACCTCGGGGCTGGCCGGCGCGACGACATCGTCGGCCGCGGCGGTGGGGACGAGTGCGGCGGTCAACACCAGGCCCACCGCGGCGGTCGTGAACGTGCTGCGCATGCCTGAACTTCCTTCTAGCGACTGGTTCCCGTGACCTCGCGGGTCCAGGGTTCGCAGGAGCCGGGAGAGTGAGAGGAAGAACTGCAGCGAGTCTACGGGACGCACTCCACCCCAACAACTTGAAAGCAGGAGGGCAGTGTGGCCCCGTGGTCTACCACCGGAGCGCCACCGAAACCACCCGCCGTTGGCGATTTCGTGTAATGAATCCCGTCCCCGGGCAACCAATTCTTCCGACGTGGAGGTGGGAGGCGTCGAGGTGGCTGACGACGCAGAGACGCTGTTCCGAAACTGGCTCGCCGAGCACCGGGGCACCGTCCTGAGGGTGGCCCGCGCCTACACGGCCACGCCCGCGGACTGCCAGGACCTGACCCAGGAGATCCTGCTCCAGGTCTGGCGGTCACTGCCGCTGTTTCAGGGCCAGGCCCGCTCCACGACCTGGTGTTACCGCGTGGCCCTGAACACCGCCCTCGGCTGGCGCCGCAAGGAGCGCCGCCGGCAGACCCGGCAACGGCCGTTGCCCGACGCCGAGAACCTGGCGGCCCCCGAGGAGATTGCCCCGCAATCGGACCTCGTGGACCGCCTCTACGCCGCGATCCACCGGCTGACGGGAGCCGATACCGCGCTCGTCCTGCTACACCTGGACGGCCTGAGCTACCGCCAGATGGCCGACGTGCTGGGCATCACCGAGGGCCACGTCGGCGTGAAGCTGACGCGGGCGAGAAGGGCCCTGGGGGAGCTGATGAAGGAAAAGGCCGATGCCGAGTGACCCGCTGCAAGAGGCCTGGCAATCGCAGCCCGACCCGACGCCGGACGCCGACCGGCTCGTCCGGGAGGTCCGCCAGCACCAGCAGCAGTTCGCGGCCATGATCTTGTTGCGGGACGTCCGCGAGGTGTTCATCTGCCTCGTGTTGTTGCCCGTATGGGTCGGCATGGGGGTCGGGATCGGCCTGCCGTGGACGTGGTATCTGGTGATACCCGGGATCGTGTGGATCGCCGCGTTCATGACGACCGACCGCGTGCGCCAGGGGCGACGGCGGGCCGGCCCGGGCGAGCCGCTGGTCCGCGGCGTGGAAAGTTCTTTGGCCGACGTCGAGCACCAGATCTGGCTGCTCCGAAACGTGCTCTGGTGGTATCAGCTCCCCCTGGCCGTCCCGATGCTGGCGTTCTTCGCCCATGTCTTCTGGCAACTGTCCGGGGGGAACCTGTGGGAGATGACCGTCGCCACGTCCCTCGGGGTCGTCATCGTCGGGGGCTTCAACGGCTGGATCTACTGGATCAACCAGAAAGCGGTCCGCTCCACGCTTGAGCCTCGCCGCCAGGAACTCGCGGCGATGCTCCAGGGTTTGTCGGACGAGTCGCCCGCTCCTTCAAATACCTGACCGCCGAATTCCGAGGGCGTCAACGGACCGGCAAAAGAACGAGCCGCCGGGGGAAATCCCCCGACGGCTCGCCCTGCCCAAGCCTCCGACGGTATCCCGCTGATACCGTCGGGGTTGCCATGCCGCCTGGGCTAAGGCACGCGCCGTGCCGGCGACAGCAACGATCCTCGCGGCGGCACGCAACTCCTGTGAATCCAGCGAGTTCGATCATCTGGCCGGCAAATGGAGGCCGAAGTCGCGTCGGCGGCTGGCGCGTCACGATCCAGACGGATGGCCTCCCGCCGACCACACCGCTCGCCGGACACTCCCCTTCGCTGCCCCACCCCTGACCGCTCAACCCCTCCATCCCTCCCATCCCATCCGAGGCGCACGCCGCAGCGCCACGCGAAATCGTAGCGCCGGCGCCGCGGTTGCATTCTTCTCCGACCGACTGGTACAACCCGATCGGAGGGCTTGCCATGAACCGACTGATCCTCGTCACACTCGCCGCCGGCGCGCTCGGGTGTGCGGCCGCGGCGCAGCCGCCGCGGGAGCGGCTCCGCGAACGCATCCAGGAGCGGTTCCACCCGCACCCGTCCGCCACGCTCTACGACGCCACCGTCGTCCTCGCCGACCTGTCGAACATCCCCGCCAAGGGTATCCCCGCGAAGCTCATGGCCGACGCCCACGGCGTCGCCGTCATCCCGAAGGTGCTCAAGGCCGGGTTCGTCGTCGCCGGCAGCGGCGGGCGCGGGCTCGTGATCGCGCGCGACAAGGACGGCGGTTGGGGCGACCCGGCGTTCATCCGGTTCGGCGGCGGGTCGGTCGGGTTCCAGGTCGGGGTCGAATCGACCGACGTGGTGCTCGTGTTCCGCGACCGCAAGAGCCTCGACCGTCTCCTCGACGGCCGCGGCGCGAAGCTGACGCTCGGCGCCGACGCGGGCGTGGCCGCCGGGCCGGTCGGCCGGCAGGCGATGGCCGGGACCGACTTCAAGCTCGAAGCCGAAGTCCTGTCGTACTCGCGCAGCCGCGGACTGTTCGCCGGCGTGGCGTTCGACGGCTCGGTCCTCCACCCGGACGCCGACGCGAACGCCACGTTCCGCGCCGACGCCCGCCCCGAGGTGGCCCGCCAGGTGGCAGCGCTGCGCGAGGTGCTGGCGGCGATGAGCGCGGCGACCCCGCCGGCGCGGCCGATCACGGTCGCACCCGCCGCCCCCGGCGTGCTAATGCCGCCGGCTCCCGCCACCCCGCCCCCGGCTCCCGCGGTCCCGCCGCAGCCGTAGGCGAACCGGTGGTCCGTCGGGCGTGTCTCGCGGGGAGTCGCGGGGCACGTCCGATGGGGCACCACCGTCACCACGTCATCAAATGCCACACGTGCAAGCGCCGGCTGGCGTGCGGCGGCAGCAAGTCCATGGGCTCGTGGGATGAGGCGAAACGGGCCGGCTGGACGTTCGTCGTGAAGAACCGCCTCGGCGTGTTCATTTGGCTCTGCCCGGCATGTCGCCGCAAGCATCTGCCGGCGACGGAATCGCGTGCTTCGTAGGTCGGGCCAAGTTCGCGAGGTCCGACCTGCGGGTGCGTCTGCCGATCGGTGTCGTATGCAAAGAACCGATCGCGCAAATCATACATCGAAGCTCGATTGGTGGGCGCCCGTTCCATATGATCGAGTCAAGGTGTCCTGTGTGGTACAACCTGGCGCTGCCGCGGCCCGGACCGCGGCAGGTCTGACCGGACGCACTCACAACCGACCCGTGTTATTCCCCATTCGCATCCCGCACGGTCGTACCCCCCCGTGGGGCACCCCGGGGCGGTCGTCCGGGCGACCGGTTCCCGCACGTGACCGCGTTCCGATTTGCGCCGACCGGCACCGTCTCGCACCGAGTGGGTAGTCCCAGAGTTGAACTGGGCCCGCCCCTGTGTACATGACATCCTCGGCCGTAACTCTTTGAGGATCGGCGGAGTCCTGCCCTCCACGGACGGATGTCATGCACCTCGGCGAGGTCTTCGAGCGGTTCGCGGCGGAATCCCCGGTCAGCGTTACAGTTCGGGTGGCGTTTGAGCGCGCCCTCCCGACCGGCGCCGTGGACGCCCCAACCTCGACTGGTACCGATTCTAAAGCCGGCCGCGGGGCCGCATGTGGCGGCTGACGACCCCGGCTATCGCCTGGGGACGGCCACCCCTGGTCCGAGCCGCCTGTTCCGCCCTTCCGGCCGTTGGCACCCCGGGTCCCCGCCGTCGACCACCGCGCCCTCTCCCGCGCCCGTGCGACCTGGGCCCGACTCGGACACGCCCGGGTGCGGTTCCTCTTCGGCTACGTGGCTCCCGGCGGCCCCGTCGCGCTCGTCGGTGATGACACCGTCAACGGGCCCCGGGCCGGACGGCCGACGGCAACGCCCGGCGTTGCGACGCCGTTCGCTCGCCCCACCCCAACCCCGCCAGGCGGTACGGGTACCAGTGGGTGGGGCCCGCCGGCCGGGTGGCGCTCCCGCTCGCCGCGCGGCGGTGGGCACGGCCGGTGCGGATCGATCGGCACCAGTCGAGGTCAAGCGGTGCGGACCGCGAACCGAGAAGCTCCGCATTGCCGACACGGCCGCGGTTTGAGACAGGCGTATGGCGGCGCGGTATCGGTTTCGTAAGCCGGAACGAGGCCTGGCGAGACCTGACGCCGCGGCGCGGGCGGCGAACCAAGAAGACCAGAGACCGTGTGACGCGCCCGCGCCGCGGCGGCACGGAGTGCCGCACCACACTGGAGCCGCCGCGCGAAAGTTCTTGCGACCTTCCGCCGCGGCGGGTACACTCTCCCTACCCGCCTACCCCCTCCGCCTCCTCCCCGGAGTCCGGTCATGCTCGTCGTCCCCGGCCCCGCCTCCGCCGACACCTGCGACGGCGTCACCCGCCGCGACCTCCTCCGCGTCGGCGGCTCCGGCGTCCTCGGCCTCACCCTCGGCCAGATGTTCGGGCTCCAGAAGGCTACGGCGAACCCGACCGCCGGGGGCGGCCCCGGCTTCGGCCGTGCCAAGAGCGTGATCTTCATCTACCTCCAGGGTGGCCCGAGTCACCTCGACCTGTGGGATCCGAAGGACAACGTCCCCGACCGCGTCCGCAGCGTCTTTAAGCCGATCCCGACGAAGCTCCCCGGCACGCACGTCACCGAGCTGTTGCCCCGCATCGCCAACGTGCTCGACAAGACCACCCTCATCCGCTCCGTGAGCTACACGCCGGTCGGGCTGTTCAACCACACGGCGGCGATCTACCAGATGCACACCGGGTACACCACCGACAAGGTGAGCCCGTCGGGCCAGCTGGAGCCGCCGAGTCCGAAGGACTTCCCGACGTTCGGGTCGAACGTCATCAAGTTCAAGCCGCCGACCGTGCCGATGCTGCCGTTCGTGATGATGCCGCGGCCGCTCCAGGAGAGCAACGTGGTGGGCAAGGGCGGGTCGGCCGGGTTCCTCGGCAAGGCCTACGACCCGTACCTGCTGTACCCGGCCGGCGACGACATGGACATGGCGAAGATGGACCGCATCCGCACCGACGACCTGCGGCTGCGCGAGGAGACGACGAGCGCCCGGATGGAGCGCCGCGCGACGCTGCGGGAGACGATCGCCCGCGGCATGCCGGAGGTCGAGGCGGCGGTGGCCCGGCACGACTTGGACAGCTACTACGGGCAGGCGCTGGGGCTGGTGGTGAGCGGCCGCGCCCGCCGCGCGTTCGACCTGACCGCCGAGCCGCCGCCGGTCCGCGAGCGGTACGGGCGGAACACGTTCGGCCAGTGCTGCCTCCTCGCCCGCCGCCTCGTCGAGGCCGGCACCCGGGTGGTCGAGGTGATCTGGCCGAAGGTGGCGAACTCCGACAACCACTCGTGGGACGTGCACACCGGGCTGAGCCAGCGGATGAAGACCCAGTCGGCGCCGATGCTCGACGCCGGCGTGAGCGCGCTGATCGAGGACCTGGACCAGCGCGGGCTGCTCTCGGAGACGCTGGTGGTGGCGGTGGGCGAGTTCGGGCGCAGCCCGCAGCGCGGGGTGAGCACGAGCGGCAACCAGAACTCCGACGACGGCCGCGACCACTGGCCGTACTGCTACACCGGCATCGCCGCGGGCGCCGGGGTGCGCCGCGGGCTCGTCTACGGCCGCAGCGACGCGACGGGGTCGGCGCCGCTGGAGAACCCGGTCCACCCGACGGACCTGCTCGCGACGGTCTACCACAGCCTGGGCATCCGCCCGGACACGATCGTGTACAACCACCTGAACCAGCCGCGCGAGCTGGTGAAGGGCGAGGTGGTCGGCGGCATCCTGAGCTGAGCCGACACCGCATTAGGACGCGACGCGCGGGGGGCGAGAGCCCCCCGTTCGCGTTGGTCATGCGAGGGAGACGAACCGATGTCTCGCCGGCGATCAACGTCACGGGTCGGTCCGATCGGCATTGTCCGGGCCGAGTTGCGGCGGTTCTGGCCGAACGACGTCCCACCCGCCGACTGGCCGGCGTGGTCGCCGGCCGGCCCGGCCGACGAGTTCCAGTGGTTCACTGCTGACATCGGCCCGGCCGACGAACCCGCCGCGGACTCGTTCCAGGTCGCAGTCGCCACGCCCCGCGGACTCCTTCACCGTCGTGAGTCGTCCGCACACGCGCTGCTGGTCGAGCGGTTCGAGCCCGCAGAAGTCGAGCACGCCGTCCGGGAGTTCATCGGCCGGTGTACGGCCGGTAGTTGGGACGAAGTCGTAAGTCTGCTGCGGACGCGCATGATCTGGGAGTACGAGTAGCGGCATTCGCGGGTCGGAGTGGCTCGACGCGGGCACCAACCCGGCGCGGCGGTTGCATCACCCCGTCGGGGGTGACCTATGGGCAAGACGAAGCGCGTGACGAAGCGGCCGTTCGACGTGGCGGAGGCGCTGGAGAAGCTGCGGGCGGCGACGGCGGGGCTCCCGAAGGCGGCGCTGTTCGAGCTCGCGGCCGAGGGGCACACGTCCGTCTTCGAGCAACTCGTCGCGTGTGTGATCTCCATCCGTACCTACGACGAGGTGACCCTCCCCGCGGCGCGGCGGCTGTTCACCGCGGCGCCGACGCCGGCGGACGTGGGGGCGCTGTCGGAGGCCGAGATTGACGCGCTCATCCGCCCCTGCACGTTCCACGAGCCGAAGGCGAAGACCATCCGCGACATCGCGCGGCAGACGGTGGCCGAGCACGGCGGCACGTTGCCGTGCGACCCAGCGGTGCTGCTCGGGTTCCGCGGCGTCGGCCCGAAGTGCTCGAACCTGGCGCTGGGCATCGCCTGCAACCTGCCGCTGATCGGCGTGGACGTTCACGTCCACCGCGTCACGAACCGCTGGGGGCTGGTGCGCGAGCGGACGCCGGAGAAGACGATGGCGGCGCTCCAGGAGGAACTGCCGCGCGAGAACTGGGTGGAGATCAACGCGCTCCTGGTGCCGTTCGGCAAGCACGTCTGCACCGGGACGCGGCCGAAGTGCTCGACGTGCCCGCTGCTCGACATGTGCCAGCAGGTCGGCGTGACAGCGCACCGGTAAGAGTGGCGAAAACCGGTTCACCACAGAGTCACAGAGGGCACCAAGAGAAAGACAGAAACAGAGAGAAGGACAGATTCAAGCACTGAGTATCTCTCGGTTCTGTCCTCCCTCGGTACCCTCTGTGACTCTGTGGTGAATCCTGCTTCCGGTCTACAACTCCGCCAGCCGTTCGGTCGAGTCGCCGAACGCCGGCAGGCGGACGCCGGCCTTGTCCAGGAGCGACAGGTACAGGCTGCACATCTTGCGGTTCGGTTTGCCGAGGTAGTCGAGGATGCGGCCGGTGCGGATCTGCCCGCCGCCCCTGCCGAGCAGCACCACCGGGAGCTGGTCGTTGTTGTGGTGCCCGCTCATCATGCTCGACGCGAACAGGATCATGCTGTTGTCGAGCAGCGTGCGGTCGCCCTCCTGGACCGCGTCGAGGCGCTGCGCGATGTAGGCGAGCTGTTGCACGAAGAACTGGTTCACCTTCAGCCAGTCGGCGTTGTCGGTGTGGCTGAGCAGGTGGTGGATCATGTAATCGACGCCGAGGTGCGGGAACCGCAGCGACGAGTGGTCGTTGTTCAGCTTCAGCGTGCAGACGCGGGTGGTGTCGGTGCGGAACGCCAGCACCAGGATGTCGCACATCAGCCGCATGTGCTGGTCGATGTCCTGCGGGATGCCGCCGGCCGGGCGCGGCACGTCCGGGGCGGCGAGCGTCGGCCGCCAGCCCTGGAGCCGGCCGGCCTGCCCGGCGCTGGTGATGCGCTGCTCCACGTCGCGGACGCTCGCCAGGTACTCGTCGAGCCGGCGGCGGTCGGCGGCGCTCACGCTGCGCTGCACCCCACGGGCGTCTTCGAGAACGGCGTCGAGCACGCTCTTGTCGGCGCGGCCCACGTCGTCGCGGAACAGGCGGTCGAACGCGAGGGCGGGGTAGAGTTCGAGCGGCGTCGGGGCGGTGGCGGAGCTCCACGAGATGTGGGAGCTGTAGATCATCGAGTAGTTCTTGTGGATGGCCGCGATCGGCGGTTCGCACCCGAGCACGAGGCTCGGCACCTTCGTCTGCCCGCGGGTGCGTTCGGCGAGCACCTGGTCGCAGCTAACCCCGGACCGCACCTCGCCGCCCGGCGCCAGGTGGGCGCCGGTGAGGAGGTTCCCCGTCTGGCAGCTGTGGATGCCGCCGATGAGCGCCTCGGCGTTGTACAGCCCGCGGATGAAGTTGAGTTTCTCGCGGTGGGGGACGAGTGGTTCGAGCACCTTGCCGAACTCCAGGCCGCGGCCTTCGTCCTTCGCCCACCACTCGGTGCGGTGGAAGCCGTTCCCGCAGAACAGGGCGGCGAAACGGACCGGCGCCGCGGACGGCCCGCGGGCGGGCGCCCCGTCGTCGCCCCAGACGGGGGCGGATCCGAGCCACGGCAGCGCCATCGACACGCCGACGCCGCGGAGGAACGTCCGCCGGGAGCGGGGCTGCACGGGCATCGGGGGCGCTCCTGAGTTGGGTCGTGTTCCTGGATCGTCCGCCGACGCCGGCCCGGGGTTGCCACCCCGGGCTATTGGCGGCCGCCCCTTCGGGGCGAACGGCCGGCGTGAGCCGGCTGGTCGTTGGTACTCATGGGTTCGCAGACTCGCTATCACCTCGAGAGCCGCCCCTCGCGGCTTCGGCTTGTGGAGCCTACCGGACACTGCTTACGCGCCCGTACCAACGACCAGCCGGCTCACGCCGGCCGTTCGCCCCGAAGGGTCTTGCGTGCGAGAGCACGCCGGCGCATCGCCCCGGGCGGGCGCTGGCAGTGTCACCGGCGTGTCACTCCGCATCTCTTCCGCGCACCATCCTGAACTGCGGGCTGCGCACGATCGCCTGCACCGCCGCCGTCACGCGGCCGTCGTTGCGGTTCAGTTCCGCCATCATCTCGTCGAGCAGCGCCGAGTCGGAGAGCGTCACCGCCCTCCCCAGAGCATAACCCAATAGCCGGCGACAAAACAGTCGCACCACTACGTCGCGCTTGCGCGTCAGGAGGTACGTTCGCAGGCCGTCGATGCCGTCGAACGTGGTGCCGTCGCGGAGTGTCGCCTTCGTGTCCACGGCGAGGCCGCCCAGATCCTTCTCGCGCAGCCGGCCGATCGGGTCGTACTTCTCCAGCGCGAACCCGAACGGGTCGATGCGGACGTGGCACGTCGCGCAGCTCGCGTCCTTCGCGTGCCGCTCCACCTGCTGGCGCATCGTCAGCTTGTCGGCGCCCTCGGTCTCGGGGAGCTGCGGCACGTTCGGCGGCGGGCGCGGCAGCTTCTCGCCGAGCAACGTCTCCACCACCCAGTTGCCGCGCAGCACCGGGCTCGTCCGCGACGCGCCGGACTGGCGCGCCTGTACGCTCGCCAGCCCCAGCACCCCGCCGCGGCCGTACTTCTTCACGCCGTCGACCTTGCGGAATTCGGGGCCGGTCACGCCCGGGATGCCGTAGTGCTTCGCCAGCGTCTCGTTCAGGAATGTGTGGTCGGCGTCGAGCAACGAGGTCACCGGGCGGCCGGCACGGAAGAAGTCGTCGAAGAAGCGGATCGACTCCTCGTAGATGGCGCCGCGCAGTTTGGCGTCGAACGTCGGGAACAGCGCCTCGTTCTTCTCCTTCAACTCATCGAACCCGCGGACGTGGATCCACTGCGTCCCGAACTCGATCGCCAGCGCCCGCACGCGGTCGTCGGCGAGCATCCGCGTCACCTGCGCGGAGAGTACCGCCGGGTCGCGCAGCTTCCCCTCCGCGGCAAGGCGGCGCAGCTCGTCGTCGGGCGCGCTGGCCCACAGGAAGTAACTCAGGCGGGTGGCGAGCTCCCAGTCGGTGACCGGGCCGGCGGCCCGGCCGGGCGGCGCCTGCTCGACGCGGAACAGGAACGCCGGGGCCACCAACACCCGCGCCAGCACCCCGCGGAACGCCTCGCCGTGCCCAGCGCCCTTCGCCCGCACGGCGCGGTAGAGGGTCAGCAGGCCAGTCTTCTCGTCGTCGGCGAGCGGGCGGCGATAGGCACGGGCGGCGAACGTCAGCAACGCGTCGAGCTGCTTCGGCTCTGCCGTCACCTCGTCCTTGACCAGAGCGTCGGCCTTCGCCTGGAACGCCGGGCGGAGGCCGGTGAAGAACAGCTCCATCGCCTTCGGCTGGTCCTGGGTCACGTACCCGATGAACTGCGGCAGGAAGTCGCGCTCGGCGACCGGCTGCCGGCTGACGAAGCGGTGCTCGGTCCACAGGTGGTCGAGCTGCTTCGCCTGCTCGGCGCTGAGGAACAGCCGGCGCAGCGGTTCGTCTTCCTGGTGGAACATCTTCAGCGACACCACCTCGTCCGTCGGCACCACGTTCGGGAAGGCGACGTACAGCGGGAACACGGCGCGGAAGGCGTCGTGCCCGGCCTTGAGCTTCGCGTAGCCGGCGCCGCCCGGCGCCGCGAGCACGCCGCTCGCGGCCGCGCCGGCCCCCGACGCCTTGACCCGCACCACGCGGTCGCCGAGCGGGTCGTCGGCCGTTGCGTCCACGACGAACTCGCGCCCGGCGAGTAGTGCCGCGGGGAGGCGGATCTCGGTCGGCGTGCCCGTCGGCGTCACGAGGTCGGGGCCGGTGAAGCGGTCGCGCGGCAGCGCGAACGCCGGGCCGGCGGGGCGGGGCGCGGCGACGGCCGACAGATCGACGCCGGTGAACAGCGGCCCCTCGGCAGTGACGAGGCGGTCGTACACGGCGCGGTCCGGGCTCTTGGGGTCGGCCGGGCGCGGGCCGGACAGAAGCGCCTGCACCTTCGCCGCCAGTTCGGTCGCCTCGGCGGCCTTCGACTCGTGCCCGGCGGCGGCGCGCCAGCGGCCGAGGAGCGAGTCGGGTGGGACCGGGTGGGCCGCCTTGTCGCTCGGGCCGCGGGCGAAGCTCCACGTGTCGGCGTTCCCGCGCCGGTCGGCGTGCGGGTTGCCGGCGGTGATGCTGCCGGCCACGTCCGCCGCGAGATCCCACACGACCGGGGCGGTGGTGCCGCGGCCGGTGCTGATGGTGAACGACACTTCCGTCATGTCGCAGACGTGGTTGCCGTCGCGGGCGTCCACGATCAGCACGATCTGGTCGCCCTTCTCGACGGCGACGCCCGCCGGCGCCATCTTCGTGTCCTTACCGAGATCGACCGCGCCGCGGCCGAGCACGACGGCGCGGCCGGCGGTGCGCCGTTCGACTCGCCAGGCCACGCCGTTCCCGCAGGCCGGGTGCGCGTGCGCCACCGTCGCCTCGACGCGCACCGCGCCGCCGATCGGGCTCTTCCAACTGACCGCTACGAACTCGTGCGGCAGCGGATGGACGCCGATGGTGCGTGCCGACACCCGGCCGGGGATCATCTCGACCTGGTCCGAACTGTTCGCCACGACGACCGGCAGGTCGGTGCCGGCCTTGCGCCAGCCCGTGATCGCCGGCTTGCCGGCGGGCGGGGGCGATTTCTCGGTGAGGAGTTCGAGCGGCGCCGGGATCGAGTCCGTGCCGCCATCCGGCCGCGGGACGGCGACGAACTCGGCCCAGCGGCGGAGGTACGTCGGGTCGATGCCGAAGCCGGCGGCGACCGCCTCCGGCGACGCCTTCGTCTTCGGCGACGCCAGCGCGGCCGCGGCGCCGAGATACTTGGCGGTGTCGGCAAAGGCGGTGCGCAGGTCGGTCTCGTAGGTGCCGGCGTAGTCGCGGTAGTCGCGGAGGAGCAGCGCCGGCCGCCCGGCGGCCTCGAACCGCGGCCGCTGCCACACGACCTTACCGTCACCCTGTGCTTCGAGCCGCACGACCACCTCCGACTGCCCCGGGGCGGCCTTCGCCGCCAGCCGAAGCGGCACGCGCTCGACCGCCGGCGGGTCGACCGCGAGCTGCCGCGCCTCGTTGAGCGCGTACCCGGCGCCGTCGGGCCGCATGTAGCTGCCGATGCGCGTCGTCGTCCACAGCGCGGCCTGCCACGCGGCGACCTCGGCGGCGAGCGCCGGCACGTCCTTCTCCGTCGCCGTCCGCCACTTCGTGCGGACCTCGTCGAGCGGGTGAGACGGCGTGTTGTCGCGGAGGACGCGCACCAGCGCCGCGAGGTACTTCGGGTTCAGCTTCTCGGCCGCGGCGACGGTTTCGGGCGTGGCCGCGCCGCTCAACAGCTTGTCGCGGTGCTTGACGCTCGCGGCGAGGTACGGCGCCGGGTTCAGCTTGCCCTCGGGCGGTGCTGCGCCGGCGTAGAACCGGCGCAACGCGGCGGTGGCCTCGTCGGTCCAGTCGCGGCGCGTCTTCGCGGGCGAGAAGCGGAAGCCGTCCGGCAGCAGGACCGCGTGGTCGGCGATCTCCTTCGCGGCGTTGAGGTACTTGGCGAACAGCGCCGGCGAGATGTCGGAGAGCGCCTCGGCGGCGTTGGTGAATCCCTCGCCGGCGGCGCCGTCGGCGGGGAACTCGCGCGCCGGCCGCAGGTCGACGCCGGTGAGGTCGCGGACGGTGTAGTCGTACTCCGAGTTGCTGAGCCGCCGCAGCGGCACGTGCCCCGGGTCGCCGGCGCGGCCGCGGGCCTCGGCGTCGAGGAACGCCCGTACCCACGCGACGAGCCGCTTGCGCTCGTCGGCGGTCGGCTGCTTCCCGCCGGCCGGCGGCATCTCGCCGGCCTCGACCTGCTCGGCGACCTGCTCCCACACCTTGAGGTCTTTGCGGAGGTCGGCGGCCGAACCGAACCGTTCGAGGTCGAGACTCCCCTTCTTCTTCTCTGCCGAGTGGCAGTTGAGGCAGTACGTCTTGAGCAGCGGCCGGACCGCGTCGAAGTCGCCCGCCGCCGGGGCGGGCGGCTGGGCGTGGGTTCCGGTGAAGGCGGCAAACCCGGCGGCGACGAGTGCGACGCCGGCCAGGGAGGAGAGACGGCCCATGCGGGCACCTCGCGGCGGGGGGAGGTGTTCTACGCCACGGACGAGCACGGGGCACGCGAGAACCGGAAGGTCCGGTGGGGCCGGCGTCAGTCCGTCATGTAGTGCCCGGGGCGGTCGTGCGGGTCGCGGCCGGCGACGATGTCCTCGAACCACGCGACCAGGCGCGGCAGCGCGTCCGGGATGTTCCGGCGGTGGAAGAACGTGTCCAGGTTCATCCACTTCCCGCCGACGTTCAGCACGTCGTCGGCGTGCTCGCCGACCGGGAGGCCGGCGGCGCGGGCGGCCTTCACGACCTCGCGGGCGAAGGCGGCGAACGCCCGCCGGTCGCGGCTCAGCAGCGCCTGAACCTCCGGCGACGACATCCCGCGCATCCGGGCCACCGCGTCGCGGCGGACGAAGTGGTCGGTTTCGAGCACCCGTTCCCACTCCGCAAGGTTGGTCGCGTCGAGCAGTTGGATCGCGTAGTTCCACTCTCCGTTGGCCCCGGCCGTCGCCAGCAGCGCCCGCGCGGCCTCGTGGTCCACCGACGGGCGGGGCGCATCGGGCGCGTAATCCCCGACCGTCTCGAAGAAGAACCGATCGGCCGACTCGCCGGCGTCGAACGCCTGGAGCAGCGCGGCCGCGAACCCGTCCAGGGTGCGGTACCGTACCCAGAAGGTGTTGTCGTCGTGCGGGAGCAGCACGACACGCGGGGCGAGCGGGTCGCGCACGACCACGACGAGGTAGTTCGACTGGTGGTCGTCGAGCACCGGGACGATGCCATGCTCGACGAGGTAGTCGCCCCACGAGTTGCCCTTCTCGAACGCCGCGAGGAGTTCAGTGGGGCCGGGTACGTGCGCGTTGAGCGCGTCGAGCGTAACACCGTCGGCCGCGGCCCACAGCCGGAGGAGTGGGTCGGGGAGCGCCACCCCGAAGCGGCCCGACACGGCGTCAATTACGGGCTGCGGGGCCGGTGCGCCGGGAACCACGCCGCCACGACTCAGCAACTCATTCAGCGGCCCAGACATACGAGTCCCCGGATTCACGTGCCCGTCTGCACCCACATCACGCGGCCCGCCGCGGCGATCGTCCGCACCGGCTCCAGCAGGCCGCGGAAGAACTGGTCGCGCTCGCCGTCCGGCTCGTCGGGCAGCGCCTCGAAGTGCGGGACCACCGCCTCCAGCTGCGCCAGCAGCAGCCGCACCCGCGGCGGCTCGTAGATCGTGTACAGCAGGTCGATGTCGCCCCGCGACTTCCCCGAGTAGCGGAACCCGGCGTTGCCGAACGCCGGCTCGGCCATCATCGGCGCGCCGTGCCGCGCGGCGCGCTTCGGCGCGTCCCAGTACAGGAACCCGTCGTTCTCGCACCGGAAGTCGATGCCGATCACCTCCCCGGGCTTGTCGTCCAGGCCGCGCAGGACGGAGTTGTCCCAGATCACGGCGTCGCCCCGCGTCAGGTCGGCGTACCAGTCCGCCGCCGCCAGCCGGGCGCCGATCGCCTTCGCCAGCGCCCCGCGCGTCCGCGGCCACTTCGCCGGGTCGGCCGCGTTCGCGCCGTCGTACTCGTCGAGCAGATCCTCCAGGTCGTCGACCACCGCGGCGGCGAGCGCCGCGCACTGGGCGGGCGTCGGCGCGGTGACGAGCTGCTCGAACACGGCGGCGTCGAGCGACTGGATGAAGTACCCGGCCATGTGGTCATCCGTGTGGCGGTCGGTCGGCGGCCGCGCGGACCCGGCCCGCGGCGCGAGCCCGGATTCTACTCTACACTTCGGGCATGATCCGCCCGTTCTTCGCCGCCGCGCTCGCGTCGCCGGTCCGCCGCCTCGCGCTCGTGCGGGCGGTCAGCCTGCACGTCGTCCTCAGCGCCGCGCTGGCGTGGGCGGCGGTGTCGAACCCGAATCAAGCCGGCCTCACCGCCGCCGCCAACTTCGCGCTCGTCCTCGGCATCGTCGAGGGCGGGGCGCTCGTCGGTTGGCGGCTGACGCAGCTCCCCAAGAGCCAGGCGCTCGAATTCCTCCTCGTGTCGCCGTTGCGGCCGCGCGGCGTGTTCCTTGCGGAAGCGCTCGTCGGCGTCACGCGGTTCGCCGTCGTCCAGCTCGCCGGGTTGCCGGTGCTCGCGGCGCTCGTGTGGCAGGGCGTCATCCAGCCCGACGACCTGTGGCCGCTCGCGCTCATGCCGTTCGCGTGGGGCGTCGTGACCGGGCTCGGGGTGACGGTGTGGGCCTACGAGCCGCTCGCCGGGCGGAAGGCGGCCGAGGCCGTCGCGCTGCTCGGCGTGCTGTTCTACCTCGTCGTCGGCGTGCTCGCCGCGGAGAAGCTGCCGCTGTGGCTCCAGCAGCTCCCGCCGGCGTGGGCGAACGCGCTGCAAGCCGCCGTGCTGGCGATGCACAACGACAACCCGTTCGGCGTCGTCCGCCACTGGTTCGACCCCGCGCACGACCGCGGCGCGGTGTGGGAGCAGTTCGTGGCGCTGCACCAGGCCGCGGCAGGGCTCGTCGCGCTGTTCGCCGTCCGCGCCGCGTACCGGCTGAAGCCGCACTTCCACGACCGCCACTACCGGCCGCTCACCGCCGACCGCCTCGCCCGCACCGAGGACGTGGGGGACCGCCCGCTGTCGTGGTGGGCGGTGAAGCGGGTGATGGAGTACGGCGGGCGGGTGAACCTGTGGCTCGCCGGCGGGTTCGGCCTCGCCTACGCGGTGTACTTGATGGCCGGCGACGCGTGGCCGCCGTGGCTCGGGAAGCTGGTGTTCCAGCTGTTCGAGCAGTGGGGCGGGGCGGCGACCGTGGCGGCGGCGATGTGCGTGCTGGCGGCGGTGCCGGCGGCGTTCCAGTTCGGGCTGTGGGACGCGACCGTCTCCGACCGCTGCAAGCGCCTCGAACTGCTCCTCCTGACCGACCTGGACGCCCGCGACTACTGGCACGCCTCGCTGGCGGCGGCGTGGCGGCGCGGGCACCACTATCTGTACGTGGCGGAACTGCTGTGGGTGGCGCTGGCGGTGGCGGGGCGGGTGGAGTGGTACGAGTGCCTGGCGGCGGCGGTGGGCGGGGCGGTGCTGTGGATGTTCTACTTCGCCGTCGGCTTCCGCGCCTTCTGCACCGGCACGCAGGCGAGCGGGGTCGCGTCGCTGCTGACGCTCGGGATGCCGCTGTTCCTGTTCGCGCTGCTGAGGGCGGGCCTGCCGGAACTGGCGGGCCTAGTGCCGGTGGGCGCGTGCTACCTGCCGGCGGCGAACACGCTGAACGCGGGCTGGGCGGTGGGCGTGGCGCTGATGGGCGCGGCGACGGTGTACCTCACGCGCCGCGGCCTGACCCGCTGCGACGCCGAGCTCCGCGCGTGGTACGACGCGAACCAGGGGCGGAAGACAGA
>JAFKFQ010000019.1 GCA_017308215.1 bacterium | reverse complement strand
AGCTTGTTCTGGGTCTCGCGGCGAGGGTCGGGCAGGTCGGCGAACACGGCCGTGAGCGGCAGGGGTGGCATCGAGATGTCCTCCGTGACTCCTCACGGTGTAGCTCGAAACCCCTACGGCGTCACGACTTCATAGTGCCCCCAGCCCTGTTGCGAATTAGTAACCATCGTCGAATATTTGCGCTAAGCGAACTGGCAGCAAGGTAGTTGCCATCGGGACTGAAGGCAATGCGCGACTCGCCATTATTATCAGGCAATTTGAGATCTGCATAGGGCCTAGTGGACTTGCCCACTTGCCAGATATGCACGGCGTCATCATGGCCCGATGCGGCGATATATTTTCCGTCAGTCGAGAATCGAACCGAGCGAAGGCCCTTCTTGTGCCCGATGTATGCCACCGGTTTCGTGCGTACAGTATCAATACTCCAGATCTGTAACCCCGAGCTGCCACAAGCAGCTGCCAGCGATTTGCCGTCGGGGCTGAAGGCAAGCCCAAACACCGAATCGATGCCGGGTCCCTTCAGGGTTCCTCGGTGTGTCGGCTGACCGGCGACGGACCAGATGTGCACAGTTGCGCTGTTACCGAGATGGTCAAAGCCTCCCGCCGCAAGCAACTGGTTCTCCTTGGATAATGCAACTGCCCAGCGGGCCTCGGGGGCAAACAGTTTGTAGCACCAATAGTCCTTGCTCAGTACCGTTCGTAATGCATGATCGACTTCACCCTCCACGGGCGCCGTAATACCCTGTGTGAACTTGTATGCGAGTGCGGCGAGTTGCACCGCATGTTCGTCTTGGTCGTTGTTGCTCGCCACCAAGGCACGCGAGGCTAGGGCACGAATCAGTGCGACCCGGCCAAGTCGAGTCGCTTCTTTCTCATTTTCTTCGGCTAGCACCCTCAACTTCTCTTGCTTTGCCGCTTCATTGCCTCTCTCGTCGGCTCGTTCTTTTTCTGTTTTCGCTTGCTGATCTAGCGTGAAGTATCCAGCGCAAAGAAGCAATACGAACGCACAGGATATTGCTTTACGAAATCGACGTTGATACCATTGCGATCGTCGACAAGACATTAGGCAATCTCTTTCGGTCTGATTTATATTCAAAACTTCGTCGACCTGTATCTGTTCGCCAGCTGCTAATTGCTGACCACGATGCACCAGGTCGTCGGTTCGTCGTCCCGATTTTGTCCACGTCAAAGCTGCCACCGCTACCGATTGCCGGACGAGCGCGTTCGAGCGGTGCTGGGACACCCACTCGCCTAGCGTTTCCCAGGGCCGGATCAGTGCCTCGTGCGCAACCTCCGCCTCCTCTCCAGACGTAACCACCAAGTACTCGTCCACGAGTCGGGTCAGGAGCGCCCGCGTCGGCCCCTCAGCCTCTCCCGCAGGGACTAAGTCCACGATTCGCACTCGCCGTCGAGTCTTGTTCGCTACGTCGGACTCGTCCGCCAGGCGGGTCAGCCTCAAGAATAGGTCGGTCACCCGTTTGCGACGGGCCTCGCCAAGCCCGTTTACTAACCCATCGGCCGTCTGGGTTACTGCCCCGTGGATTCCACCCAACTCTCGATACTCATCCGTCCGAAGCCATACACCGCGGCGACGTCGCCACAACTCCCGTAGGGTGTGTTGGAGTAGCGGCATCCGCCCTGGCTCGTCGGCCATGTCGCCGAGGATTTGCGGCACCAGGTTGGCCTCGAACCGCATCCCGACCTCGTTCGCCTGTTCGCGGGCCGCTCGACTGAGGTCCGCCGCCGACATCGGCTTGATGTCTTGACCGGCGTCCTCCGCCAGATCCCATAGCCATGTGTCTTTAAGTCGATTTCTAAACTCCGAACGGAGTGTGATCACCACCTTCCGTAGCTCCCGCTCTTCTCGCAGCCTGGCGAGGAAGGTGTCCCGGGTCCAGTCGTTTGAGGTATGTGTGAATAGCTCCTCGAACTGGTCCACGACTAGTACCGCCCGGATTCGGACGTTGCCGGGATGCGCCCTCGCCAGTGTCGCGTCCGCGGCCCTCAGCCGTTCGCAGGCTGTCGCAAGTTCGGCGACCGCGTTGCCCCCCGGGCGGAAATCAACGAACCCGCATTCCCCGACCCCGAGCCACTGCATAACTCCAGCCAGGACCAACGACGACTTCCCCGACCCGGACGGCCCGACGACGGCCAGCGCCCCGTTTGCCCGGAGTCGTTCCGCAAGCCGCTTGGCGTCCTCATCCCGGGACTTGAAGAACCGCCGCTCAGCGAACACGATCGGCCGCATCCCGCTGAAAGGGCAGGCGTCTCCGTGATAGTCCTGAGGATCAGGACCGGCAGCGTTGCACAGTCCGTTGAAGCTCACCCCGAGAGCCTCGTCGGCCCAATTGTTCAACTCGTCGCGGGCGGCCGGCCAGTCCGCGGTCGTCGGTCCGGGCGGGCGTCGGCGGTAGTCAGGGTACTTCGCCTGGAGCCGGTCGTTGAGGGCTGGTGAGCGGCGGCGGAGGTGCCACCTCAACCGGGTCAGGCCGCGGCGGATCACGAGCGGGTCCGTCGGCTCAACATCGAGATCCGGGTCGAATAGCGGTCGGCTCCCGAGTTGGCTGACTAGGACCGGGACCAGGACATCATGCCGCTGGACCCGTCCGACTCGGGCCGCTGCCAAGGCAACATCCGGGCGGCCGTCTGCCAATAATTGGGTGTAGAACGCCTGGGCAATCCTGCCGGCAGTCTCCTGGGTGACCGGATCGGCCATCCCGATCACAGCTGGGAGGGCGAGTTTTCGGGCCAACCGATCGGCGAACCGGTCGTGGGCGGCGGCTCCGGGCCGGGCCGACTCACAAGCGCAGAGGAAAGTCATGTACGGGAGCCGCACGCGGGCCAGTTCCTGGATCAGGGTCGTACCGGGCACCCGGTGAGCTGACCCGGGCCGCGCCTTCCCTTCCATACCGTGTTCCAGGACAAGGCAGAAGTCGTCGAGATCCCGGGGGAACGTCCCGTGGGCGACGACGTGCAGCACCGTGTGCCGGCCCCGATTCAGGTGAGTGAGCATGGCCCCGAGGGTCGGCGGGCCGACTGCCCCAGGGACGCCCCGAGCGAGCACCGTCACCCGCCCGCCTAGGCCGGCCTTAACCGCCCCCACCGCCGCAGCGGCGTCGAATGCCGGGGCGTCGGCCGCACCATCCGGGGACGCGACCACCAGTAGAACCTGGATGTCTGCGAGTCCCCGAGGTGGGAATCGCTGGTGGGTTGTTCCCGCAACATACACCGCCAGAGCCGTAGCCCGGTCGAGGGCAAGGAAATCCCACCGGTCGCCGGGGAACGGCCCGCACAGCCGCTCCCACCGCACTTCCCGCAGTGGGCTGGCGGGGACGGCCGAGGCGGCCGTCCCTACCTGGTAACTACCCCGAGCGGGCGCGAAGTGACGGGGGATTAGTCAGTAGTTTCCAGGATTCTCAGGTGTGGGCGACGCCCTCCGGGGTCCATCCTGAAGGTTGCTGAGGCACTTCAGGAACCCCGGAGGGGCGTCATGAACGACGCTACCGCACCCGTTCGACACTGGCAACAACTCCTCACCCCGT
>JAFKFQ010000400.1 GCA_017308215.1 bacterium | reverse complement strand
ACGGCGACCGCGGCGACGAGGTGCTGACCGAAGACTCGCCCATCGGCGCCGGTTTTCTCGCCGACGTGTGCCGCGACTGGGAGGCCGCCGCGGCGCCGGCCGCCGACGCCGGCGTGCGCGTGGCCTTCCTGCGCACCGGCATCGTGCTGACGCCGCGCGGCGGGGCACTGGCGAAGCAGCTGCCCGCGTTCCGCACCGGCGGCGGGGCAGTGCTGAGCGACGGTACGGCGTGGTTCCCGTGGGTCACGCCCGGCGACTGGGTCGGCGCCGTGCATCACGTCCTGATGACAGAGTCGATCGCGGGGCCGGTGAACGTGACGGCACCGAACCCGGTGACGAACCGCGACTTCACGCACACCCTGGCACGCGTGCTGAGACGCCCGGCGCTGCTGACGGTGCCGCGTGTCGCGCTGCGGGTGCTGTTCGGTGCAATTGCCGACGAGGCGCTGCTGACGAGCCTGCGGGCGGTGCCACGGAAGCTGGAGGGGAGCGGGTTCGAGTTCGACCACCCAAACCTGGAGGCGGCGCTGCGATTCGTGCTGGGACGGACTTCAGGCGAACGGCCGGCGTCAGTCCTTCGCCCAGTACCGGACGATGCACCACAGCGCCTGGAAGGCGTCCTTCAGGCCGATCTTCTTCCCCTCCTCGTAGGTCCGGCCGCTGTAGCTGATCGGTACCTCGAAGATCCGCCAGCGCGACCCGTCCGCCTTCTTCTTGGCGATCTTCGCCGTCACCTCCGGCTCGAACCCGAACCGGTCGCTCTTCAGCGTCAGGCTCTGGATCACTTCGCGGCGGAACACCTTGTAGCACGTCTCCATGTCGGTCAGGTTCAGGTTGGTGAACATGTTCGACAGGAGCGTCAGCCCCTTGTTCGCCACCGAGTGCCAGTAGTACAGCACCCGGTGCTGCTCGCCGATGAACCGCGACCCGATCACCACGTCGGCCCGGTTCTCGACGATCGGCTGGATCAGCTTCGGGTACTCGGCCGGGTCGTACTCCCAGTCGGCGTCCTGCACGATCACCAGGTCGCCGGTGCAGTGCTTGAACCCCTCGCGGAGCGCCGCCCCTTTGCCCATGTTCTTCGGCTGGTGGAACACGCGCACGTTGTCGTACCGCGCCTCCAACTGCTTGAGGATCGCGGGCGTGCCGTCCGTGGACATGTCGTTGACGAGGATGAGTTCCTTCGGGATCGGCACCACCTGCACCCGGCGGACGAGCTCGGCCAGCCACCGCTCCTCGTTGTACACGGGGATGACGACGGACAGCTTGAACCCGGCCGGGAGCGGGAAGATGCCGATCTGCCGGCACGGCCCCTCGCCGAGCAGTTTGTGCAGGAACGCGACGCGGGCCTCGCGCTCCGCCGGGAGCCGGTCGAGGATCTGCGCCAGGCCGGTTTCGGGGGCGTGTGGTTCGGTCATGGTCATGCCTGACTCCGTGGCGACGTCCAGTGGGGTGTGGGCGGCCGCCGAATTATGGGTTATCCCAGCGGGCCGGGCAACCCGAACCGCGAACGACTTAGAATGGCCCCATGGCACAGCACCCGGACGTGGCGATTGTCGGCGGCGGCGTGATCGGCCTGACCGCGGCGTATGAGCTTGCGAAGGCGGGATTTACGGTCGAAGTCCTGGACCGCGGCCCGCTCGGCGCCGAGGCATCGTGGGCCGGCGCCGGGATCATTCCGCCGGGCAACTTCGAGCGTGCCGCGACGCCGATCGACCGCCTCCGGGCGCTCGGCTCGGTCGGGATGCCGCTCCTCGCCTCCGAGCTCCGCGACCGCACCGGACTCGACACCGGCTACCGGCGCTGCGGCGGGATCGAGTTCCTCCACCCGCACGACCGCGACGTGCTGGAGTTGTGGGAAGCAGAGGGCTTCCCGTTCGATCAGCTGACCGGTGACACCCTGACACAACTCGAACCCGCAGCGGCCGGCTTCACCGGCGAGCCGTACCTGCTACCGACGTGCGCCCAGGTGCGCAACCCGTGGCACGTCCGCGCCCTGATCGCGGCGTGCGAACAGCTCGGCGTGCGTTTGCGGCCGGACACGCCGGTCGAAGGGTGGCACTCGGTCGGGCGGCGCGTCACCGGCGTACGGCTGTCGAGCGGCGCGACGGTCGCGGCCGGGACGTGCGTTCTCGCCGCCGGGGCGTGGAGCGAAACGCTGCTCAAACCACTTGGTCAACAGCCCGGTGTACACCCGGTGCGCGGCCAGATCGTGCTGTTCCACCGGCCGGCGCCGCGGCTGCAACGGGTGCTGATGGCCGGCAAGCGCTACTTCGTCCCGCGCGACGACGGCCGGGTGCTGGTCGGCTCGACGGAGGAGCCGGAAGCCGGGTTCGAGAAGTGCCCGACGGCCGCGGGCGTGAACGAATTGCTCCGGTTCACGACGACCCTGATCCCCGGCTGGGCCGGCGCCGAGGTCGAGAAGACGTGGGCCGGGTTGCGGCCGGGGTCGGCGGACGGGCTTCCGTACATCGGATCGGTGCCGGGGTGGGACGGCGTTCTCGTGGCGACGGGGCACTTCCGCGCCGGGGTGCAACTCTCGGTCGGCACGGCGCGAATACTGACGGAGCTGCTAACGGGGCGACCGCCGGCCGTGCCGGTGGAGGCGTTCCGCCTCGACCGCCCGCCGGGGTGCGCGACGCAGCAGGCGTTCCGCTCCTGACGTAGCAGACCGCCGCTTGAAACTCGAAACGCGAACCTCGAAACTGAGCCCATGCACGTTCCCGATACCCGGGCGGCGGTCGGCGAGCTGGCGGCGGACCTCGGCTGGCTCGAAGACCACTGCCGCGCTCAACCCGGGCTCGCCGCCCACGCCGGTAGCCTGCGACTGGCGTCCGCGCTGACGCGGAATGTCATCGGCCCGTTCCTCGAAGACCAGCCGGCGCGGCCGCTCCACGTCGCGGTCGTCGGCGGGGCCGGGGCGGGCAAGAGTACCGTCGTCAACTTCCTGTGCGGGTCGGTGGTCGCCGAGGCAAACCCGCAGGCCGGCTACACCCGCCACCCGACCGCGTTCCTCCCCGCCGGCGGGGCCACGCTGCCGGGCACGATCGGCTTCCTCGGCCCGATGCGCCGCGTCAGTGAGGAGAAGCCGGCGAACCTCGACGAGGACGTGTACCAGGTCCGCCGCCTGCAACCGACCGCGGCCGCCGACCCGCTCGGCGAGTTCGTCGTCTGGGACTGCCCGGACATGACGACGTGGGCGTCGACCGGCTACGTCGCCCGGCTGATGGAGGTCGCGGCGCTGGCCGATGTCGTCGTCTACGTCGCGTCCGACGAGCGCTACAACGACGAGGTGCCGACGCAGTTCCTCCACCTCGCGGTGAAGGCCGGCAAGGCGGTGGTGTGCGTCCTCACCAAGATGCGCGAGAGCGACGCCCCGGCGATGGTCGAGCACTTCCAGCGGGAAGTCCTGGGCCGGCTCCCCCCGCTACCGTCGGGCTCGATTCCCGCCGTGCCCGTGGTGCCGTTCCCGCAGATGCCGCCGGGCGTGCGCAACGACCCCGCCGGCGCCGGCGCGAAGTACCGCGTGCAACTCCTGAACCAGATTCTCGTGCAGTGCGAGAGCGCGGACGCGGCGCGGAAGCGCACCGTGTCGAACGCCGCCCGCTACCTCGCCACCGCCGGCGACGGGCTGCTCGACGTGGCCCGCCGCGACCTCGCCGAGTTCGACGCCTGGAAGGGCGCCGTGCGCGTCGGCCGGCTCGACTTCGAGGACCGCTACCGCAAGGAGTACCTGAGCGGCGAGCAGTTCCGCCGCTTCGACCGCTACCGCGAGCAGCTCGTCGAACTGGTCGAGTTGCCGGGCGCCGGGCGGATGTGGGGGAACGTGCTGTGGGTGCTACGGGCGCCGTACCGCTGGGGCCGCGACACGCTGACGCGCCTCGTCGTCCGCCCCGACACGCTAAACCTGTCCGAGAAGACCGTCCTCGACGCGGCGCTGGTCGGCTGGCTCGACGGCCTCCGCGCCGAGGCGTTGCGCCGCGCGGGTTCGCACCCGGTCTGGAAGGCGGTCGCCCACGGCTTCGACGGCCCGCTGGCCGCCGAGGTGCGGGACCGCTTTCAGCAGGCGTTCCGCACGTTCGAACTGAAGGAAACCGACGACCTGGAGGCGACCGGCCGTCAGCTCGTGGCGAAGCTCGAAGGGAACCCCGGCCTCCTCTACCTGCTCCGCGGCGGCAAGCTGACGGCGGACATCGCCGTGGTCGGGGCGGTGCTGGTGTTCACGTGGGTGCCGTCGTGGTACCACTTCCTGCTAATCCCGCTCGGCGTGTCGGCGACGCACCAGACGGCGGAGTTGGCAGCCCGCGGCGCGACCGAGGCGGCGCGGCTGAAGGTCCGCAGCCACCGCGAGGAGCTCGTTCAGGCGACGCTGACGGCGCCGCTCGCCGAGTGGCTCGCCCAGTGGCCCGCGACCGGCGGTACGGCGTTCGAGAAGCTGCAACAGGTGCTGACGCGCGTGCCGCTGCTCATCCGGCAGCTCGACGAGAAGGTGAGCGCGAAGATGACCGCCTGACACCGCCCGTGGCGCTGCCCGGGCGGCGTCCGCGGGGTCGCCGGTGCGTCAGACCGGTCAATCCCCTACACCATTCCGCATGACCGAACCCGAACCGCTCCTGCGCACCCTCGCGCCGCTGCTCCGCGGGCTCGACCGGCGGCTCCGCGGCTGGCTCGACGCCCGTCGCGCCCAGCCGCTCTCCATGCTCCAGCGGGCGGAGCTCGAAGGGCTCGACACCGACCTCCAGCGCCAGGCCGCGGCGCTCGACGTCGAGAAGCCGCTGCTCGTCATCATGCTCATGGGCGGCACCGGCGTCGGGAAGTCGAGCCTCCTCAACGCCCTCGCCGGCAGCCCGATCGCGCAGTCGTCGTTCACCCGCCCCACCACCCGCGACCCGGTCGTCTACTACCACCAGTCCGTCCGCTCCGACCGGCTCGACCCGGCGCTGCGCCTGTGCCGCCTCGCCCAGCACGACCGCCCCGGGCTGGAGCAGAAGGTGATCGTGGACACGCCCGACCTCGACTCGAACGACACCGCCAACCGCGACAAGCTGATCGCCCTCCTGCCCGTCGCCGACATCGTCCTCTACGTCGGCTCGCAGGAGAAGTACCACGACAAGCTCGGCTGGGAGCTGTTCAAGGAGCAGCGGAAGCGGCGGGCGTTCGCGTTCGTCCTCAACAAGTGGGACCGCTGCCTGACCAACGAGTCGGGCGTACGCCCGGACGAAGACCTGCTGCGCGACCTGAAGGACGAGGGGTTCACGAGCCCGCTGCTGTTCCGCACGACCGCCCGCGCCTGGCTCGAGGCGAACGGCGCGACGCCGGCCGACCTGCCCGCCGGCGAGCAGTTCCCGCTGCTCAAGAACTGGCTCGAACTCGGGCTGACGCGACTCGAGATCGAGGCGGTCAAGGCGCACGGCGTTACACAACTCCTCGCGCAGATCGCCCGGGCCGCGGAGGGCGCGAAGCCGCCCGATCTCGACGAGGCGGCGGCGAAGGTGGCCGACGCCTGGGAGCGCGTCCTGGCCGAGGAGGCGGCGGTACAGGCCGAGGTACTGGTCGGGGCGCTGGAGCCGTACCAGACGGAGGTCGAGCACCACTTCAGTGTCGAGGGGCAGCAGCGGTTCCGCGGGCTGATGGCGGCGTACCTGCGGGTGACGACGATGTTCCGCTATGCCGGCAGCCGCATCCGCGACCGCCACCCGATCACCGGCCGGCTCCTCGGCGGGCGGGTCGAAACGCCGGTCGAGTGGAACCTCGGGTCGTTCGTGCAGGACTGCGCGAAGGCCGCCGGCGAGCGCGTGCTCGACCAGCGCGCGTCGGCGCTCGTGAACAAGCTCCTCGTGGACGCCGACCAGCGCGGCTTCCCGCCGGCGCTGCTCCAGGAGCGGACTGCGGCCGTATCGCGGCTCGACTGGCGCGACCGAGTGACGCGGGCGGTCATCGATGCGCTGGCGGAAGTGGAGCGCCGGGCGACCCACCCGACCGGCTGGCGGAAGGCGCTCCGCGGCACGCTCGGCGTGGCGGCGAACACACTCCCCGAGGTGGCATTGGTGGCGACGGCGGCGGTGCTGCTGTGGGACTTCTTCGTCGTCGGCAACACCGACATCAGCCTGTTCCGCCTGTCGCTGGTCGGCCTCGTGCCGCTCGTCGTCATCATCGTCCTGCACCTGCTCATCCTGATGCTCTTGCCGATCCGCTGGCCGGCGATCCGCGGCGAGTTCCGGCGCGAGCTCGGGGCGAGATTGGATGCGGAGTTGGAACGCGTGTACCGGCCGATCCCCGGCGAGATCGCGGCGGCGCTGACAGCAGAGCGGGCGGAGGTGGATGCGCTGGTGGCGGACACGAAGCAGGTGAGTGACTGGCTCGCCGAGCGCCAGCAGGCGGCGCGCGTCGGCGAGCTCTACGGGTCGTAACGCGACTGAGCCGGCCCCGTTTGCGGGTCCGGCTCGGTCGCGGCCGAGTTCGCGCCCTACCTCACCCAGCCGCTGCCGCCGGCCGGCTTCGCGTTCGGCACGTCGCTGATCTGGACGCCGGAGAGGAGCACGATCCCCATGCCGATCGCGCCGAAGATCAGGAACGCGATGACGGTCTGGAAGACGCCGACCAGCGCCGCCCGGACGTAGGTCGTCGGTAAGGCCAGTTTGAGGACGACCACGGTCGCAAACGGCCACGCCGCGATTGCGGCCAGAAAGGCGAGCCCGACTCCCCTGAGCGCCTCTGGATCGGTTGGTTCGGTGGGCACGTCGAAGCTCATCCCCAGGACGGCAATCGTCCCGTAGAACGCCCCCAGCATGGCGACGTTCGAGGCGATTGAAACGCCGATGTTGATGAGGACCGCGTAGAGCACCCCCGGCATCGGGATCAACAGGCCGGCGAGCGACGCCGGGCGCGGCGTCGGGTTGTAGTCGTAGCCCGCCCGGCGGAAGTCGTCCTCACCCGGGTCGCGGCCGCCGAGCATCATATTCGTCACGCTCACGGCCATGCGGAGCGTGGCGGCCCCGATGCGGAGAATCACACCGAACACGACGATCGCACACGCGATCGCGATCAGGCCGACGATGAGTGCCATGGCGCGCAGCCGGGTTGGGGTGCGGGACGGGGCGGCACCACCACCGTAGAACACAACCGGGGGACGTGCCGGGCGGGGTGACACCACGGAAGGGGCAGGCGGTGGGCGTACACGGGGCCGGCGGGCGGGCGGTGCCGGCGCGGCTGTCGGCGATGATGCTCCTGTTCTACTTCGGGCTCGGGGCGTGGGTGCCGACCCTGTCCACGTACCTGATGTCGGCCCCGACCCGCGGCGGGCTCAACTTCACCACCCAGGAAGTCGGCTGGCTGTACTCGTCGTTCGCGTTCGGCGGGATGCTCGCCCCGCTCGTCATCGGCCTCCTCACCGACCGCCTGTTCCGCGCCGAAGTGGTGCTCGGCGTCACGAGTCTTCTGTCGGCGGGGCTACTGTTCGTCGCGGCGACGTGGTGCGACGAGAACTTCCCGACAGGCGCCGCGGCCTACCATGCCGCGGTCGCGCGCGAGGCCGGTGAGGCGGTGCCGACGCCGGAACAGCTCGCGCGGGTGAACGACGACCCAGAGGTCCGCCGCGCCGCGGCCGTCACCTTCGGCCGGCTGTTCGCGCTGATGCTGCCGTACTGCGTGTGCATGCAGCTGGCGATGACGCTGACCACGGTGATCGGCCTGCGGAACCTCGCCGACCCGTCGGCCCGGTTCGCCGGCGTGCGGTTGTACGGCACCCTCGGGTGGATCGCCGCCGGGCTGACAGTCGGCCAGTTCTTCCGGGCCGTGTCGTCGGACGTCCTGTACCTCGCCGCGGCCGGGTCGGCGGCGATCGGCGTGTATGCCTTCACGCTGCCGGGCACGCCCCCACTCGGGACGGGGCGGTCCGTCTCGGAGATGCTCGGGCTGAAGGCGCTGGTGCTGTTCCGCGACCGCTCGTTCGTGGTGTTCGTGGTGGTCGCGTTCGTGTCCACGGCGATGAACCAGTTCTACGTCGTCTACGGCCACCGCTACCTGACCGACCACGGCGTCCCCCGGGCCGAACAGGTAATGACGATCGCGCAGGTGGTGGAGGTGGGGTGCATGTTCGCGCTGCCGGCGCTCCGCCCGCGCGACCGGATGAAGGGGCTCATGCTCGTCGGCCTCGGCGGGTACGCGCTGCGCGGGGTGGTCATGGCAATCGGGTGGACGCCGCTGGTCGTGGCGGTGGGCGTGCCGATGCACGGGATGGGGTACACGTTCTTCCTGCTGGTGGCACAGACGTACCTCGACCGCGAGGCGCCGCCGCACCTGCGGGCGAGTGCGCAGGGGATCATCACGTTCGTGTCGGGCGGCGTGGGCGTGTGGGCGGGGAACACGTTCGCGGCGGCGGTGGTGGACCACTACCGCGTCGGCACGACGATCGACTGGCACGCCACCTGGCTGATCCCGCTCGGCGTCTGCGCCGTGGTCGTCGCCGCGTTCGCCGCGTTCTTCTATCCGCCGCCGGACAACAACCAAGGGAATGGCCACAAAGGGGCACAAAAAGACACAAAAAGTTAGAATCTACGGTGCCTGTCTTTCTGTGCCTCGTTGTGGCCATCCTGTCTCTCCTCGGAAATCTGCTCATGGCCCGGTTCTTCAAGTACAAGTCGGTCGCCGAGATGGAGGCGGAGAACGCCCGGCTCGGCACCGATCTCCGCTTCTCCGACGACCTCGCGCCGCTGTTCGCCCCGCTGGCGGTCGGCCCGCGCACGGCCGGGAACCGCTGGTGCATTCACCCGATGGAGGGGTGTGACGGTGAACCCGACGGGCGGCCCGGCGAGCTCACGTTCCGCCGCTACGTCCGCTTCGGCGACGGCGGGGCGAAGGTGATCTGGGGCGAGGCGTGCGCCGTCACCGACGACGGCCGCATGAACCCGCGCCAGATCTGGCTGCACGAGGGCACGCGCGACGCCTTCGCCAACATGGTCGCGGACTGCCGCGCCGCCCACCGGGCCGCGAACGGCGACGACTCGGACCTGCTCTTCGGCATCCAGCTCACGCACTCCGGCCGCTACAGTTACCGCCGTCCGCTCATCGCCACGCACGACCCGCTCCTCGTCGGCCGCTACAAGGTGTCGGCCGACACGCCGCTGCTCACCGACGACGACCTGAAACGCCTCGTGGACGGCTACGTGGCGGCGGCGAAGCTGGCGGTCGCGGTCGGGTTCGACTTCCTGGACGTGAAGCAGTGCCACCGCTACCTGCTGAGCGAACTGCTGGGGGCACGCAACCGCCCCGGCGCCTACGGTGGCAGCTTCGAGAACCGCACGCGGCTGGCGCGCGAGATCTTCCAGGCGGTCAAGGCCGCGGTGCCGGCGAACGTCGTGCTCGCCACGCGGATGAACGGCTTCGACGGCGTGCCGTTCCGCAAGGCGGCGGACGGCGACGGCGAGCCCGAGCCGTTCGCAGCGCCGGTCGTCAACGGCTGGGGGCTGAACCCCGCCGACCCGCTGACGCCGGACCTGACCGAGCCGATCCGCTGGGTGCAGGACATGCGGGCGCTCGGCGTGTCGCTGGTGAACATCGCGCTCGGCAACCCGTACGCCCAGCCGCACTTCGGCCGCCCGTTCGAGTACCCGCCGCCGGACGGCTACGAGTCGCCCGAGCACCCGCTGGTCGGCGTTGACCGCCACTTCAAGATCGCCGGCGCGATCCAGGCGGCGAACCCGGGGCTGGCGGTGGTCGGCACGGGGTACAGCTACCTGCAAGAGTTCCTGCCGCAGGCGGGCGCGGCGAACGTGCGCGACGGGCGCATCAGCCTCGTCGGCGTCGGCCGGGCGAGCCTGGCGCAGCCGGACTGGGTGCGGCAGTTGCGCGACCACGGCAAGCTCGACCGCAAGCGCGTGTGCCGCACGTTCAGCTACTGCACGGCGCTGATGCGGGCGAAGGACCACCCGCTCGGCCAGTACCCGACCGGCTGCCCGCCGTTCGACAAGGAGGCGTACGGCGACGTGTGGAAGGAAGTGCAGCAGTTGGGGAAGAAGTGACGGCCGGCATGATTCTCGGTTGCGGAGGTGGTTGGCGGCCTTTTTATGCTACTTGGGGCGGTTCGGGGCTCGCGCCGGACATCGACGCACCCGCATGTCGTTCCTCACCATCCGCCTGACATTGCTCCAGAACGCACCACGCGGCGGCCGTCGGCCGCGCGGTGAAGCGCGGACCGGCGGCCGCCGGTGGGCGGGTGTCGGGTTCCGACGGGGTGACTCATCCGGCCGCTCGTGCCGCGGGGGTTGCAGAGGGGTCCCTGCTCGGTCGCCCGGACGACCGCCCCCGCGGTCGCACCATAACAGTGCATGGACCGCGCGGCTGACGGACTTAAGAATCACGGGCCGGGTGTGATGCGCCGAGTCCGAAGTCAACTGCCGCGGTCCGGGCCGCGAACAGCGTCGGTGGGGCCACCCCGACACCTCACCCCCAGTCTACCGGCCGGGTTGCCTGCCCACGCCCGCCCGGGGCCGACCGCAACCGGGAGCCGCACCACTACGGAAGACCCGAGCCGGCCCGGTTGCCCTTGATTCCACTTCGCGCCGCCCGGGACAATACCCCCACCATTCCCGGGAGCTCCCATGATCGTCGGCGTGCCGCGCGAGGTGAAGTCGGACGAGTACCGCGTGGCGCTCACCCCGAACGGGGCCGAGGAACTCACCCGGGCCGGGCACCAAGTCCTCGTGCAGTCGCACGCCGGCGACGGCAGCGGCATCAGCGATGAGCAGTACACGGCCGCCGGCGCCGAAATCGTCCCCGCCACCGCCGACGTGTGGGGGCGCGCCGACCTCATCATCAAGGTGAAGGAACCGCTCCCCGACGAGTGGCCGCTGATGCGGTCGGGGCAGACGCTGTTCACCTACTTCCACTTCGCCGCCGACGAGGGGCTCACGAAGGCCGTGATGGCGTCCGGCGTCACCGCCGTGGCCTACGAGACGATCCGCGACGCGAAGGGCGGGCTGCCGCTGCTCACGCCGATGAGCGAGGTCGCCGGCCGCATGAGCATTCAGGAAGGCGCGAAGTACCTGGAGCGGCCGTTCGAGGGCCGCGGCATCCTGCTCGCCGGCGTGCCGGGCGTCGCCCCGGCGACGGTGGTGGTACTCGGCGGCGGCGTGGTCGGGGCGAACGCGGCGCGGGTCGCCGCCGGGCTCGGGGCGAACGTCTTCCTCCTCGACGTAAACCTCGACCGCCTCCGCTACCTCGATGAGGTGATGCCGCGTAACGTTACCACGATCTTCTCGAACCGCCACAACCTGCTCGAACTGCTCCCCTGGGCCGACTTGGTGATCGGCGCCGTCCTGATCCCCGGGGCGAAGGCGCCGCACCTCGTCCGCCGCGACGACCTGAAGCGGATGCCGCACCGGGCGGTGGTGATCGACGTGGCGATCGACCAGGGCGGGTGCTTCGAGACGAGCCGCCCGACGACGCACGCCAAGCCGACGTACATCGTCGACGACATCGTCCACTACTGCGTGACGAACATGCCCGGTGCCGTCGGCCGCACCAGCACCTACGCGCTGACGAACGTGACGCTCCCCTACGCCCTGCAACTAGCGAACAAGGGCGTGGCGCGGGCCGCCACCGACAACCCCGGCCTCGCCGCCGGCGTGAACATCCAGGCCGGCAACGTGACGAACGCCGCCGTGGCAGCGACGTTCGGCCTGCCGGTCCACCCGATCTGACGACTCCATGAGCGACCTCGCCCACAGCGTATTCGGCGACGATGTGCCCGCGAAACCGCTGGCGGTGATCGTCGATCTAGACGACACCGTCTGCGTCGGCTTCGACTGCCCGATCCGCGTCGCCGTGGACGTGCTGGCCCGGATCGACCGACAGAAACTGACCGTGCATTATGTGACGGCCCGCACCGACGTGAGCCGCGCGGGGACCGACCGCTTCATCATGGACCACCGCCTCCCCGGCTGGCGACACGTCCACTACTGCCCGAAGGGGCAGGGCTCGAAGTCGCACAAGGCCCAGGTTCACGTGCAACTGGCGAAGGAGTACCGCGTGATCGCCAGCATCGGCGATCTGGACGAGGAAGAAGGCGAGGCCGCACGGCTGGCCGGCGTGCCGTTCGTCTTGGTGGACCGGGACAACGCGGCACTAGCGTGGGCGGAGTTGGAGAGGCTGTTGGAGATGGTGGGGGCGTTTGTGGCGCGTGAGGCGTCTGCCACGGAGGGCGGGTGATGATCGCGGCGGTGTGCCGGGTCTACCAGCAACTGGGACCTCTCAGTGCGGTTTACCGACGCTCGGTCGGGGTGATCGCTTGGCCCTGCTGTATACAGCTCGGGCGGGCGATCAGCACTATCACCTGCGCCATAGTAACCACGGGTGGTCGCCTTGCAGGCTCATTGCCCGGACATCTCATGTTCTGTATCGCAATCGCGGCAAGTAGTTGCAGCGCGGAATGTGAACGACTTGAATCCCGCCGGTCGGCCGAACGAGAACGCCTCGTTCGAATGATCGACACCTACTGCGCTAAGCACGGCAACTATCCGGCGAGCCTTGAAGACACCGGTAGGGTTCCCGATCCCACGCTTTTTCACTTCTGGTGTGACATCGTGGGTCCAAATCGTGAGCCAATTGGTTTCTCACTCGCTCACGGTGGCATCTTGCTCCACCACGATTGGGAGTACTACTACCACAAACGGGAGTGGTTTCACACCGCTTCCCAATAGTACCTGCCAGACCAAAACGCACCGCAGCATGGAGGCTGCCCCATCCGCGTCACACCCCGATTCGCCGTCCGACTCGCACTCCCGCGGCCCGCGCTCGCGCCGGTCCTGCTGCTGGGTTGGTGCGGCGCGCTGTTCTTCTACGGGCTCGCCGCCGGCCCGCTATACCGCACCGAATCGCTCCGGGCGATCATCGGCGCCGAGGCACTGCGCGGGCACTGGCTCTACCCGGTCCTCCACGGCGAGCCGTTCCTCACCAAGCCGCCCGGGCAGTACGCCGCCATCGCGCTCGCGTCGCTCCCGGTCGACCGCGTCACGGAGGTCACCGCGCGCCTGCCATCCGCTATCGCCGCGACCGCCGCGGTGCTCCTCATGGCGGCGCTGTTCCGCCACGTGCTCGGCGGACGGGCCGGGTTGCTCGCGGGGTTGCTCGTCCCGTGCTCGGTGTTGTGGCTCGACAAGGCGCCGAGCGCCGAGATCGACATGACGCTAGTCGGCTGGGTCACGGCGTCGCTGGTGCTCTTTCACCACGCTCTTGAAGCCCAGGGACGGAAGCACCTGGGGCTGCTCGTAGCGTCACTGCTCTGCCTTGCTGCTGGCACGCTCACAAAGTGGACCGCCCCCGCCTTCTTCGCCCTCACCGCCGTGCCACTGCTGGTGTGGTGCGGACGGCTGCGATTGCTTGTGAGCAGCTCGTTCCTACTCGCGGCCGGCGTCGCAGTCGCGGCCGTGGCGGGATGGGCAGCTCTCGTGACGCAGCAGGTCGGCGGGGACGCGCTCGCCGACACGGTGCGGAAGGAGGCGGCGTACCGCTTCGCCCCGAAGCCGGGCAGCAAGGGCTACCCGTGGGCCGAGGTGCTGACGTACCCGCTGCTGGTGTGGGCCGCGCACCTGCCGCTGTCGCTGTTCGCGCTGCGCACGCTGCGCCGCGGGTTCGCCGCCCGCTGGGACGACCACGGCCGGCTGCTGCTCGCGTTCCTCCACTGCTGGGCGTGGCCGAACCTGATCTTCTGGGCTCTGGTGCCGAACCACAACGTCCGCTACGCGCTGCCGCTCAGCCCGGCGCTGATGGGGCTCGGCGTGATGGGGCTGCTCGACTGGTGGCGGTATCGAGAAGCCCCGAGCCTTCGACCGCCCCTCCGCCTCGTCGCCGCCTTCCTCATCCTCTGGCTCAGCGTGAAGGTCATGTTCGTCGAGGTGGTGATTCCCCGTCGTACTGCCGGCCGCAATGCCGAGGTCACCGCTGCCGCGCTGCGCGGGCTCGTCCCCGTCGGTGAGCCGTTGCACCTCCTCAAGCTCAAGGACGAGGGCGTATTGTTCTACTACGGCCGCCCGACGCGCAAGCTGAGCTCGCCCGCGGAACTGCCGCGGGCCGCGTACGTGGCCCTGATCGAGGGCGAATGGCGCGAGTGGGAGGCGAACCGGACTGGTGAACTGGTGCAGTGGATGTATGATCAGCAGGGCGACCCACTCATCCTGGCCCGGACAAACCCATGACCGCGGCTCCGCCGACCGACCGCGACGTGCTGAGCGTGTCCGCGCTCGTCGCCCGGCTGCGCGGCACGGTCGAGACGAAGTTTTCGGCGGTGTGGGTGTCCGGCGAGGTCGTCGATTTCACGAAGGCCCGCTCGGGCCACATGTACTTCACGCTCAAGGACGAGTCGGCGCAACTGAAGGCGGTGCTGTTCCGCGGGGTGAACCTGCGGATGCGGTTCGAGCCGCGCAACGGCATGGAGGTGCTCGCCCGCGGCCGCCTGACGGTTTATGACGCGCGCGGCGACGTGCAGCTCCAGATCGAGGAGCTGCAGCCGAAGGGCGTCGGCGCCGCCGAGCTGGCGCTGCGGCAGCTCAAGGAAAAGCTCCTCGCCCGCGGGTACTTCGACCCCGGCCGCAAGCGCCCGCTCCCGAAGTACCCGAAGCGCGTCGCGCTGGTCGCCAGCCCCACCGGCGCCGCCGTCCGCGACATGCTCGAACTCCTCGCCCAGCGTTGGCCGCGGACCGACGTGATCGTCCGCCCCAGCCGCGTGCAGGGGACCGGCGCCGCGGAGGAAGTCGCGGTCGCACTCCGCGAACTGAACCGCCTCCACACGACCGGCCGGCTGCCGCTGTGCGCGGTGGTCATCGGCCGCGGCGGCGGGAGCAGCGAAGACCTGGCGGCGTTCAACGAGGAGGCCGTCGCCGACGCGATCTTTCAGTCCGTGGTGCCGGTGGTCTCGGCGATCGGCCACGAGGTCGACGTGACCGTCGCCGACCTCGTCGCCGACTTCCGGGCCGAGACGCCGAGCGCCGCGGTCGTGGCGCTGACGCCGCACCGCCTCGAACTCCTCGCCGACCTCGACGACCGCGCCGGGCGCCTCCGCGACGCGATGGCGGGCCGCCTGGTGCTGGGCCGCGAGCGGCTCGACCAGTTCGCCGCCCGCCCCGCCTTCCGCCGCCCGCTCCAGCGCGTCACCGACCTGGAACAGCGCCTCGACGACACCGCCGCCCGCCTCCACCGCGCGGCACGGCAGCGCCTCACGGGCGCCGCCGAGAAGCTGGCCGCCGTCGCCGCGCAACTCGACGGCCTGAGCCCGCTGAACGTGCTGAGCCGCGGCTACAGTCTGACGCGCACGACCGTCGGCCGCGTCGTCACCGACCCCGCCGACGTCGGCCCCGGCGACATCCTGCTGACGCGCGTCGCCGGCGGCGAGATCCGCTCGGTCGCGGTCGCGGCGGCGATTACGATGGAGGAACTTCGACGGCAGGAGGAGGCACCATGATCCGCCCGCTCCGCACGCACCCACGGGACGACTACCCGACCTCGGACGGCAAGCCCATGGCCGAAACCGAACTCCACCAACTCCTGACGGTGGACGTCCTCCAGACGCTCCGCTGGTGGTTCCG
This sequence comes from bacterium, assembly GCA_017308215.1. Taxonomy (GTDB): domain Bacteria; phylum Planctomycetota; class Planctomycetia; order Gemmatales; family Gemmataceae; genus Urbifossiella. The sequence continues at coordinate 33,325 of JAFKFQ010000400.1, read as the reverse complement.
CGACCGCCCGGACGTGTGCGTGACGGGCGACATCCTGGTCTTCTACGAGAAGGGCGACCGCCGCCGGCACGTCGCGCCGGACGTCTTCGTCGTCCCCGGGGCCGGGAACCGCCAGCGCGACAACTACCTCCTCTGGGAGGAGGGGGGCGGCCTGGACCTGGTAATCGAAATCACCTCGGCCTCGACCCGCCGGGAGGACACGGGGAAGAAGAGTCGGCTGTCGGCTTCCGCCCGGCGCGGCTGACCGACGGCCGGTTCACGAGCCGGGTGCTCGGGCTGGAACTGGAGCGCGACGGGACGGACCTCCGCTTCCGCGACCCGACGACCGGTCAGCGCCTCCCGACCCCGGCCGAACGGCTGGCCACCGAGGCCGAGCGAGCCGACGCCGAAGCACGGCGGGCCGACGCCGCCGAGGCGGAACTGGTGCGACTCAAGGCCGAACTCGCCCGTCTCCGCGGCACCACAGCATGACCCCACCCGACGCCGAACCCGTCCGCTTCGAGCAGGCGCTGGCCGAGCTCGACCGCATCCTCCGCGAACTGGAGGACGGCACCACCACGCTCGACGACGCCCTCGCTCGCTACGAGCGCGGCGTCGCGCTGCTCCGCCTGTGTTACAGCAAGCTCAAGGACGCCGAACAGCGCGTGCGCCTGCTCAACGGCACCACGCCCGACGGCGCCCCGGACCTCGAGCCGTTCGAGCACGTCGCATCCCTCTCCGCCGCAAAGGCTTCGATCCGCAAACCGGCCCGCGACGGCAAACTGCCGGGAATAGACGGCTGACGGCGGGGTCGAAACCTTGAGCCGATCTGGGAATTCGGCTGCGCCGGCGGGGGGTGGGGCTGCTATAAATCAGGACATTGCCCCGCCCGGGGCGACCGGAAGGGACGGCCGTGGTCGGGGAGTTGTGGGCGGATCTGAAAGACCGGCAGGATGCCGTCGAGGCCGCGCTGCGAAGCACCCTCGCCCGGTACACGTCGGACGCCCCCGCCGCACTCTCCGCGGCGATGGGGTATAGCTTGTTCGCGCCCGGTAAGCGGCTCCGCCCGCTCCTCGTCGTCCTCGCCTGCGAGGCCGCCGGCGGGGGTACGGAACAGGCGTTGCCGGCGGCATGCGCGGTGGAAATGGTCCACACGTACTCGCTGGTCCACGACGACCTGCCGGCGATGGACGACGACGACCTGCGCCGCGGGCTGCCGACGTGCCACAAGAAGTTCGGCGAGGCGCTGGCGATCCTCGCCGGCGACGCGCTGCTGACGCTGGCGTTTCAGGTGGTCGGCGAAGGTTGCCCGCCGCGCACGGCCGCGGTTAGCTGTGTGGAGTTGGCGGCCGGCGCCGGGGCGGTCGGGATGGTCGGCGGACAGGTGCTCGACCTCGCCGCCGAGGGCCGGATCGAGGCGCCCGGCCGGGTCGAGACGGCGGCGCAACTGGAGAACATCCACCGCCGCAAGACGGAGGCGCTGTTCCGCGCTTCGCTTCGGCTCGGCGTCCACGCCGCCCAGGGCGAGCGCGGGGCGGACCCGGCGGCACTCGCCGCCGCAGACGACTACGCCGCCGCCTTCGGGCTGGCGTTCCAGGTGACGGACGACCTGCTCGACGTGGAGAGCACGGCCGAGAAGACCGGTAAGCGGGTGAACAAGGACGCCGCCCGCGGGAAGCTGACCTACCCCGGCCTCCTCGGCGTCGCCGAGAGCCGGTGGAAGGCGGCGGAGTTGGGGAAGGAAGCCGTACACGCCGCGGCCCGGCTCGGCAGCGACCCGCTCGCCCGACTGGCCCGGTACGTCGTCGAACGCGACCGCTAACCAGGGGATACGATGTCCACCCTGCTCCCGACCATCACCGGCCCCGCCGACCTGCAGAAGCTCTCGGACGAGCAGTTGCAGCAGCTCACCCGCGAGATCCGCGAGGAACTCGTGCGGGTGCTCACCACCCGGCCGGCGCACTTCGCCAGCAACCTCGGCGTCGTCGAGCTCACGCTGGCGCTCCACCTCACCTTCGACTTCTCGAAGGACCGCCTCATCTGGGACACCGGGCATCAGGTCTACCCGCACAAGCTCGTCACCGGCCGGTACGACAAGTTCCACACCATCCGCACCCGCGGCGGGCTGATGGGCTTCCCGCACCCCGGCGAGAGTCCCTACGACCTGTTCATGACCGGCCACGCCGGGTGCAGCGTCTCCACCGTCTCGGGTCTTAAGGCCGCGGACGACCTGCTCGGCGAGTCCGGCCGCAAGGCGGTCGCGGTCATCGGCGACGGGGCGCTCCCGAGCGGCATCGTGTTCGAGGCGCTCAACAACATCGGCGGGATGGCGCAGGACCTGCTCGTCATCCTCAACGACAACAAGATGAGCATCTGCCCGCGCACCGGCGGCGTCGGGCAGTACCTCGACCAGTGCCGCATCACCGGGCTCTACCAGGGCGGGAAGCGGCGCATCAACAAGGTGCTCAACGGCATTCCCGTCTTCGGCGAGATGGCGCACTCGGCGCTCGAGCAGATCCGCGACGGACTGAAGGCGTTCTTCAAGGACGGGATGCTGTTCGAGGAGCTCGGCTTCCGCTACTTCGGCCCGGTGGACGGCCACGACCTCCCCGGCCTGCGGAAGATCCTGCGCGACCTGAAGGACCAGAAGGGGCCGATCCTCCTCCACGTGTTCACCAACAAGGGCCACGGCGTCCCGGAGGCTGCAGCCGACCCGGTGACGTACCACACCCCGCCGGTGTTCGAGGAACTCGGGCCGAACGGCACCATCAAGTCGTTCAAGAAGAGTAGCGCGAAGGCGTACACCGACGCGGTCAGCGCCGGCCTCTACCAGGCGATGAAGGCCGACCCGAAGGTGACGGTCCTCACCGCGGCGATGTGCCAGGGGAACAAGCTGGAGCCGGTCCGGCAGGACTTCCCCGAGCGGTTCTTCGACGTGGGGATTTGCGAGAGCCACGCCGTCGCGTTCGCCGCCGGGATGGCGAAGGCGGGCATGAAGCCCGTCGTGGACATCTACAGCACGTTCCTGCAGCGGAGCTTCGACCAGATCTTCCAGGAGGTCTGCCTGCAGAACCTGCCGGTGGTGTTCTGCATGGACCGCGCCGGCCTGACCGGCCCGGAAGGCCCGACGCACCACGGGTGCTTCGACGTGCCGTACATGCGGCTGTTCCCGAACATGACCGCAATGGCGCCGGGCGACGAGCTCGACACGCAGCCGATGCTGACGCACGCCCTCGCCCACCCCGGCCCGATCGGGATGCGCTACCCGAAGACGAACCTGGAGCGCGTCGAGCGCCCGAACGGCTTCACCCCGATCGAGCCCGGCAAGGCCGAGGTCATCGACTGGGGCGAGGACGGGTGCTTCGTGGCGTTCGGCACGCTGCTGTCGAACTGCGTGGCGGCGGCGAAGAAGCTGCGGGAGGAGGGGCTGCACGTCGGCGTCATCAACGCCCGCTTCGTGAAGCCGCTCGACCGCGAGACGATCCTGCGGGCCGTCGAGACGCTGCCGCTCGTCGTGACCGTGGAGGAAGGGACGATCGAGGGCGGGTTCGGGTCGGCGGTGCTGGAGGCGGCGAACGCGGCCGGGCTCGACGCCCGCAACGTGGTCCGCTGCGGCATCCCCGACCGCTTCGTCGAGCACGGCGAGCGGAACGAACTCCTCGCGTCGCTCGGCCTGAGCGCCGACGCCCTCGCCGACACCGTCCGCAAGCACCGCGAGGCGCTGCGGCCGGTGTGAGGCCGGGTTTTGGGTGTACCCCGACCGGCGCGAACCCGCGGCCGGTCGGGGTGGTCGAATTCGGGGCGCTTCGCCGGTCCGCACTCGCGGGCCGCCCGCCCCACGGAGTTCGATCATGGCGAACGAACGCACCTACCCCTGCCTTCCCTGCCGCGACCTCGACCCGGCGATCGCCTTCTACGAGGCACTCGGGTTCCGCCGCACGTACCGCCAGCTCAAGCCCAACCCCTACGCCGTCGTCCAGCGCGACGACCTACACATCCACCTCTTCGGGATGCCGGACTTCGCCCCGGAGCAGTCTTACGGCAACGTCATCGTCGTCGTGCCCGACCCGGACTCGCTCTACCAGTCGTTCGCCGACGGGCTGCGCGCCGCATACGGGAAAGTCCCCGTCGCCGGCATCCCGCGGCTCCTCCGCCCGCGGAAGAAGTTCGGCACCGTGGCCGGGTTCAGCGTGGTCGACGTCGGCGGGAACTGGTTGCGTGTATCGCGGACCGGCGACACCGAGGATGAGCAGGAGACGGCGACCGGGCTGGCGAAGATCGTGCTCACCGCCGCCCGCCTCGGCGACGCGCACGGCGACGACGAGAAGGCCATGAAGACGCTCGAGAGCGGTCTCGCCCGCTACCCCGACGCCCCGCGCCTCGACTACGCAAAGGCGATGCTCTACCGGGCCGAGCTCGCCGTCCGCCTGAACAACCCCGCCCTCGCCCGCGACTCGCTCGACGCCGCCACGGCCACCGAACTGACGCCCGCGGAGCGCGACCAGCTCGCGGACGAGATCGGGCGCACGGCGGAACTCGTCCGCGCGGCCTCCGACCCGTAACCCGGGCGTTTCACCCGACCCAATGCCGCCACGCCGCACCGAGGAACAGGCGCAGTTTCTCGCGCTTGCCCACCTCGGGGCGGCTCGCCCACACGTCGTACCCCTGCCGCTCCACCGCCCGTAGGATCGCCCGGCCGCCGGCGATGAACAGGTCCACGTCCACCCGCGCCTCGCGCGGCAGCAGCGGCAGCAACTCCGCGCCGCGGTCGAAGTAGGCTTGCGCCCGGTCCACCTCGGACCGCATCAGCTCGCGGAACGCCGGCGTGAACCGCCCCGCTGCGAGGTCGTCATCCGTGTAGCCGAATCGCTCGCGGTCCTCGCGCGGCAGGTAGACGCGGCCGATGGCGAAGTCTCGCGCCACGTCCTGCCAGAAGTTGGCGAGTTGGAGCCCGGTACACACCTCGTCGGACAGCGCCGCCCGCTCCGCGCTGAAGCGGCCGAACAGGTACAGCACCAGCCGACCGACGGGGTCGGCGGAGCGGCGGCAGTAGTCGCGGAGTTGGGCGAACGTGTCGTACCGCTTCACCACCTGATCCTGCTCGAACGCCGAGAGCAGGTCGAGGAACGGCTCGGGCGGGATGTCGAAGCGGCGGATTGTCTCGCGGAGCGTGACCGTGACCGGGTGCGTCGGCGTGCCGTCGTAGCACGTCAGGAGTTCGCCGCGCCACCACGCGAGCAGGTCAAGCGCCGCCTGCCCGCCGGCGGTCTCGTCGGCGAGGTCGTCGGACCAGCGGCAGTAGGCGTAGACGGCGTGGAAGTGCCGCACCAGCCGCCGCGGCAGCAGCGCCGAGACGACGGTGAAGTTCTCGTAGTGCGTGCGGGCGACGTAGGCGCAGTAGGCGCGGGCGGCTTGCAGGCTCGGGGCTTCGGCCCGGGGCTTCGTCGGTCGGGTCGAGTCCTCAAGGCCCGACGCCGCAGCGCGGGTGCGTACGGCAGGTAGCGGGAAACCCGGACCGACGAGGGTCTGAGCTCCCCGCGCGTCACCACTCGCGGCTGGTGCCGCCGCGTCGGGTCTCGAAGACTCGACCCGACCGACGCGCCCCGAGCCGGGCGGCCCCCAGCGTTCCAGTTCCCGCGCGAAATCCCAGCCCATGCAGCTACTTCCTCCGCGGTTCGAGGAGTTCCAACTGCGTCGTCAGGCTGAACTGCTGGCCGTCCTGCTCGTACTCGAATTCCAGCAGGAACGCCTCGAAGCGATCGCCGGCCTGGCGCAGAGCGCGGTACTCACGAACGTCCGCGTCGAACGTCTTCGCCTCCCACCGGGCCTTGCGGAAATCCCGGGTGTCGGACTCGGCCGACCACCGCCGCACGAGCTTCGGGCCGGGTTCGGACTTCGCCCCCGAGAAGGAAAAGTTACCGAGCGTGAATGCCCCGTTTCCGTTCCCATTGCCGTTACCTGCCGCGGGACCGCGCCACGTCAGCTTCGGCATCGCCTTGCCGAACACCTGCGCCTTCGTGAACGCCGCCAGCGCGCTCACCGCGCGCGTCGGGAGGAATTCCTTCTTGCCGTCCTTGTCCACCTCGCGCAGGTCGTGGCCGGCGTTCGGGACGTAGAGCAGGTACTTCTCGCCCGGCAGGTCGTCCCAGTAACTGTTGAGCGCGTCGAGCGGCCAGTACGGGTCGTTCGTGCCGTTGATGATGAGTCGCGGCACCGTGATGCGCTGCCGGTACACCCACGGGTCCACCATCTTCCAGAGGCGTTGCGCCTCGGGCGCGTCGGGGATCGGGATGAGGTTGCGGTTGGTGTAGTCCCTCACCATCTCACTCGGGCGGCCGAACGCCGCCACCTGGTTCCGCATCTGCGCCGGGAAGTTCAACGTGTCGATGACCAGCGGCGCGATCGCCTTCACCCGCCGGTCGCCGGTCGCCGCGGTCAGCCAACTCGTCCACCCGCGCTTGCTCGCACCCGTCACCACGAACCCGGTCACCTCGAAGTTCCACTCCTGCCGCGCGAACGCCTGCAGCGCGTCCATCGCGCGGATCAGGCTCTTCACCATCGGGAACAGGAGCGGCCAGGACGAGTCCTTCGTTTCGAGGAAGCGGACGAACGTCTCGGCGATGAGCGCGTCCTCGGTTTTTCCCTCAAAGAGCGGCTGGTTCGGCACGCCGAACAGGAACGCCACCGGCGCCCCGACGCGCTTCGCCAGCTCCAGCCCGAGCAGTGCCGAGCCCGCGCCCGGGCGGCCGCCCTGGTTCCACAACATCATCGTCGCCCGCGGCGCCGCGTCCTTCGGCACGAACACCTGGAGCTTGTGCTCCCACTTGATGTCGTGCCACGTCTGCGAGACGAGGTCGATCGTGTACACCGTCCCGGCGTCGGAAACCGTCTTGTCGGCGAGCTTCCACACAAACGCCTTGTCGTCCTTAGCGACGTAATCGGTCAGGTCCGACGGCGGCGCCTCGGCCTTCGGCGCCGGCGCGTCGGCCTTCGGCCGCGCCGGGCCGGCGGGCGGCGCGAGCCCGAACGCCGCGGCGGCGAGTAGGACGACGAGAAGGAAGCGATCGGCTCTCACGATGACGCTCCGGGAACGGGGGAAAGGAGGCGTGCGAAGAACCGCCCGGCCTCGGCGGCGATCTCGTCCTTGTACGCGGTCAGGCGGTGGTCACCGTCCTTGTACAGCCGCACCTCGACCGCCGGGAAGGCCACGTCGCGGAAGAAGTCGAGCGTGCCGGCGTAGGGCACCGTGTCGTCGGCGGCGCCGTGGAAGATCAACGCCGGCGTCTTCCACGCGGCGGCGAGGTCTTCGGGGCGGAACCGATCGCGCTCCTCGGCCAGCGCGTAGCCGATCTCGGTGTCGATCCACTGGTTCTTGACGCGCAGCCGGCCGGTCTGCTTCCAGTCCTCGCGCTCGGCCGTCGTGAGCCGGTCCCACCGGCGCGGGATGAACCCGAACGCCGGCGCGAGCAGCACACAGCCCACGACCGTGTCGGGGTGTGCGGTCGCGTACCACGACGCGGCGAACCCGCCCATGCTCGACCCGACCAGCCCGAGTCGCGGGTGCCCTTCCCCGGCGAGGAACGCGGCGATGACGTCCAGGTCCGCCTGGAGGCCGGACGCGGTCAGGTCGAGGACGCGGCCGGGCGAGGCGCCGTGGGCGCGGAAGTCGAACGCGGCGAACGCCCACCCGCGGTGCTCGCACTCGGCCCGCACGGCCGCAGCCTTCTCCCCGCCGCGGTGGCTGCCGAACCCGTGAACCCACAACACGGCGAAGTCCGCGGGGGCGCCGGCGGCCGGGACGTAATCCCCGACCAGTTCCCCACCGCCCGCGACCGGTAGCGTGACGACCCGCGGATTTCTGGTGGCTTCGCCCATAGGCGTCGGTTATAGATGAGAGAACTCTGGGAGCAGGCGGGCTCTATCATCCGCCCACCTCCCGCCGGGGCTCGCAACCCGGTTCCGAGCGGCCGAAACCGATCCGAGTGGTCGTCACCCACTACCGCCAGGGTAGTGATCGGCCTCGTTTGTAGCCCTCCTTTCTCCACAAGGGGCTCGCATGAACACGTCCGTTCGTCCCGTTCCACGTCCCCGTGCGTTCACGCTGATCGAGTTGCTGGTGGTGATCGCCATCATCGCCATCCTCATCGGCCTCCTCCTGCCCGCGGTGCAGAAGGTCCGCGAGGCGGCGGCCCGGATCAAGTGCAGCAACAACCTGAAGCAGATCGGCGTCGCGCTCCACGCCCACCACGACACCCGCGGGACATTCCCGCCGGGCGGGATGCAGACCGGGGCCAACGGCACCCCGTGCTACACCACCTGGGCGATCGAGATCCTCCCGTACATGGAGCAGGCGGCGCTGTACACCCGGTACAACCAGTCGCTCTACAACCACGACACGGTGAACTACACCGCGCTCGGGAACACCCGGGTGGCGACCTACGAGTGCCCGTCCGACACGCTCATCGGCCAGACGGACACCCCGGCCTCCGGGCCGGACACGGCCCGCCCGTGGGCGCACGGTAGCTACCGTGCGGTTTCCGGGCGGGCGCAGGCGGCGATCGCGCACGCGGCCTACGACACCTACGAGCCCGGGAACTGGCCGGGCGGCAAGTTCGACCCGTCGTACCGCGGGGTGCTGCACGGCACCGCGGTGGCCTACAACGGCGTGCCGGCGCCGACCGGGACGGTGGTCGAGATGGGCGGCCCCGAGCGGATGGCGAGCATCACCGACGGGACGAGCAACACCCTGATGGTGGGGGAAAACACCTTCCGCGACGTCCCCCGCCGCGCCACCTTCTGGGCGTACACCTACGCCTCCTACAACCAGTCGAGCGTCGGGCCCCAGAGCAACCACCTGAACAACCGGTACGGGAACGGGTCGGCCGGGAGCGGGTGCTATTCGCCGGGCGTGCTCTACGGCGACCAACTGTGCAAGCGGACGTTCGGGAGCAACCACACCAACGTCATTAACTTCTGCCTGGCCGACGGGTCGGTCCGCACGGTCAGCACGAGCACCGACATGACCCTCCTCGGGGGCGCCGCGACCATCTCGGGGAACGAGGTCGCCCAACTCCCCTGACCCGGAGGCCGCCGATGACTCGCGCTCGTGTCGCCCCGGTCCTCGCAGTCGCCACCGCCCTCGCCGTCGCCGGGTGCGGCGGGGGGCCGAAGTACGTGTCCGTGTCCGGCGTCGTGACGGTGGACAACCAGCCGTACAAGAACGCCGTCGTGTCGTTCCAGCCGGTCGCCGGGAAGGACGGGCTCGCCCCCGGCCGCGGGTCGAGCGGGCTGACCGACGAGAAGGGCCGGTTCACGCTGGTGACCGACGAGGGCGTCACGGGCGCCGTCGTCGGCAAGCACCGCGTCCGCATCCAGACCCAGCGCGCCGCGGGCGAGGTCTTCTTCGACCCGTCGGTGGGTACCCCGGACAACGCCGGCCCCGGCGGAGGGAAGAAGGGACAGGTGGACCCGATCCCGGTCGAGTGGTACTCGGACAAGGCGGTGAAGGAGTTCGAGGTTCCGCCCGGCGGCACCGACCGGGCGGACTTCGCCATCACGTCGGTCCACGCGGGGCAGAAGAAGTAGCCGCGTCCCACTTGCTCCGACACCGCCGCGCCGGGTGACCGGCGCGGCGGTGTCGGTTGCGCACCGCGCTGCGCGTGCGGTCTTGAGTTGGCGCGGGGCGCGTGGTTATAGTGTGGGTGGCGACGGCACCGCGAACCGACCGATCCCGAAGCCAGGACCGGCCTCTTCCGACCGCCCCCATCCGCTGGACCCCACTGCTGCGCGACCTGATCCGCATGGCCCGGGAGCTCGCCGCGGAGCCGCCCGCGCCGCCCGCCCCGGCGGCACCCGCGCCCCCGGTGGCGCTCGAGCCGCTCGCCCGGGTGGTGCTGACCGACGAGGTGAGCCGCACCCTGTTCGCCGAGTACGCGGCGCACCGGGCCGGCGACCGCGGGACGGAAGAGACGGGCTGGCTCCTCCTCGGCCGCCGGCGGGCCGACGAGGTGGTGGTGCTGGCGACCCTCCCGGCGCCGACGAACCGCGACGCCGGCGAGGCGCACGTGTGGGTGAGCGGCCCGGTCCACCTGCTCGCGCAGCGGGTGGTGCGCCAGCAGGACCGGAGCCTCAGCCTGGTCGGGATCGTGCACACGCACCCCGGCAGCCTGCGTCACCCGAGCCGGTGGGACTACAAGGGCGACAAGGAGTGGGTGCGGCAGCTGCGCGGCGGCGACGGGGTGTTCGGCATCGGCACGGCGGATGCAGAACCAGATGCGGCCACCGACCCGGCGGTGAAACCGAACATGACGAGCCTCGGCGGCCTCCGGTTTACGTGGTACACGCTGGCGATCGGGGACAAGAATTATCGCGACGCCCCGCTCGAACTGGCACCCGGCCCGGACTTGGCGCTGCCCCTGCGACCGGTCTGGCCCCACCTCGAGGCGCACGCGGCCCGGCTCGACCGGCTGGCTCAACACCTGGCGCGGGTCCGGTTCGAGGTGGTCGAGGGGAAGTACGGGCCGGCGCTGGCCGCGGCGGTCGGGCTGGCCGAACCGGAGCACGAGCTGCGAGTGGTGCTCGACGGCCCCGAGGTGCGGTACGTGTACGAGGCCGGGGACGCGGCCTTCCAGGTCGACCCCGGCGAGGCCGCCCCGGACGTGGGCGTGTACCGCATTCTGGCCGAGTTGGCCGCCCGCGGCTGAGCAGCACGAATCACGGCGCGACTCTCCCCGCGCCGCCCGCACGATGGTTCACGCCGAATCGTCGTCTCTGTCCCCGTCGTCGCCCAATTCAGGAGGCCGAACCATGGATTTCCGCCCGCTGAACGAAGTCGAACGTCGGCAACTCGTCACTGCGCTGCGCGGCAACGCCGACCGCGGCCTCTCGCTCCTCATGGACCGCCGCGACACCAGCTTCGTGGGCGCCGCCGAAGAGGTGCCCGACGAAGAGGTGATCGCGGCGATCAAGTCTGTCCCGTGTCATTACTGAGCGGCCAGGGGCGAGGGGCAAGGGGCAAGCCGGACGGTCGGGTGCCACAACCACCCCTCGCCTTGGTTCGTGTTCGACCTGCCCCTTGCCCCTCGCCCCTGGCCCGTATGGGACTTCTCGACACCGAATTCGGCAAGCGCCGGCTGCTGACAGTCGAAGTGCCGGCGGTGGAGGCGTACAACCGGGGCCGCGACCCGGGGTTCGGCATCGCGCTGAACCGGGTCGGCGGCGCACTGGTGTTGGCGTACCAGCTCAAGCCGTGTCACAACGCCTACCGGTTGGAGACGCGGCTGCTGTCGAGCTACCCGACGGTCCCGCCGGAGACCCGGGTGCTCACCCCGCTCAAGCACTGCCCGCACCTGCTCGAGGGGCAGACGCTCTGCCTGTGGCGCCAGGGGAGCACCCGCTCCGCGAGCCGGTGGGATCCGGCGCAGTTCACCTGCGTGTTCGCCGTCCAGGCGGCGTGGCGCTGGCTCGCCTGCTACGAGGTCTGGCACGAGACCGGCGAGTGGCCGCTGCCCGAAGCCAAGTGAGGAGTGGGGAGTGGAGAGTGAGGAGCGGGGAGGAAGCCGGTCTTCTCCCCACTCCCCACTCCCTACTCCCCACTAACTGCCCATGCACGTCTTCCAGGTCGGCGCCGGGAGCGGCGGGATCGTCGTCCTCGACCTCGTCGCCCGCGACCCGCGGGTGACGCGGGTGACACTCGTCGAGCCCGACGTTTACAAGCCGCACAACGTCCACCGGCACCTGTTCCCGCCCGACGCCGTCGGCCGCCTCAAGGCGGAACTCGCCGCCGAGTGGGTGCGCGAGCGCCGGCCGGATGTCGTCGTCGAAACCGTCATCGCCGACCTGACCGACGCCACCCGCGCGACAGAGTTCCGGCGGTACGCGGTATCGTGTGACGTGGGCGTGTGCGCCGTGGACAACGAGACGGCGAAGTACGCCTTCGACGCACTGATGCGCGGCGCCGGCAAGCCGTGGACGCTCGGCGAGGTGCTCAGCGGCGGCATCGGCGGATGGATACACCGGTTCGCGCCCGGCGGCGCGTGCTACGGGTGCGTGGCCGCGCACCTGCGGCGGACCGTGACCGAGGAAGCCCCCGCGCCGGCCCCCGACTACAGCGCCCCCGGCGGTCCGGTTCAGGAGACGACGGTCCCGGCGAGCCGTGCGAGCATCGGCGTGATCGCGTCACTCCACGCCACGCTCACGCTTGACGTGCTGACCGGCACGCCCCCGCCGGACGTCACCAGCCTGCTGTTCACCCTGGCGGTCGTGCCGGGGGTGTTCGACGCGGCGTACCGGCCGTACCGGTTCGCCATCCCGAAGGCGGCCGCGTGCCTGGTGTGCGCGGCCGGCCCCGCCCCGGCCGGGGAGGAGCTCGATGTGGCCCTGGATCAGGCGCTGGCTCGACTGGGTGACAACTGACGTGCTGCCCCTCTCCCGTTCCCGCCCGCACGGGCAGGCCGTCCACACCCGGTACGAGAAGGCCGGGCTGGCGCTCTACGACCTCCCCGTCCCGTGGAGCGCCGACGCGGTGGTCGTCGAGGTGCTGCTGAAGCTCCCCACGGCGGCGCGGCGGAAGGCCGACTTCAGCCTCCGCCTCCCCGGCCGCGAGCCGGTCCAGGCCGAATCGCTCCGCCCCGAGGCCGACACCCGCTACCGGCTGCTGTTCCGCCTCCCCGTCCCGCCGGCGAGCACCGAGGGGGAGCTCCTCTGGAAGACCAAGCACCTGTCGCGGGTGGCGGTGCCGGTACTCACGGCCGGGGAGTTCCTGGCGGGGCTGCGCGTCGCCCTGCCCACGGTGGGCGTGCGGCTCGGGGCGCAGACGGTCGCGGCGCAGACGTTCGTGGCGGCACAGTGCCGCGGGCTGGTGGCGTCGTGCGTCCTCCGTAGCCCGACCCCGCTCGCCCCCGTCGCCGACCTCGGGCTGAAGGCGGTGTTCAAGAGCGAGCGGACCGGCGTCGCGCACGAGGTGCCGGTGGTGTTGAGCAACTCGCAGCTCGGCGCGCGCGAGGCGGTCGTCACCGCGTCGTCGCCCAAGGTGCCGCGGCGGATCGGCGCGTGGTCGGTGGGGTGGGTGCTGGGCGGGCGCGAGTTGTGCATTCAGACGATCCAGGGCATCCCGGCCCGGCGGTTCGAGGCGTCACTGCGGGTCGCCGACGCCCGGTTCGTCGTCGCCGACAAGGGCGGGGCGGTGCGGGTCGTGCGGCAGCCGCCGCCGGCCGGCGAGGCGGACCGGGTCGGGCCGTGCTTCCTGGTGGCGAGTTCGGAGCCGGGGATGGCAGGAACGTGCCGGCTCCAAGTCCACGCGGCGGTCGCGGGGGAGGCCCGTCCGCCGCTGCTGATGGAGCAAGACGTGTTAGTCACCGACGGGCCGACGCTGTTCGCGCCAGGCCTCCTCGACGCGGCGGAGACCCACAAGGTCGGCGGGTTCGAGCTGCGGCACAAGGCGCGGGTGCTGGGGGCGGCGTCACTCCGCCCGGTGCCGGCCGCGGCGCTGACCGCCGAGGGCGGGTTCAAGCCCCCGCCCGACTTCACCTGGACGCCGACCGCCGACGACGAACTCGCCGAGCGCCTCGCCCGGCTGATGGGCGGCGGGTCGTAGGCGGTCAGAAGGGGATGTCGTCCGGCCCGTGTGCCGGCGCGAGCGGGCGGGGCGGTGGCTCGTCCGCCACCTCCAGCAGTGTCAACCGTTGCCCCAGCGGGGACGCTTTCAACCCGGCGGCGACCGCCCCGGTGACGCGGTTGTCCGTCAACCGCAGCGCGAGGAGCCCGCGGAGGTGCGGCGTGGCGCCGAGCGCGAGCGCCGCGTCGGCGCCGAGGTCGTTGCGGCTCAGGTCCACGTCGAGCAGCGGGTCCGACGCCGGCGACCCGGCCAGCAGTTCCGCCCCCTTGTCGAGCAGGTCGTTGTCGCGCAACCCGAGCGTGTGAAGCACCGGTGGTTTTCGCTCCAGTAACGCACCGAGCCCGGGCGCGCCGAAGTGGTTGTGGCCCACGTCGAGCACGCCCAGGCCGCCGAGGAACGTCGCCTTCTTCGCAAGCAGGCGGGCGCCGGCCCGGCTGATCTCGCACCGGTCGAGTCGCAGCAACTTCAGCTGGGCCAGACACGGGGCGGACGCGACGTATTCCGTACCCACGTCCTTCAGTACGTTCTCGCCGAGGTCCAGCGTCTCCAGCCGCAGCCCGGACACCGCCGCCTCGAACTCCGCCATAGCCTGACCGTCGAGCCGGCTTGACCGCAGTGACAGTTCCTTGATGCCGGCCGCGTGGGGCGAGCGGAGCAACGCCCGTAACCCGTCCCGGCGGACATCGCTACCGGCCAGTGTCAGCGAGCGCACGCCGGCCAGACCGGGCCACCCGGCGAGACGCCGCATTCCGGCAGCGTTGATGATCGGGTCGTCGTAGTACTCCGCGTAATACCCCGGTCCGGACAAGGTGAGTTCCCCCAGGCGCGTCAGCGCCGGGGACTGGGTGAGTGCGAGCACGCCGGCGTTCCCAAGGCCGTTGGACGGGAGGCGGAGCGCCCGGAGACCGGACAGGTGCGGGGAGGCGAGAATCGTGACAAGGTCGTCCGCGCTCAGGCCGAGTACGGCCAGGGTGCGTACGGTCGCGAGCTGCGGCGAACCGGCGAGCCAGGCGATCTCGTCGTCGAACGGCCGACCGGTCAGTGTGAGCTCCTGGAGTTCCGTGATCGGCCGCCCAGCCGTGCGGGCTTCTCCCCGGCGCGGCCAGCGGACGGTCACCGCCTCGACGGGGGCGACGGCCCGACAGGCGTGGGCGTACTTCCGCATCGCCTCGAAGCTGGAGAACGACACCTCGGCGACGACACCGCGACGGAACCCTTCCCACCGCGCCCCCGGTACGGCCGGCATTTCCGCCAACCATCCCTCCCCGTACCGGTGCAGCAGCTCCCGTTCGCGGAGGCGGAGTGGAACCTGCGCGGCATCCCACGCCGGCAGGCGCGCCCGCTCGACCTGGACGCGGACGAACTCGGCGCGTTCGGCGAGGCCGTTGTCATCGCACCAGTCGGCGTAGACGAGGCGCGGCGTGTCCTCGTCGGGGGCGGCGACGATGGCGTCGAGGATCGCCCGGCTCAACCCACCACTCATCACTTGCCCTCCAGACCCGAGGCCAAGCGGCCGGCGACCTCGGCGACGACGCCCGAGAGTTCTCGCGGCACGCCCGGATCTCCCGCCGCCGCGAAGTCCAACCAACGGGCCGTTGACAGCTTCATGCCCCACCACGCAGTGGGTCCGAAGAGTGCCAGCGCGTCGTCCGGCGTGCCACCGACATCCGCCAGGTACGCGCCCATCGCGCCGCGCAGGTCGGCGGGAACCAGTGGCACCCGGGCGAGCAGCAGGGAAAGGTCGTTCAAATCCTTCGGCCGCCACCGCAACACGCCCATCTGATACAGCGCCTGGACCTTCTGTGCGGCGACCGACTCGGGGCGGCACACCCACACCCGCGCCACCCGGCCGCACGCGGTCGGGAGTTCGCCTAGCACCGGGGCCGGGCGCGGCGGCGGACCGCCGGTGATGTCGATTTGGGCATCCACTTCGTTGCCGCCCACGACGCCGCAGGCGTAGACCCGGACGCCGGGGTTGTCCGTGTGCTGCCAGATCCCCTCAATGTGGAGCCGGTCGAGGTCGAACACCACCCCGTCGGCGACGGTCGCATCGGCGAACAAGGGCAGGTAGCGCCGGGCCTCGGCGGGGGTGAGCGGGTGTGGAGCCACCAGATCGAGGTCGAGTGCGAGGCGCGGCGTCGGCCGGAACCAGTGCCGGAGGAGCATCCCCCCGCGCAGCACCAATTCCGCCGCGTCGGCCCGCCCGGCTAGCCGCAGGAGGACGCCTTCGAGTACCCGGTGGCGGGCCGCGTCCGCGCTGGTCGCCTCGGCCGTCATCCCGACGAGTGTAAGCGGCGAGCCGGCGGCGTGCCACGCTTGATCGCGGCCGGCCCCGTGCGAGAATGGCGGCACCGCCGCCCCGGAGGCCGCCGTGCAATTGTCGCTCTTTCCCGACGCGGGGTTCACCGCCCACCCCAGCGGCGAGGACGCCTCGGTGAACTGGGACCGGCCGGCGGACGTTGGCCGCCTGGAGGCGCGGTACGTCCGCCGCTGCCCGGACTACTTCGTCGTCTACCTGTCGGCGCAGACCGGGTGCGCGCAGGCCTGCCGCATGTGCCACCTGACCGCGACCGGGCAGACGCGCCAGCGCGACGCAACCGTCGGCGAGCTGCTCGAACAGGCGCGGGTGGTGCTCGATCACTACCGGCGGCTCGGCGAGCCCGCCCGCGTCGTCCACTTCAACTTCATGGCCCGGGGCGAGCCGCTGGCGAGCTGGGTGATCCGGACCGGAGCAGATGTACTATTGGGCGAGCTGTCGCGCATGGCCGTCGCCCTCGGGCTGCGGCCGCGGCACCTGATCTCGACCATCTACCCGCGCGAGTTCGGCGACCGGCCGCTCGAAGACGTGTTCGTCACCCACCACCCCGAACTGCACTACTCGGTCTACAGCATGAGCGAGCGGTTCCGCCGCCGCTGGCTGCCGAAGGCGCTGCCGGCAGATGCCGCGCTCGACCGGCTGGCGTCGTGGCAGCGGTGTTCGCACAAGATCGTCACCCTCCACCACGCCTACATCGCCGGCGAGAACGACGCCGAGGGCGACGTGCACGCCGTCTGCGACGCGCTGGAGGAGCGGCGGTTGATGGTCCACGTCAACGTGGTGCGCTACAACCCGCACGACCCGGCGCGGCACGGGGTCGAGCCGCCGGAGGAGGTGATTCAGCGAAACGCGGCGATCTACCGAGAGCGCCTGCCGAACGCCCGCGTCGGCGTCATCCCGCGGGTCGGGTTCGACGTGGCCGCCTCGTGCGGGATGTTCTTCGGCCCGGACGGCGGGCCGGCGGCCTGACCGCCCGTGTGGTACGGCACTCCGGGCCGCACCACACGGGCGACAATTCGCGCCGCCGTTTCGCCCGCAACCCGGCGCCCACGCCCCGGACCGGCGTCACCAGCGGTAGGTACACTGGAGGTAGAAGATCTCCGGGTCGGCGCCGAGGGCGCCGCGGTTCGGGCCGGTTCCCGCCGTGTTGCGGATGAAGTCGCCGGCGAACAGCCGCGAGTACCCGAACAGCACGTCGGTGTGCTTCGTGACGTGGACGTTGCACCGCATGTCCAGCGCGTTCCCCACGTCGTTCCCGGCGCGCCCGGTCCGGTCCTGGCGGAGTACGGCGCCGTTGTCCGCGTACAGGGCGTCGCGGTCCGACGCCAGCCGCAGGACGTGGTACTGGGCGAAGCACGTCAGCCAATTCTCGGGGAACACTACCACCTGCAGGTTGAAGTCGTTGATGTTCTGCCGGGCGATCACGTCCAGGTAGGTGAGGTAGTAGTGCCCGAACTGGAATAGCTGGTTGTAGGTCCGCCGGGTGCCGGTGTTCTGCGGGTCCGGGTCGCCGCTGGCGTAGTCGTAGCCGACCCAGAACTGCGGCGCCCACGGCGTGTCCTTGAAGTGGTAGCCGCCGGCTGCCGTGAACGCCTGCGCCAGGATCGCCTGGTTCGCATAGCTGCCGAACTGCACCATCCCCTCGGCGTCCCACATCCAGTTGTTCTTCGTGCCGACGAACCGGGTGCCGACCGTGTTCACGTTCTGCCCGCCGACCGCGCCGAACTGCCCGCGCGCGGTCGGGTTGGTGTTGTCGAGGTTGAGGTAGTACAGGTCGAGGTTCATCCCCGCCGCCGGGCGGTACGTGAACCACGCCCCGGTGAAGACCTGGTTGTTGTCAACCGAGTCGAACCGTCCCGCGCTCGGGAGCACCGGTTGCACGACGAACAGGTCGAAGTCCCACTTCTCCGTCCGGGTGAACGCCTTGATGCCCTGGAACGTCCGTCGGGTGTCCAGCCAGTCCACCGTACTGATCGCCCGCTGCGAGCCGTACAGGAGTTCCTGCCGCCCGGTCCGAACGTAAACGGGGTTGTTCGCCTCCCCGAACTCCAGCACCCGCAGGTCGGCGAACAGGTTGAGGATGTCGCCGCGGTCGGCGTCGGTGGCGAGCGGGGGGAGGTCGCGGCGCGTGTAGTCGGCGTACAGGAACTCGCCGTACACCCGCAGCCAGTCCTCGACCCACAGGTCGGCGTAGGTGCGGTTGCGGTACAGGTCGTAGTTATCGACCTGGCCGCTCAGCCGGTTGTTGCTGTTCACCTCCTGCATCAGCCGGTAGCGGAGGTCGCCGCCGACGGTCAGCGTCACGCCGTCGGCGAGCGGCATCCACTTGAGCGGGTCGGCGTAGTCGTGCTCGGTGTTCTTCGGGTCTTTCAGGTACGCCCAGTTCACGTCGTAGTTCGGTTGCATGATGAACCCGTACCGCGGGTACGGGTACTTCGGCGGCGCCTGCCGGAGGTCGCCGCGGAGCTGATCGACGAGCGAGTAGTAGCCGTCCCCGGTCGGTGGGACGATGAAGACCCCAGGCCGCGGCAGCGGCGTCACCCACTTCGGCCCGGGCGGCGCCACCGGCGCCTTCGGCGCGGCGACCGGCGCCCCGGCCGGTGGCGGCGGCGTGCCGCCCTTCGGGTCGGCCGCCTCTTCGGCGACCGGTACGGCCTCGGGGACGACGACCGGCGGGAGTTCGGCGGGCGGTTGGGCGGACGCGGGGCCGGCGGCGAGTACAGCGCAAAGCACGAGATAGCGTCGCAAGAGTCATTCCTCAAGCGCCGACGGGAGCGGACAGTCCGAATCGAGCGGTCAGAGCGACCGGGACCGTAAGTCGGGCTGCGAGGGTTATCGGCGAGAGATGTGGGGAACCACGGCGGCGCGACGGCCGGCGTGCCTCATCCGCGATTCGGAGCCGGCACGACCCGCAGGGTTTACGCAGTCTCGCGGGTCGAAACGGGGTTTTTCCCGGCGTTGCCTCATGTCCGGGCAGCCGCGGCACGGGCTGCCCGAATCCGGCGCGGCCTAGAACTGCCGCAGGAAGCGGAGGTCGTTCTGCCAGAACAGGCGGATGTCGTCGATCGCGTGCTGGAGCATCAGCATCCGCTGCGGCCCCATGCCGAACGCGAACCCCGTCACCGTTTCGGGGTCGTAGCCACCGGCGCGCAGCACGTTCGGGTGGACCATCCCCGCCCCCATGATCTCCAGCCAGCCGGTCCCCTTCGTGAGACGGTCGCGGTTCGGGTCGTCCTTCGGCCAGTCGATGTCCACCTCGATGCTCGGCTCGGTGAACGGGAAGTAGCTCGACCGGATGCGCACCTGCCGCTCCGGACCGAACATCCGCCGCGCGAACGCCGTGATCGTCCCCTTCAGGTCCGCCATCGTCACGCCGGCGCCGATTACCAGCCCCTCGACCTGGTGGAACTGGATCTCGCTGCGCGTGCTGATCGCCTCATTCCGGTAGCACATGCCCGGCAGGATGACGCGCACCGGCTTCCCGGCCGCGGCGCGCATGACGTGGATCTGCCCGGGGCTAGTGTGCGTGCGCAGGACGACGCCGGGGCGGTCGGTGAAGAACGTGTCCCACATGTCACGGGCCGGGTGGTGCGCCGGCATGTTCAGGCACTCGAAGTTGAGCTCGTCCGTTTCGACCTCGCGGGTGCGGACGACCTCGAACCCCATGTCGGCGAACACGCGCGTGACCTGCCGCAGGATCTGCGTCGCCGGGTGGAGCCGCCCGCGCGGGCGGGTGCGGCCGGGGAGCGTCACGTCGAGCGGGTTCGTCGTCAGGCTCGCTTCGAGCTGTTCCGCCTTCTTCTTCGCCAGCGCCGCGTCATAGGCCGACTGGAGGGCCACCTTGACGCGGTTCGCCTCCTGTCCGTAGGCAGCTTTCTGGTCCTTCGGGACCGTGCCGATCTTACCGAGCGCCACCTTCATCAGTCCCTTGTCGCCGAAAAACTTGGTGTTCCATGCGCGGAGGGCGGGCTCGTCGGCGCAGGCGGCCAGTTCGACGAGGGCGGTCGATTCTAGCGTCTTCAACTCGTCCATCGACAGTCGTCCTCGGCAGGTGGGGACAGGATACGACGCGCGGCCGGCAGGTGAAACCCGCCCGGCCGCCTCCGAGTATCCCGGTTACCGAGGAGACACGCCGATACGCTCCGTGTTCGCCCACAACGGGCGAGAACATCAACGAACAACTCTGGACCTTCTTCGAGCGTCACCCGCGGCGTTAGCTGAACGACGGCGGGGGGCCGGGGTCGGGTGCCGGTGGCGATGGCGGCTGGACCGGGTGTGGGATCGCCGGGCTGCCGGGGTCGGTCCCGGGGCGCGGCGGCACGGACTCGGGCGGCATCGTCGGTGGAGGCTCGGTCGGCTGGCCGGGGCCGGGCGTGCCGGGCGGCGGGTTGAACGGGTTCATGTCGTCCTCCGGTTCGCGGTCGGGAACGGGTTTTGCAATCCGTATGCCGTCCCGAAGGAGGATCGACGATGCCCGACACCGACACGATTCCGACCGAACCCGTCCCCGGCAACCCGGCGGCCCACTGGGCGAGCACGAACCCGGAGGAACTGCCGTCCCGCGACCAGGTGATCGGCCTGCCGCGCATGGTGCTGGAAACGCACACCCGCCTCGGCCCACAGGCGACGCCGCAGCAGGTGACCGACGACCTGAATTCCCAGGGGGTCGATGCGACGCTCGAGGACGTGAAGGCGTGCTGGTCCGAGAGCGGCAAGCTCTCCGGCTGATCGGGTTCCGGCGGGGTGGTAGACTGAAGCCACCCCGCCGGAGCCGATCCATGTCGCAGCCGAAGCCGCTCGCCGGTTACACATCATACAAGGGTCTGCCGCCGCTCGCCGGGCTGTGTTCGATCGAGGACGCGGCGAAGCCGGGGCTCCCCGTCGAGGAGTGCGTCCGCCGGCTGAAGCGGTTCCACTACGCCTTCAAGCGGCTGCACCACCTCCTGACGGCCCGCATCACCGCCGAGCCGATCTATGAGCTGAAGACGGCGTTCGCACACCACGCCCACCTGTGCGCTGAGCACGTCACTGCCCTCCGCACCCGCATCAGCGAGATGCGTGAGCCGCCGCTCGGCCTGGAGGACGTGCCGCACCCGGCGCTGGAGGCCTTCTTCGACGAGATCCTGTGCGCGCCGACGACGGAGGAATTGCTGAACGGTGTGTACCACGTCGCCATCCCGGCGCTCGGCTCGGCCACCTGGCAGTACATGGAGGACACCAACCCGCTGACCGACGCCCCGAGCCGGCGCGTGCTCAAGTTCGCCCGGCTCGAGTTGGAGGAGATGGGCGATTTCGGGATGTTCGCGTGCGGGCTGCCGTACACCGACCGCACCCCAACACTCACCGAAAGTCTCAATCTGTTCCTCACCGCGTCCGGTGGGCTCGATGGCACCAAATCCCTGTCCGACACGCTCCCCGAGCGTCGCTACTCGAAGACGCCGTACCAGTACGATCCCGTCCCGAAGCGCGACGAGCGGTTCACCGACCCGTGGAACCAGGGGGTGAACGCGGAGGCGTTCCTGTACGACGAGGCGAAGCCGGCGCGGGCGAAGGCGCTGATGATGCTCTACAAACGGCTCCGCGAGATCGACGTACCGGAGATGATGGCTTCCATCATCACACAGACGCCCGGCAAGCCGTGGGGCTACTACCGCGACATGTCCCGCCAGTTGTGGGACGAGGCGCGGCACGCGATGATGGGTGAGGTCGGGTTTACGGCCCTCGGCGTGGACTGGACGCAGGCCCGAATTACCTTCAACTGGTCGTACCGGCTCAACACTGAATGCACGCCGATGGAGCGGCACGGCGTCCTGTACTTCATCGAGCAGGGGCTCATGCCGCGGACCGGCAAGCGCTACGAGTTCGAGGTGGCGCAAGAGAGCGGCGTTCCGCTCATGGCGACGCTTCAGGACTTCGACTGGGCGGATGAAGTGCTCCACTCGCAGATCGGCCGGCAGTGGTACGTGCCGGAGTTCGCGTCGCTGCGCGAGGCGCTCGACTACGGCGACAAGGCGTGGAGCGCCGTGCTGAGCAACTGGTCGACGGTGAAGGCGCAGGGCCTGACCGAACACACGAACTGGTGGCCGACGATCTACTCGCAGGCCTGCGCCGCGGCGGGCACGGCACCCGACCCGGACGTGCTGGCGTTTGCGACGACGTATGAGGGCACGCGCGCGGACCTGCAGCGCGTGGCGGGGGAGTAGTCGCCCCCCAGAGCCCGGCCGCACGCCTCGCCACGACTTGCGCCGCGGCCGAACACATCATTCCCCCGCCTTCCCGCCCTTCCCGCCGGAGCCCTCATGCGTCGCCTCGCTCTCGCGCTGCTACTCGTCCTTCCCTCCGCCGCCCGCGCCCAACAACCCGTTGATCTCGGGACTGTCGCCGAGAAGCACGTCTGGGTGCCGATGCGCGACGGCACGAAGCTGTCCGTCTACCTCTACTTCCCGCCCGGGAAAGGCCCGTGGCCGGCGCTGCTCGAACAGCGGTACGCCGACCTCACCGCCCCCGCCACCCGCAAGAGTTTCGCCAAACTCGCCGAGGGCGGGTACGTCGTCGCGGCGCAGAACTTCCGCGGCGCCGGGAAGTCCGAAGGGCAGTGGGTCGGCTACCGGGCGCTCGGGTGGGGCGAGCAGAAGGACGGGTACGACACCGTGGAATGGCTGGCGAAACAGGAGTGGTGTACCGGGAAGGTGGGCACGTTTGGCAGCTCGCAGGCCGGGTTCGCGCAGAACTTCCTCGCCGTCACCCGCCCGCCGTCCCTGAAGGCGCAGTACATGATCGACACCGGGCTGAGCCTGTTCCACGAGGGCTACCGCATCGGCGGCACGACGCGCCCGGAGCGGTTCCGGCAGATGGGCGCCGTCTGCCGCGACCCGGCCGACAACCTCAAGCTCCTCAAGGAGTGGTTCGCCCACCCGACCTACGACGCCTACTGGGCCGAGGAGGACTGCACCCGCTTCTTCGACCGCATGGACGTGCCGTGCTTCACCGTCGGCAGCTGGTACGACTTCATGTGCGTCGGCAGCGTCGACAGCTACACCGGCCGCCAGCACCGCGGCGGGCCGAACTCGCGCGGGAATCAGCAACTTCTTATTGGCCCGTGGCTGCACGGGCGGTTCAAGAACACGAACAAGGCTGCCGAGATGGAGTACCCGGAGAACGCGAAGTTCGACACCGAGGCCCACATGCTGCGCTGGTTCGACCACCACCTGAAGGGCCGCGACACCGGCGTGCAGCGCGACGCGGCCGTGCGCTACTACGTGATGGGTGCGGTCGGCGAGAAGGGCGCCCCCGGGAACGAGTGGCGCGCCGCCCCCGACTGGCCGGTGAAGGCGGCCAACACACCGTACCACCTCGCCGCCGGCGGCGGGCTCGCGCTGACGGCGCCGACCGCCGACACCGCTTCGGTTTCGTTCGTCGCCGACCCGGTGAACCCGACGACGATCCCGGCGAAGGGCGGCTTCCCCGGCGCGAAGGACGCCCGCGACTTCGAGAAGCAGCCGAACGTCCTCACCTTCACGTCCGACGTGCTCACCGCCCCGGTCGAGTGGACGGGGAAGGTGCGGGCAGAGCTGTGGGTGTCGTCGTCCGCGAAGGACGGCGACGTGATCGTGCGCGTCAGCGACGTGTACCCGGACGGCCGCTCGATGCTGGTGATGGACTACGTGCGCCGGCTGCGCTACCGCGACGGGTACGAGAAGGAGGTGTTCATGGAGCCGGGCCGGGTGTACCCGGTGCGGTTCGACGTGGGCTGGACGAGCCTGGTGTTCAACGCCGGGCACCGCATCCGCGTCACAGTGGCGGGGACCGGCGCCCCGTTCTACGAGCCGAACCCGAACACCGGCGAGCCGCTGACGCTCGACCCGCCGGCGCGCACGATGGCGGCGACGGTCCACGTCTACCACGACCGCACCCGCCCGTCGCGGGTCGTGGCGCCGGTGCGCGAGTAACGCTGACGCGCCGTTAGGCCGCGGCGCGAGCCGCGGCGGTCTTCGACCTGCGAAACCCGCTGCGGCTCGCGCCGCGGCCTAACGCCCCCCGATCACGTCAAGCGCCACGTGTGACGGGTGCGCCGGCGTGCGGTACACGCGCTGCGTCGCCCGTACGAAGTCCTCCGCCTTCGCCTCGAAGATGTTCGGCACGAACGTCTGCGGGTTGCGGTCGATCACCGGGAACCAGCTGCTGCTGATCTGCACCATGACGCGGTGCCCCTTGCGGAAGCGGTGGTGGCCGGCGATCAGGTCGATCGGGTACGCCTCCACCGCCTCCGGCGTCACCGGCTCGGGGCGTTCAAGGCTCTTGCGGAACCGCGCCCGCACCGGTTCGCCGGCGATCATCAACTGGTAGCCGCTCATCGCCGGGTCCGGCGCGTAGCCCTCCGGGTGAACGTCGATCAGCCGGGCCACCCAGTCGCAGTCGGTACCGGTCGTCGCGCCGTGGACCGTCACCACCATCGACCCGGCGACCACCAGGTCTTCCGCCAGCGGTTCGGTCTGGTAGACGAGCACGTCGGGGCGGCCGGCGGTGAAGCGCTGGTCCTGCACCATCCACTCGGGCCACTCACGCCCCGGGTACGTCGGGCGCACGGGCCGCGGACGGTACGGCACCGGGTTCGCCGGGTCGGAGACGTACTCGTCGAACGCAGCCCCGCCCGCCGGCGGCGGGTCGAACGCGAGCTTGCCGCCGGGGTGGAAGTACAGCTTCTTCGCGGCCGCCTCTTTCGGCGGCCAGCGGTCGTAGTGTTCCCAGGTGTTGCCGCCGGTCTGGAAGACCTGCGCCTCGGCCGGCGGTGGGGCGCCCTTGTCCTTCAGATAGAAGTGAAAGAACGGCGCCTGAATCTTCGCGCGGTAGTGCGCCCCCGTGTCCGACCCGAACGACACGCGGCCGAGCTTGCTCCCCTTCCCCGCCGCCCAGCCGCCGTGGTCCCACGGGCCGAGCACGAGGAAGTTGTGGTTCTTGCGGTCGTGCTCCTCGGTCTTCGCGTAGATGCGAAACGGGCCGCGGAAGTCCTCCTGGTCGTAGAGCCCGCCGACGTGCAGCGTCGGCACCGCGGCAGTCTTCAGCCGCGGCTCCAGCGAGCGGGCCTTCCAGTAGGCGTCGTAGTTCGGGTGGGCGACGAAGTCGTTCCACGTCGGCAGCGTGTTCTTGAAGTGCAGTTTGTTGGCGTTCGAGAGTGGGCCGAGCTTCAGGTACCAGTCGTAGGTGTCGAAGCGGTCGAACTTGAAGTTGAAGTTCGTCTTCTCCGTCTCCATCAGCGCCGCGTACTCGAACCCGTAGCTGAGGCGAAACGCGCCGTGGTGGTGAAAGTCGTCGCCGAGAAACATGTCCACCGGCGACGCCTGCGGGGACGCGGCCCGGAGCGCCGGGTGCGGCTCGGTGAGCGCCACCGCCGTCAGCCAGCCCGGGTAGCTGATGCCGAGCATGCCGACGCGGCCGTTGTTGTTCGGGATCTCCTTCAGCAGCCAGTCGATGGTGTCGTTCGTGTCCGTCGCCTCGTCCACCGCCTTCGGGTCGTTCGCATCGCGGCGCGGCCGCGTCATCACGAACGTGCCTTCCGACTTGTAGCGCCCGCGGATGTCCTGGTAGGCGAAGGCGTACCCGTCGTCGGCCAGTTCCTTCACGTAGTCGCGGAAGTTGCGCTCGGCCCGGCCGTCGATGCCGTAGGGCGTGCGGACGAAGATGATGGGCACCGGCCCGTCGGCCTTCTTCGGGACGTGAACCGTGGTGTAGAGCTTCACCCCGTCGCGCATCGGCACCATGACCTCGCGGTAGTCGAACCGCGTGTCGTTCTGTCCGTTAGCGAGCGGCGCGAGGGCGAGGAGCAACAGGAGCGCAACAGGACGGCGCATGGCGGGCTCGGGGCGGCCGGGAGAGGGGACGGCGGCTATTGTTCACGTCGCGACCGGCGAGAGCAATCAAAATGGACCGGATAACAGGATGAACAGGATCACCAGGCCAGAGTCGGTCTTGGTTCGGTGATCCTGTTCATCCTGTTATCCGGTCCATTCTCCCTTTGCGGCTCACTCCTCGCCGTTCTTCGCCTCCGCGAAGTCGAGGTAGATACGGGCGTTAGCGTTCTTGCCGAGTTCCTTGAGGGCGGTCAGCTCCTCGAGCCGCAGCAGCGCCGGGTGGGTGGTGAACGCGGCCGCCGCCTTGCTCCGCTCCTCCACCGCCTCGCGCTCCGCCTGCACGCGCACCCGCACCGCCTCGGCGTCCGCCTCGGCCCGGACGCGGACGGCGTCGGCGTCGGCTTGGGCTTGGACGCGGCCGGCGTCGGCCTTCGTCTGGGCGTCGATGCGCTGCACCTCGGCGCGGGTCCGCGCCTCGACCAGCTGGGCCTGGCTGGTGCGCTCGGCGGCGAGCACCTTGTTCATGATGTCCTGGAGGTTCCCCGGGAACACGAGGTCCTTCACGTCGGCCCGGCCGATCGCCACGCCGTAGCCGGCCGCGACCTCCTTCACCTCGCGGAGGATGTCGTCGCTGAGGCGCGTGCGGTTCGTGAGGATGTCCTCGAGCGTCATCGCGGCGAGGCTGCGGCGGGCGGCGAGCTGCACGTCGGTGTACAGCCGGTCCTCGTAGTTCGCCACCGCCTGCACCGCCGCCTTCGGGTCTACGACCGCGAACTGCACCAGGATGCTGACGCGGATCGCCACCTTGTCGGCGGTCAGGATCTCCTGCCCCTTGATGGTGAGGTCGCGGTTGCGCAGGTCCACGAGGGTGATCTCGACCTGCGGGCGCCGGGCGAACGGCTTGTACCACCGGCGGCGCGGGAACTCGTGGCGGCCGGCCCCGAGCACCGCAGTGAGCACGCCGTCGACGTACTTCAGCCCCCGGTGCGTGTCGCGGATGATGACTGCGGTCGCGCTCATGGTCGTGCCCTCCCGCGGGCCGTGGTGCGTGTGATGGGGTGGCCGCAAAGGCTTGCCAATGTGAAGGATTGGCGGCTTACCGATTTGGGAGATCGGAGCCAGGTGACGTTCGACGCCCCGGCGTTCCCATAGGCCGCGGGTCTTCAGACCGCCTGCGGCCACCCTGCCGGAGAAGAGCGGGGAATACGACCGCGGGTTCGCGCGTCGTTGGTAGTGGGAACCGAGGGGGCACGATGAGACGGATCGGAGCCTTACTGCTCGTGTTGACCGCACCCGGGCTCGCCCGGGCCGACGGGGCGCCCCCGTGGGCTCGCTCGCACCCCGTCCACATCACGGTCGCCGTCGCCGACGACATCACCGACGTGGATATTTTCGTGTCGCCGAGGCGCGAGGCGTCGCCCCGTGAGGTGCAGCAGGCGACGCCGGCGACCCCGGTCCGGGTGCGGTTCGACGGGTCCGGCAGTGACCGCGATCCCAGGTTGAGCGGGCTCGACGTGACCGTGGCCGAAAACGGGGACCGGACACGAGAAATGAACGCGGGCGTCAACATCACCCCGGGCCGGGTGATCGGCCATGTGAACTCGTCAGGGCGGGTGGGGCTACTGCACGCCGGCCTGACGGTCGATGAGGTGTACCGGGTGGAGCGCGACGGGCGAGGTGGGTATCGACTCGTGCGGACGTACTCGAACCGGACTTGGTGGCACACCGGCGTGTGCTGCTCGTTCTGGATCGGGCTGGTTGTTGCGCTGCCCTGGCTCCGTCGACGGTGGATGCGTTGGGCACACACGTCTTCCCCGCCGGCCGTTCCGGGCGAGCCGGTGGCGCTACCCGAATCGAATTAACCGCTTCCGATCGTCGCCCGCGGTCGCGATGTCGCTCCAACGTGGTTCTTTTCAAGTAGACTCTGATCCTCCGTGACCGGGGCGCGCGCCGCGGAATCAATGAGAACGGCGTGACGAGGGGGGTCAGCCGCCGAGCGCCGCCCAGTCGATGCGGTCCTTGTCGAGGAACGGCAGTTCGGCGGGGAGCGCTTCCAGGTACTTTGGCGCCGCCCCCGTGTTGAACACCACCACCGACTCGTCGCGGCCGATCGTGCCGGCCTGCACGAGGCGTTCGAGCACGTCGAAGCACACCGCCGTTTCGGGGCAAACGCTGATCCCTTCCGCCGAGCTCGCCCGCCGCATCCACGGGCCGATCGCCGCCTCGCGGCCGGCGACAGCGAGCCCGCCGCTGGCGCGGATGGCGTCGAGGATCATGAAGTCGCCGACCGCGACCGGCACGCGCAGCCCGCTCGCCACCGTCTTCGCGTTCGGGAACAGGTCGGCGAACCGCTCGCCCTTCTCGAACGCGGTAACGATCGGCGCGCACCCCTCGGCCTGCACCGACACGAAGCGCGGCAGCTTCGTGTTCTTCGGAATCCAGCCGAGTTCGATCAGTTCGTGGAACGCCTTCCACATGCCGACGAGCCCGGTGCCGCCACCGGTCGGGTAGAGGATCACGTCGGGGAGCGTCCAGCCGAGTTGTTCAGCAAGCTCCAGCCCCATCGTCTTCTTCCCCTCGATGCGGTACGGCTCCTTCAGCGTCGAGAGGTCGAACCAGCCCATCCGCTCGGCGCCGTCCTTCACGATCTTGCCGCAGTCGTTGATGAGGCCGTTCACGCGGAACGCCTTCGCGCCGTACAGGTGTGCCTCGAACTGGTTCACGACCGGCGTGTCGGCGGGCATGAAGATGAAGCACTCCATCCCCGCCCGCGCCGCGTAGGCCGCCGCCGCGCCGCCGGCGTTGCCCGCAGTCGGCAGGGCGACGCGCGTCACGCCCAGCCACTTCGCCATGCTCACGCACGCCGTCTGCCCGCGGCTCTTGAAGCTGCCCGTCGGCAGCTGGCTCTCGTCCTTCACGAGCAGCCGCGACAGGCCGAGCTCCTTCCCGAGCCGCGGGCACGGCAGCAGCGGTGTCATCCCCTCGCCGAGTGTGACCGGTTCCACGTCGAGCGGCAGCGGCAGCAGTTCGCGGTAGCGCCACAGGGACGGCGGGCGCGTGGCGATGTCGGCCGGCGTGACCGCCTTGCGCACCTTGTCGAGGTGGTAGCGGACCCAGATCGGGCGGCCGTTGTGGAGGTTGGCGAGTTGGCCGAACGGCAACACGGTGCCGTCGATGGCGCCTTCGAGGTGCGAAACGTAGTGCATAACCGTCAGGCTACCGCGGCGCGCGCGGCGGTCAAGCCGCGCGGCGGGCGGCGACGGGAAGCACGGCGTCGATGGCGTCGAGGGTGCGGGCGGTGGCGCCCTGCTGGCGGCGGACCTGCTCGCGGGCGTCAGCGCCCATGCGTTCGCGGAGCGCGTCGTCGGCAAGAAGCGCGGCCAGCGCCGGCTCCAGGCCGGCGGCGTCGGGGATCATCGTCGCGCCGCCGACCTCGACGAGGCGGCGGGCGGCGTCAGCGAAGTTCCAGACGTGCGGACCGAACACGCACGGCACGCCGTACCCCGCCGGCTCGATCATGCTCTGCCCGCCGCGCCGGCCGTCGAGCGTTCCGCCGACGTAACCGACATCGGCGAGCCCCCACGCGGCGCCGAGTTCGCCGACCGAATCCAGTAGGAGAACCGCGGGCAGCGCCGCGAGCGGCGTCGCGACCTGACTGCGGCGGACGAACGGCAGGCCGCTCGCTTCGACCAGCCGGGCGACTTCCTCGAAGCGGTCCGGGTGCCGCGGGACGAGTACGAGTCGCACCCGTGGGAACCGCTCGCGCAGCCGGGCGAATGCGGTCAGTACCAGCGATTCTTCAGGGGCGTGTGTGCTGCCAGCGAGGAAGACGAGCGCGGAGTCGTCGTGGCCCAACAGTCGCGCCAGGGCGCGGGTGGCCGCGGTGTCGCGCTCCTTCAACGCGCCGTCGTACTTGATCGACCCGGTGACGTGCAGTTTCGCCGCCGGCACGCCGAGTTCGCGGAAGCGCGCCGCGTACTCCGGCTCCTGCACCGCGAACCGCGCCACCCGCCCGAACAGAGCCCGCCGCGCGATCCCGGCGAAGCGGCGCAGGCGGCGGGCGCTGCGCGGGCTCATACGGGCGTTCGCCACCACCACCGGTACGCCGCGCCGCTCGGCTTCCGCAAGCACGTTCGGCCACAGCTCGCTCTCGGCGAGCACCAGCACCGTCGGTTTCACGGCGTCGAACGCGGCGGCCGCCGCCCAGGTGAAGTCGAACGGCCACGGGATCACCGGCAGGTCGGTGAAGCGCTTGCGGGCCTCGGCGAGGCCGGTGTCGGTGGTGGTCGACACGACCGCGAGCCAGTCCGGGTGCCGGGCGCGGAACGCGGGAACGAGTGTGCCGAGCAGGTTCACCTCGCCGACGCTGACCGCGTGGAACCACGCCACCGGCCGGCGCCCGGGGTTCAGGACCGTCGCGGGGCCGACCAGCTTGGCAACTAGGTCGCGGCGGTAGCGGCCGGTCGCGACGGCCCGCCACACCAGCCACGGCGCCAGTACCGCCAGCGCGGCGAGGTAGAGGAGGTTGAACAGCATCGCCGGGAGCGTACCCCGCGGCGGTGGCGGCGGTCCAGAGCGGTTCACTTCCAGAACTGCCACCACTTCCTGTTGCGGCGCTTGAGCAGTCGCCCGGCCGTGGTGATAACCTCCGCGGCCGACCGACAGCCGGCCAGCCGCCCGCTCACGAGGATGCGTGTTCCGAAGACGATGACGTAACTGTACGGGATGTTTGACACCCCGAGCCCCCAGCCGTCGAACTCCCGAAGGGTCTCCGAGACGGCAAACAGCCAGTCGGCGGAAAACGGGTTGTCACCGTAGAGCTCGGCGTAACAGTAGCGCTCGTGGTTCAGCTGATCGTCGAGGATGAAGTACATCGGGTCCGAGTCGCCCGGCTCCCAAACGGAAGGATCGGCGACGAACGCGTGATACGCGCTCTCGAACCCCGGCACGATCTTCGCCGCGCCCATCGGCCCGACCGGACCAAACCGGCGGCAGGTGTGGACGAGCGCGTTGCGGACGGTGTGATACACCTGCCAGGGGAGGTCGCCAT
Organism: bacterium; assembly: GCA_017308215.1. Lineage (GTDB taxonomy): Bacteria > Planctomycetota > Planctomycetia > Gemmatales > Gemmataceae > Urbifossiella. The sequence goes on along the minus strand of JAFKFQ010000400.1, from coordinate 2,516 downwards.
CCGGGTAATCGTTGGGGACGTGGCGTTTGGTGTACGACACCACTTTCAGCGAACTCAAGCTCTTCGTCACTGCGCCCTCCGTGGCAGTACCGATCAATTACATGCTTACTCGTCATCCTCGTCGGCGAGGTCGATTACCTCCTCGCCGACGGCGGGCGCGCCGAGCGCGGCACCGGTGGCGACGGCCATCAGCCCGCTCGCCAGGTCTTCGAGAATCGGCTTCGTGAGCGGCGGGAAGAGGACGTACCGGGCGCCGAGGTCGAGCAGAACCGCCGTCCACGCCGCCCGGTCCGCCTCGGACAGTTTCTCGTCGCTGACCGCGACCACGCCGGCGTCCGGGGCGACGTGGTGGAGGTCGGCGACGAGTGCAACCGCGGCCGGGTCGGCGGGGCGGAACTCGACGAACACCACCGTCGGGCGGCGGTCGCGGGCGAGGTCGCGCGCAGCGGGGCTAGTGCGCGCCGGGCGCACGAGCCACTGGTTCTCGGCGGCGAGTTCCGCGAGCTGGCGGGCGACGTGCGGCTCCGCTTCGAGCACGACGAGTTGCGGGCGGCGGCGCGGCATGCTCAGTCCGGTGGTCGCACGGGGACGAACTGCGTCGTGCCGGACAGGTCGCCGTAGGCGGCCTTCATCGGCAGGCGGCAGGTGAACTTGGTCCCCTTGTCGGCGACGCTCTGCACCACGATGTCGCCGCCGTGCTCGCGTAGGATCTTGCGGCTCACCGGCAGGCCGAGGCCGGTGCCGCGGCTCCCCTTCGTGCTCACGAACGGCTTGAAGACCGCGTCGATCTGGTCCGCCGGGATGCCGGGGCCGTTGTCGAGCACGATCACCTTCGCCCACGCGCCGTCCGGCTCCAGCAGCGCCTGCACGCCGACCTTGCCGTTCGGCCGGTCCTCGAGCGCGTCGATGGCGTTGCTCACGAGGTTCAGCACGGCGCGGTGGATGCCGTCGGGGTCGCACGGGACCGCGGCCACGTTCGCCCCCGGCCGCCACTCCAGCGTCACCCCGCGCTCGGCGGCGCGGCCGCGGACCAGTTCCAGTACGTCCTCGCACAGCTTGTTCAGGTCGGTCGGCTCGATCGCCGGCTCGCGCTCCTTCGAGTAGCTGAGCATGTCGAGGATGAGGGCGTCGATCCGCCCCTGGTTCTTCTCGACGAGGCGCCAGCCCTTCGTCAGCAACTCCTTATCGCCGTCGCCGAGCGCGGTCCGCACCATGTCCGACCCGAAGCGGACGCCCTGCATGATGTTCTTGATGTGGTGGCTGAGCGCCGCGATCGTCTGCCCGACGGCGGCGAGCCGCTCCGCCGACACGAGCGCCTGGTGGTAGCGGCTCTCCTCCACGGCGATCGCCGCCTGGTGGGCGACGGCGCTCGCCAGGTGCAGGTGGTCCTCGGTGAACGTCCCGGTCCCGGTGCCGCCGCTCACGACCTGCTTCAGGGTCGACTGCGTGTCGAGGAACATCACCCCGAGCGTCTCGCGGCGGCCCTTCAGCGGTACGCAGATCACCTCGCGGATGTGGTGCCGGTGGATGCTCGCCCCGCCACGGAACCGGGCGTCGGTCTGCGCGTCGGTGACGAGGACGCCCTGGTTCTCCCTGAGGACGTAATCGACGATCGTGCGGCTGACCGCGAGTTCCTCCTGGCGGCTGAGCCCGTCCTTGTAGCGCGCCGCCTTCGCGGCGAGGTTGCCGGCTTCATCCTTGAGCATGAAGCAGCCGTGATCGGCGTCGGCGGTGCGGAGGGCGAGGTCCATCACCCGGGCGAGGAGTTCGTCCACGTCGAGGATGTGGCTGACCGCCTCCGCCGTCTCGTACAGCGCCGCGAGGCCGGCGAGGCGGGCCTTCACCCAGTCGGAATTCGCCGCCGCCGGGCGCGAGAGGATCTGGCTGCCCGCGTCGGCGTCGATGGTGCGGACGATGGCCGAGAGCACGTCCGACCCGGGGTCGCGGCCCATGAGCCGGACGCGCTCGGTGAGCTCGTCGCGGACGGGGGCGTCGGCGCGGCCCGTGGTGTAGAGGAGCTGCGTCTGGCCGACGACGATCCGGTCGCCGGTGCGGAGCGGCGCGGCCCTCACCGGCTGGCCGTTGAGGAGCGTGCCGTTGCCGCTGCCGAGGTCGAACAATTGGTACCCGCCGTCGGGGAGGGAGCGGAGCTCCATGTGCCGGCGGGACACCTGGGTGTCGTGCAGGGAGACGGGGTTGCTCGAGTGCCGGCCGACGACCACGGCCGGGCCGGACACGTCGAACTGCTTCCCCTCGTCCACCCCGCGGAGGACGATCAGACGGGGCACGGCGGCCTCGGGAGCGCGGGCGGGCGAACGGCATTACGCTACCCGCCCGGCGCGGCGGGGGCAACAGGCGAGCGGCGCGCGGGCGTGCCGGGCGGGATTCTGACGCCCTTGGAGCAACACCGGCATACCCGCCATGTCGCCGTTGACCGCCGCCCCGCCGCGCCGGTACACTCCACCATCCCTAATGCGGAGCGGCGAATGAGTTTCGGCGACGGCGACGGGTCGGTG
>JAFKFQ010000399.1 GCA_017308215.1 bacterium | reverse complement strand
TGGCGGGAGGTATCTAGGACGGAGGTTCGCTGACTTCGATTGCAACCTTACGGCCCCTCTTCGTCAGTTCCGATTCTGCCTCCCGGATGATCTGTTCCCCGGTCTGCTCGTCGATCACCTCATCTTCAAAAGAGACACGGCCCTCAACAATCCTTACGTACCAAATTTGATCTTTGAACAACATGTAAGTGGCCGGTCCCGGAGGGAACATATCGCCACCGACCCACACGGTCCGACCACCGTAGTCGAGGAGGACGTGACCCCTTGTTACTTCGGTAATCATTTTAATTTTCTGCTGCCGTCCGGATGGTGTCGGCCCGGGTGTTGTGGGGGATCGGCCGGTCCGCTTCTCGTCGAGCCAGTCGAGGCAGCGGTTGTGCGGCCGCCGTTCGGGACGACCGGAGGTCGTGCGACCTCATGCTACGACCTGCGCCGAGCCCATTTCCTTGAGGATATGGTTTCGGCTAGATACCTCCCGCCATAGGCGACAGTGATGACGCAGTGTGTGAGCGAGGTATGCGGACTGGCCTTCGGTACGTCTCATCCCCCGCGAGCGGGCACCAGTCAAGAGTGGAGCGGCCCCGTTACCGGGATGGCAACCGCTCTTGGAGGAACTCGACCACCGCACGACGCCCGTCTCGGTCGAACGACGAGTCCGGCCGGGCCGCGAGGGAGAGGGCGGTCGAGCCGTCTCTCGCCCGCGCAGCGACGTCCGCCCCGCCCGCGACCAGTGCCCGCACGTTCTCGACCAGGCCCAGGTTCGCCGCGTACATGAGCGGCGTGAAGCCCCGCGGGTCGGCCGCGTTTACGTCCGCCCCCTGCCCGAGTACGTCTGCGATGGAGGGCGCGGAATCGGACCCGTCGACCGCCCCGGGGTGCGGCGGGAACCCGTCCCCGTCCCGCATCGCGAAGCCCTTGCAGGCGGCCCGGACGAGCAGGTGGGTGAGCCGCAACCGCTCCGGGTCGTGCCGGGCGCCCGCGGCGGCCAGTACCCGGACGACGGCTTCCCGGTCGTGCTCGACGGCCCGGTGGAGGGCGGTGTACCCATCCTGCTCCAGGTTCACATCCGCCCCCCGGTCGAGGAGTAGCCGGACCACCCCGTCGTGCCCGCCGGCGCTCGCCGCCATGAGCGCCGTCTCCCCGTACCGGCACGGCGGGTCCACGTACCGGGCGTCCACGGCGGCCCCCCGGCGGAGTGCGGCCCGTGCCCCCGGCTCGTCCCCGGCCGAGGCGGCCTCGACCAACGCGTTGCCTCGCTCGATTTGTGCTTGAGACCGGCGGTCGCCCCGCATCTCCGCAAACTGCTCCAGAACCCCCCTGGCACCGGACGACTCGACCCGGTCGCTCTCCTCGGCCGTCGGGCGAGTTCCCCACCGCTGCCACGGCACGAGGGCCGCCGACCACGCCGCCACGACGAGCACCAGGACCCGGGCGAGGGGTAGCGCTGGGCGGCGCGGGGCAGAGCCTGCGTCCATGGAATCCCCCCGTCGGCCGTGTGTCGGACCCGGTGGGCCGGGAATCATCCGGGCGGCCGGGCGGCCCAGGTGCGCTGAGGATTACGGTATCCGTGTCGCCCGACCAATTGCGCGGGTGGCCGGGCCATGACCAGTATCCAGTTAACGCCCACGGACCGCCAGACGTTGTTGGACCACTACCGCCGGACCCCCGACCCGGATGTCCGGCTCCGTGCCCACATCCTGTTGCTGCTGGACGCCGGCTTCCCGTGGGCGACCGTTAGCGCCGTCCCGTTCTGCTCGGCTGGCACCATCAACCGGCGGATGCGACAACGCCGGCACCCACACGCCCGAGGGGTCGAAGCCGGTCCGGGCATACCTGAAGAAGTGGGGCGGGCGGGTGAAGGTCCACTACCTGTCGAAGTATTCCCCGGACACGAACCCGATCGAGCGGGTGTGGTGGCGGCTGCACGAGGCGGTCACCCGGAACCACCGGTGCCACACGATGGACGAGCTACTGAACCCGACGTTCGACGGGTTCGAGACCCGCACCCGCTTCCGGGTAAAGTCCTCGGTGTATGCCGAAAGGCCTGGAAAATGAGGCTTACTTCCGCATCTGGCGGGAGGTATCTAGGACGGAGGTTCGCTGACTTCGATTGCAACCTTACGGCCCCTCTTCGTCAGTTCCGATTCTGCCTCCCGGATGATCTGTTCCCTGGTCTGCTCGTCGATCACCTCATCTTCAAACAAGACATCGGGTTTAACAATCCTTACGTACCAAATTTGATCTTTGAACAACATGTAAGTGGCCGGTCCCGGAGGGAACATGTCGCCACCGACCCACACGGTCCGACCACCGTAGTCGAGGAGGACGTGACCCCTTGATAATTCGGTAATCATTTTAGTTTGCTGCTGCCGTCCGGATGGTGTCGGCCCGGGTGTTGTGGGGGATCGGCCGGTCCGCTTCTCGTCGAGCCAGTCGAGGCAGCGGTTGTGCGGCCGCCGTTCGGGACGACCGGAGGTCGTGCGACCTCGCGCTACGACCTGCGCCGAGCCCATTTCCTTGAGGACATGGTTTCGCCTAGGACGGAGGTTCACAGACTCCGATTGCAACCTTCCGGCCCCTCTTCGTCAGTTCCGATTCTGCTTCCCGGATGATCTGTTCCCCGGTCTGCTCGTCGATCACCTCGTCTTCAAAAGATTCACGACCCTCAACAATCCTTACGTACCTGATTTTATCTTTGAACAACATGTAAGTGGCCGGCCCCGGAGGGAACATGTCGCCACCGACCCACACGGTCCGACCACCGTAGTCGAGGAGGACGTGACCCCTTGATATTTCGGTAATCATTTTATTTCTGTCTCGAAGACTCGACCCGGCCTACGGAAGCCCCGAGCCAATCACCCCTTCACCCCTTCACAGCGGCGGGTTCTCGCCCGTGTCGTCGCCGTCGCCGGGGGGGCGGGGGCCGCGGAGGCGGTTCATGCGGTCGTTGTCCTTCGCCTGCCGGTGGACCGCCAGGTCGCGCTGCAGCTTCGCCTCGTGGTCCTCCTTCAGCAGCTTGTACTGGGCCATCCAGTAGCGGCGCGTGGCCCAGAAGTCGAACACCGCCAGGCACCCGGCCACGAACACCAGCCCCAGCACCCCGGACCAGTAACCCGCCACCACCTTCGTGAAGTCCTTGTCGGCGCGGTCCTCGTCGGCCGGGATCTCCACGCCTTTTCGCTCCTTGGCGATGATCTCGTCCACCCGCGCGTCCATGCCGGACAGGTAGTAGAACGCGATGAGCCCGCCGAGCACGACGAGCACGGCGCCGGTGGCGACGCGGCGGCGGGCCTGCCCGCGGAGGTAGGCGCGGTCGTCGCTCGGGAGGAACCGCTCCGCGCGCAGCCGCGCCAGGGTGCGGCGCTGGCGCTGGGCGGTGCCGAGGCCGAGCAGCACGAGTCCGGCGGCGAGGAGGAGCCCGACGGCGACCACGAGGCACCCGGGGAAGAGTGGTACATAGCGGCCGGCTTGCCGGCCGTGCGTGTGAAACGTCTCGAGGCACGGCCGGCAAGCCGGCCGCTATGTACCGGGGTCGACTACTCGCGCAGCGCCACGCAGATCAGGTCGGTCTCGTCGCGCACGAACACGCGGCCGTCGGCCAGCGCTGGGTGCGCCCACGTCGCGCCGCAGACGCGCGCCCGGCACAGCTCGCGGAACGCCGTGCGGTCGCCGGCGAACACCGACAGGTGGCCGGTGTCGTCGAGCATCAGCACGTTCCCGTCCGCCCCCGTCACCAGCGCCGCGTGGTACTTGCCGACGTTCTCCTTCTGCCACAGCACCTTGCCCGTGCCCGCCTCCACCGCCCGGAGGGCGATCGTCGGGTTGATGCTCAGCTTGCCGTTGAGCATGAACAGCGTGTCGGGCGGGCCGGCGGCCGGCGTCGAGAAGTAACAGTTCAGCTCCTTCGCCGCCCACTTCTTCTCCGGTGCGGCCGCGCCGTTGAGTTTCAGCGCCACGCTCCCGAGCGTCACCGAGCTGCCGTACAGCACGCCGTCCTTGAACAGCGGCGTCGTGGCGCTCTCCTGCAGGAAGTCGCGGAACGGGTAACGCCAGAACTCCTTCCCGGTGTCCGGGTCGAACCCGGCGAGCCCGGCGGCGGTCAGGAACACCACCTGCTTCGTGCCGCCGGCGTCCACCAGGATCGGCGACGAGTAGCTCGCCTTGTCGCCGGTCGCCTTCCACACCGTCTTGCCGGTGGCGGCGTCGAACGCGACCACGCCGGCGCCCTTCGCCCCGACGTTCACGTACACCTTCCCGCCGGCGACGAGCGGCGACCCGCTGACCCCGAACGTCAGGTTCGGCGCCTTGAACTCCTTCAGCGTGTCCACCTTCCAGACCACCCGCCCGTCGGCCGCGTCCCAGCACGCCAGCACGCCGGTGCCGCCGAGCGAGTACACCTTGCCGTCCACGACCGCCGGCGTGCCGCGCGGGCCGGCGCCGAACGGCGGGGTGAACTCGGCGCGGTCGTAGCTCTGCTCCCACTTCTTCGCGCCGGTGGCGGCGTCGAACGCGGCGAGCGCGTCGGCGTTCTTCCCCTTCGGCTGGTAGAAGGCGTACACGAGCCCCTTCGCCACCACCGGCGAGGCGTGCGACTCGCCCACCGGCTGCTTCCACAGCCGCTTCGGCGTGCCGGCCCACGGCGCGATCTTCTCGGAACTGGCGTTGTCACGCGTCGGCCCGAGGAACTGCGGCCAGTCGGCGGCGGGCAGTGTGGGTGCGAGTGTGAGTGTGAGGGCGAGGGCGGGCAGGAAACGGGTCACCGTTCGACCTCCGGTGGTGGGACCGTGGGACTGAGGGACCGTGGGACAAAGGGACGGGAGGGCCGTCGGCTGTCAGTGTCCCTCGGTCCCCCGGTCCCTCAGTCCCCCAGTCCCCGAGACGACCGGGAGCGGGTGCCGCGGCCCGGCGGGGGGAACGGGGTCTAAGGTATCCGCCGCCGCCACGCCCGGCCGCTCCGCCTCGTTCAGGAAGACGTGCAGCGGCGCGTAGCGCCAGCCCGTGCCGTGCGCGTCGGCGGCCGCCTTCAGCGCGGCGACGGCGGCCTCGGTGATCTGGTTGCCGGTCTCCTGGTACGTCGGGTCGCAGAAGTAGACGCGGCAGCCGATCGGCCGCGCGTCGCGGGCGGTGCAGAGGGTGTCGACCTGGAACGGGCAGCCGTCGCGGGTGACGGGCTTCTCGTAGGGGGGCGCCGATTCGAGGAGCAGTTCGGCCTCGAAGTGCGACAGGAACAGCGTGTGCCCGTACTCGGTGAACCGGCAGCAGCGGCCGGAGGCGTCGCACCGCGGCCCGGCGGCGCGGACCGCGGCGTCGGCGGCGGCGTAGGCGGCGAGTACGTCGCGGCGGACGGCAGGGGTCATCAGATCGAACCGAAGGGAATGGACAGGATAACAGGATGAACAGGATACCGAGCCAAGACCCGGCTTTGGTTCGGTATCCTGTTCATCCTGTTATCCTGTCAAAATTCTGAACGCGATCGGACTGCCGGTCGGGCTACAGGATGAACTTGCTCAGGTCTTCGCGCTCGACGATCGGGCCGAGCTTCGCCTTCACGTACTTCGCGTCCACCACCACGCGCTTCTCGGCGAGGTCCGGGCCGTCGTAGCTCACCTCCTCGACCACCTTTTCGAGGATCGTGTGCAGCCGGCGGGCGCCGATGTTCTGCGCGGTGCGGTTCACCTCGAACGCCGTGTCCGCCAGCGCCTCGATGCCGTCGCGGGTGAACTCCAGCTCCACGCCCTCCGTCCGCAGGAGCTCGGCGTACTGCTTCGTCAGCGCGTGCTTCGGCTCGGTGAGCACGCGGAGGAAGTCGTCGCGCGTCAGGTCGGTCAGCTCGACGCGGATCGGGAAGCGGCCCTGGAGTTCGGGCATCAGGTCCGCCGGCTTCGACGCGTGGAACGCGCCGGCGGCGATGAACAGGATGTGGTCGGTCTTCACCGCGCCGTGCTTGGTGTTGACCGTCGTGCCCTCGACGACCGGGAGCAGGTCGCGCTGCACGCCCTGGCGCGACACGTCCGGCCCGCGCCCGCCGCCCGACTCCGGGCCGCACACCTTGTCGATCTCGTCGAGGAACACGATCCCGTGGTTCTCCACCCGGTCGATCGCCCGCTCGGTGACGGTGGCGCGGTCGATGAGCGCGTCGGTCTCCAGCTCGGTCAGCACCTTGCGGGCCTCGCGGATCGTCAGCTGCCGCGGCTGGTTCCCCTTCGGCATGATCCGGTCGAACATGCTCTGCAGGTCCACGTCCATGTTCTCCATCCCCATGTTGGAGAAGATCTGGACCGGGACGTGCCGCTGCTCGACGCTCAGTTCCACCTGCCGGTCTTCGAGCTCGCCGGCCTCCAGCTTGGCGCGGAACTTCTCGCGGGTGCGCTTCCGCTTCTCCTCGTCCTCGCGCTCCTGGTCCGGCTCCCACGGCCCGCTCGGCTTCGGCGGCGGCACGAGCAGGTCGAGGAGCCGGTCGGTCACCTTGTCCTTCGCCTTCTCGACGACCTCGACGCGCATCTCCTGCTTGACCAGCCCGATGCCGGCCTCGGTCAGGTCGCGGACGATGCTCTCCACGTCGCGGCCGACGTACCCGACCTCGGTGAACTTCGTGGCCTCGATCTTGATGAACGGCGCGCCGACGAGCTGCGCCAGGCGGCGGGCGATCTCGGTCTTCCCGACGCCGGTGGGGCCGATGAGGATGATGTTCTTGGGGGTGACGTTGGTGCGCAGGTCGGGCGGGAGCTGCTGCCGCCGCCACCGGTTGCGGATGGCGACCGCGACCGCCTTCTTCGCCGCCGCCTGGCCGACGATGTACTTGTCGAGCTCGCCGACGATCTGCCGCGGGGTCATCGATTCGGCCACGAGAAGTCTCACAAGCAGGAACGGCCGCAAAAAGGCACAAAAGGCACAAAAATAAAACGGACCTCGTTATTTTTTGTGCCTTTTGTGCCTTTTTGCGGCCATCGTCTTCTGTTACAGCTCGACCACTTCGATCGAGCGGTTGGTGTAGATGCAGATGTCGCCGGCAATCTCCAGGCCGTGGCGGACGATCTCGGCCGGCTTCATGTCGGTGTGCCGCGTCAGCGCCCGGGCCGCCGCCAGCGCGTAGGGGCCGCCGCTGCCGATCGCCAGCACGTCGTCGGTCGGGGCGATCACGTCGCCGGTGCCGCTCAGCAGCAGCAGGTTGTCGCGGTCGAGCACGATCAGCATGGCCTCGAGCCGGCGCAGCACGCGGTCGGTGCGCCACTCCTTCGCCAGCTCCGCCGCCGCCCGCGGGACCGAGCCCTGGTGGTCGCGGAGCTTCGCCTCGAACCGCTCCAGCAGGCTGAAGGCGTCCGCCGCCGCCCCCGCGAACCCGGCCACCACCTTGCCGTCGTGCAGCCGGCGGATTTTTTTCGCGTCGCTCTTCATGACGACGTTGCCGAGCGTCACCTGCCCGTCGCCGCCGATGGCGGCGCCGGCGGGGGTGCGGACGGCGAGGATGGTGGTGGCGCGGAGGCGGGGCACGGGCAAGGTTCCTCGGGGTGCGGCGAATGACCCGGTACACGCCCACCGGACGGCGGCCCGCCGGCCGCTCGCCGGCCAGGGGTATGATACCCCGCCGCCCGGTGGGGCGTAAAATACGGGCGCCCACGGAGACCCGCCATGCCGCGCACGCTCGCCACCCTCGCCCTCCTCGCCGGCGCCCTCGGCCTGTCGGCCGCCCGCGCCGCCGCCCAGCCGCCGGACAAGACGCCCGGCCAGCTCGACGTGTTCGACACGGCGAAGCTGTTCTCGCCGGCCGGCGTCGCCAAGGCGAAGGAGGCGTTCCGCACGACGAGCTTCCACCACGGCCTGCGGGTGACGGTGGACACGGTGCAGGAGCCGCCGGCGGCGAAGAAGGCGGCGGCCGAGGCGGCGGGCAAGGACGCCGCCCGGTGGCGGGCGTTCATGCTGGAGTGGGCGCGCGAGACGGCCAAAGAAGACCGGGCGAAGGGCGTGTACGTCCTCGTCACGCTCAAGCCGGTCGGCGGGGTGGCGGTGATCGCCGACCGCGAGACGGCGCGGCGCGGGTTCACCGACGACGACGACCGCAAGGTCCGCGAGATCATCGCCACCGCGTTCCACGACGCGAAGGACGCCGGCGACGAGGCGAAGCAGCAGGAGGCGCGCTCGGCCGGGCTGCTGAAGGCGGTCGAGTACATCGCGTCTGACCTGAAGGACACGCGCGTGGCGGACGCGGGGCCGGCGGCGGGCGGCGCCCGCCGCGACGACCACAAGGCCCGCGACGACCGCGCGGGGCACCAGAACCCGCCGGCCACCTCGCCGGTGATGGGCTACATCTGCATGGGGCTGTTCGCCCTGGCCGGCGTGTGGCTCGTGATCGGCCTGATCCGCATGTTCAGCGGCGGTGGCGGCGGCGCGGCCGGCGCCGGCGGGCCGGGCGGCGGCGGGTTCTTCACGAGCCTGCTCGGCGGGCTGTTCGGGGCGGCGGCCGGGATGTGGCTGTACAGCCACTTCTTCGGCGGCGGCGGGATGTTCGGCGGCGGGCCGGACGCCTACGCCGGTGAAGGCGGCGGGTCGGGCGACGTGGGGGACGGCGGGTTCGGCGACACCGGCGCCGGCGACTGGGGCGGCGGGTCGGGCGACGCCGGCGGGTTCGACGGCGGGGACGCCGGGGGCGGGGACTTCGGCGGGGACTTCTGACCGCCCCGGCGAGCGGCGGGCGTGAGCCCGCCGCCCGCCAGTTGGCTACGGCTTCTTCGTCACTTCCGGCGCGGTCGGGGCGATCGTCTTCTTGCCGTCCTTCTCGGCGGAGCCCCTCTTGAGCCGGCCTCGCCGCTCGGGTATGGGCAAGCCCCCTACCCCGTGGGCAGGAGGCCCCATGCGCCCGCTCCTCGCCGCCGCCATCCTCGCCGCCGATGTCCTCGCCGCCCTGCCGGTAACCGGCCGCGCCGCCGACCCGGCCGCCGAATCCCGGGAGGTGCTCCGGCGGCACGTCGCCGCGACCGGCGGGGCCGAGCGGCAGCGGACCCTCCGCTGCCTGTACACCCGGGACACGACCCGGGCGTTCAGCAACCCGGGGAGCCCGACCAGCCCGTTCGGGGAGGGCGAGTTCGAGCTGTGGGTCGAGTTCCCGTCGGCCGCCCGGCGGGTGCGGACCGAGACGGTCGCCGGGCGGCGGGTGACCCGGACGGAGGTGTACGCGGACGGGAAGGGGTGGCTCCAGGAGGCCGACCGACCCGCCCGCCCGCTCACCGCCGACGAGATCCTGGTGTGGCAGGAGACGCTCGCCATGGGCTGGGGGTTCGAGGTCGCTCCGATCCCGGGCGACCCGACGGCGAAGCTGACGTTGGCTGGCCGGGCCGAGGTCGCCGGGCGGGCGGCGGTCGGGGTGCGAGTCGTCCGGGTCGGGTGGCCGAACATGACCCTGTGGTTCGACGCCCAGACGCACCGGCTGGCCCGGCGGGACGACCAGACCCCGAGTGCGGTCCCGCGGGAGACCCTGTACTCCGACTACACCGAGCGGGACGGGGTGTGGCGGCCGACCCGGGTGGAGGTCCGCCTGTCCGGGAAGAAGGCGGCCGAGGTGGTGGTCGCCGACCACCGCCACTACGAGCGGCTCGACCCCGCCCTCCTCGCCCCGCCGAAGGAGTGACCCGGCGGGGCGAGGAGGGCGCGTGTACCGCCCAGGCCGAACCCCCGCGCCGCCGCAGACCGCGGCCTCAACAGCGGTCTGTGACCCGGAGTTCACACGGCCGTGGTCGGTGAGCTTCCATGTTCTTTCGGCGGTGGCGTTCTCGCCGCACCGGTGGATACGGACGGAGGGATGATCTGTTGGTCGAAGCCGCCATTGCCACCGCGACCGCCGGGGTCCTGGCCGCAGCGTGGGCCATCTGGAGGTGGACCCGCCGTCGACCACGCGCCATGAAGCAATTCGCCCGCGACCTCGTCGAGCACCCGGATTACCACGCGCGCGAGCAAAAGAAGCACGAGCGACTCGTGCGGGTCATGGACGAAGCCGAGGCGGCCCCGCCGCCCCCGCCGGCGGAATTCCCCCGCCTCATCGACGACCTGCTCTCCCACCACAAGCACCGGGTCAACGTCGCCGTGATTCGCCTCGAGAAGGTCGCCGCCGCGGCCGAGCAACTGCTCCTCGCCGCGCTGGAAGACCCCCGCGCCACTTGGACCCGGGACGACGCCCAGTCGGTGGCCTCCGCCCCGGCCGAGCGGGTGGCCCGCCTTCTCGCCGCAATCCCGTCGCGTGTCCTGGGCGACCGCATCGGGCACCTGGCCGATCACCCCGACTGGCACGTGGGTGACCTGGCCGTCCGGGCGCGTGCCGCCCTCGGCCGGGCCGACGATTGGCCGTTCGTGTCGGGTAAGCTCGCCGAGCAGTGTGGCGCCACCCAGCAGGGCGTCGAGCTGGCGATCGAGAAGGGCTGGGCCGAGCCCGCTTTCCTCGAAGGGCTGCGCGAGTGGGCCGAGCGGACCGCCCTCGACGATTCGAGGCCGTTCTCCTTCTGGGCGGTCGCGTTCTACGCGGAGCACGGCGGGCCGGCCGCGGCCGAGGCCCTGGGCTCGCCGCGGGTGCTGTCGGTTTCGAACAACCGCACGGTTCACGCCGCGCTCGAGCTGTTGAACCGCCGCGGCGTCCGCGTCCGGCCGGAGGTGGTACGGCCGCTGCTCGACAAGGCGCTCGCCTGCCCGGAAACTTGGCCGTGGAACTGCGTGTTCGGCCCGGCGCTGCGGGCGCTGGCGGCGTCGGACCCGGACGCGGCGGCCCGGCTGGCCGAGTCGCACCTCGACCGCCCCGGGAGCCTGCACCACCGCGAAGCGCTCGACTACCTTTGGGAGTGGGCCGGGCTGCCGATGCCGTACGCGGTCGAGCCCCCCGCCGGCATGGCGCTGACGGACGCCGAGCGGGGGTTGGTGCGGGCCCTGACCGACTGTTCGATCGTCTACGGGCAGGTCTGCAACGGCAGACTGAGCCAGTACTTCTTCAACTCGTCCGGCGGGGCGTGGCCGCGGCACGCCGAGGCGCTGCGGGCGATCGGCTTCGAGCCGGGGGCGGCGGCCATCGAGGAGGCGTCGCGGCTGATTCACCCGGACGGGGCGGGCCTCGATCGCGGCGAGCGGATCGCTCAGTACGCGGCGCTGTCGGAGCGGAAGGAGAAGCGGCTCGACGAGTTGAGCAAGCTGTTCTACTCCGACGCCCCGAGGCTCCGGTTCATGCTGCGACACAAGGAGTTGTTCGTCCGCATCCGCAAGGCCCGCTCGGAGGCCGGGCTCGACGCGACGCGGGAATAAGTGGTTCAGCGAGGGCGTGACTTGTCGCGTGACGCCGAGTTGCGGTCACTCCTGGATTCCGCCGGCGTGGCGTGGCGGCCACTCGCCGAGGCGGAGCGGGCCGAGGCCGAGGCGCAGTGGCGGGCGGTGTACGGTCGGGCGTTCCGCGGGCGGCCGCGGCTGCGGCACGGGGGGCGCGCCGACTTCGAGTACGCCCGGCAGCCCGCCGGCCGGTGGCTGGTCGTGCCGCTCACGGCGGGCGTCGAGGGCACCTCGGTGTCGCCGCCCGGCCCGGCCCTCGGCGGGTACGAGTGCGAGGGGCCGGTGGTCAAGCTCGGGTCGCTGTGCGGGGCCGAGTTCGCGGTGTCGCCGGCGGACCTGTCGTGGACCATGCTGTACACGCACGAGGACCACGCCCTGGGCGGGCCGTACTTCGTCCGGCGGGAGTGGGTGCCCACGAGCCCGGCCGAAGCTATCGCCGCACCTGACCGTGGCCCGCCCGGCGGTTCCGACGGCGAAGCTCACCCGGACCGCGGCGGGTGAGCGCGATGACTATGAGGCCGCGGGTCTATCAGCTCAAGCGAAGCGAATCTCTTGGCGGTGTTTGTCCCCCGGGACTTGCGCCCCGGCGGTCGCGGCCCGTGGCGTGACCGACCTTCTCCGTGACGGCCCGGCGCAACGACCAGCCGGCTCACGCCGGCCGTTCGCCCTGATGGGCGACTGCGTCTTCGTCACGTCCAGGTTGGTCGGGGGCACGCCGCGCGTGGGAATCAAAGCGAAATCCGAAACCCGCACCAGACCGGGTCTGGTGCGGGTTTCGGATTTCGGGCTTCGGACTCTCCCGGCCCGGGTCAGAAGAACAGCCGGACGATGTCGTTCTTGATGACGTACACGAACAGCAACAGGATCATCACCAGCCCGGCCCACATCAGGTACTCGAACAGCCGTTGCGGGAGCGGGCGGCCGAATATCTTCTCGTAGATCAGGAAGACCATGTGCCCGCCGTCCAGCACCGGGATCGGCAGGAAGTTCACCACCGCCAGGTTGACCGAGATCATCCCGATGAACAGCAGGAGCTGCCAGAAGTCCTCGCCGGCGAACCGGTAGGACACGGTGGCGATCGTCAGCGGGCCGCTCAGCGTCTCCGTGCTGATCCGCCCGGCGACCATCCCGTACAGGTTCTGGTACACGGTGATGACGAACCGGTAGGTGCGGTGCCAGCCCATGCGGAGGGCGCTGACCGCCCCGTCGGCCGTCTGGAGCCGCTCCTCGTACTCGAACCGCAGCCCGCGGTCGGCGAGCCCGTGCTTCGGGTCGGCCGCGCCCCGGACCGCGATCTCCTTCGTCTCCTCGCCGCGCTTCACCCGCAGCTCGATCTCGTACGGCGCCGACCCCTGGAAGGCGCTGTCGATGAAGGCCCACTGGTGCGGCTTGATGTCGCGCCACTTGCCGAAGTTGCCGTCCGCGCCCTTGAACCGGACCGCGGTGACGACGTCGCCGGCCTGGACGCCGGCGGTCGCGGCCGGGCCGCCCGGGGCCACGTCCGCCGCCACCGCGTCCACCCAGTACGCCAGCCCGAGCCCGCCGACCGGGATCGGCGAGTTCGGCAGGTTCACCGAGTCGCGGTCGAACCGGAACGAGTCGTCGTACCGCAGGGCGAACACGTGCCGCTTGGCCCGGTGGTCGGCGTCCACCTCGCGGAGCACCACCAGGTCCGCCGTCAGGCTGGCGCGCCGGTCGGCGGGGAAGCCGGCGGCCCACTCGCTCAGGTCCGCCGGCAGCAGGAGCGGGTCGAGCGGGCGCACGGCGTCGGCCGGCCCCGCCTCGGCCGGGCGCGGGCCGTTGGCGAACCACGTCTTCTTCCCGGCCGCGTCGGCCACGCCGACGGCGACGATCACGTCGGCCGGCGAGGTCGGGCTGCCGAGCGGGGCGGCCACCACCTTCCCGTCGGCCGGGCTGCCGCGCCGCACCGCCGCCACCTTCCCCATCTGGAACCGGATGCCCAGGTCGTGCCGCACGGCCGCCGCCACCCGCACCTCGGCCGTCGTCCCGTCCTTGCGGGCCACCTGGACCGTCACCGGCTGCTCGGCGAGCAGCACCGCGCGGCGGTGGTAGTCCTCGAACGGGGCCGACGGGTTCGCCGGGTCGGTGTGGAACGGCGTCACCCTCGCCGGGTCGGCCGGGTCGGTCATGCCGACGAGGCGGTCGCCGGGCCGGAACCCGGCGTCGGCCGCCGGGGTGCCGGGGAACGTCGGCGGGACCGCCCGCTTCTTCGGGTCGATGAGGGTGAGCCGGTACGGCGGCGAGATGCCGAGCTGCGGGTACGGCACGCCCTCGTCGCGGATCGGCTCGACCGTCGTCTCCTCGGCCTTGCCGTTGCGGCTGACGACGATCGGGAGCTGCTCGTCCTTGAGGGTGCTGGTGACGACCGGGCGGAGGTCGTCGAAGAACGGGTTGTCGCGGCTGCCGATGCGGACGATGTCGTCGCCGGTGCGGACGCCGGCCCGCCACGCCGCGCCGCCGCTCTCGACCACCCCGGCCGTCGCCGGCTTCTCGGCGACCCCGTGCAGGTACGCGGCCACGAAGCACGCCATGCCGAGGATGAAGTTCATCACCACGCCGGCGGAGATGATGACCATCCGCTGCACGACCGGCTTGTTCTTGAAGCTGCGCGGGTCGTTGTCGTCGTCGTCCGGGTCGCCCTCGGGGGTGGACTCGCCGGTCCCCTCGCCGACCATGCTGACGTACCCGCCGAGCGGGACGACGCCGAGCATGTACGTCGTCTCCCCCCACTTGTACGAGCAGAACGGGATGGCCGGGCCGAACCCGATGCTGAACGTCTTGACGTGGACGTCGCACCACTTCGCGGCGAGGAAGTGGCCGAGCTCGTGGATGAAGATGATGAACCCGAGGCCGAGGACGACCTTGATCGTGTCCACCGGGTCGAGGTAGCGGAGCACCACCGCGACCACGGCCGCGGTGACGGCGAGGGACACGACGTTCTGGCGGAGCCAGGACTTGACCTCGACCACCTCGGCGCGGTGGTCCGGCTGGCCGGAGTTCGGGTCGATCGGGCCGGGGGTGGCGATATCGCTCATGTTGAAAAGTACAGAGGACAGAGTGCGGAGTGCAGAGTACCGAAGGCAGGGCTCGGGCGGTCGGTCCGAACTCTGTGTTCTGTACCCTGTGCTCGGAATTAGTACCGGGCCGCCTCGGCCCGCGCCCAGCGGTCGAGCGCCAGCAGGCGGTCGAGGGTCGGCGCCGGGTCGAAGTCGTGGGCGTCGAGCACGGCCCGGCAGCACCGCGCGATGCCGAGGAACGGCAGCGTGCCGCCCAGGAACCGGCCCACCGCCTCCTCGTTCGCCGCGTTCAGCACGGCGCCGGTCGTCCCGCCGCGCCGCGCCACCTCGAAGCCGAGGTCGAGCGCCCGGAACGTGGTTCGGTCCGGCGGCTCGAACCTTAACCCGGACAGCGCCGACCAGTCCAGCCGCTTTGCCGGCCCCGGCACGCGCTCCGGGTACAGGAGCGCGTACTGGATCGGCAGGCGCATGTCCGGCGGCGACAGCTGACCGAGCACCGACCCGTCGGCGAACTCGACGAACGAGTGCACGACCGACTCCGGGTGGACGATCACGTCGATCTGCTCGGCCCGCAGGTCGAACAGCCACCGCGCCTCGATCACCTCCAGCGCCTTGTTCATCAGCGTGGCGCTGTCGATGGTGATCTTCGGCCCCATCTTCCAGGTCGGGTGCCGCAGCGCCTGTTCGGGCGTCGCCTGCTCCAGTTCCGCCGCCGTCTTCCCGCGGAACGGCCCGCCGCTGCCGGTGAGCACCACGCGCGTCACGTCGGCGGCGGTGTACCCGGTGAGCGCCTGGAACACCGCCGAGTGCTCGCTATCGACCGGGAGCAGCCGCGCCCCGCGGCGGGCGGCGAGCCCCGTCACCAGCGGGCCGGCGACGACCAGCGTCTCCTTGTTCGCCAGGGCGACGTCCTTGCCGGCCTCCAGCGCCGCCCACGTCCCGCGCAGCCCCGCCGCCCCGACCACCGCCGACACCACGACGTCCACGTCCGCCGCCGTCGCCAGCTTCTCCACGCCGTCCGGCCCGCCGAGGAGTTCCGTCTCGCGCGGGAACGCCGAGCGGTCGGCGGCCTGGAACGCCGCGGGGTCGCACACCACCGCGTAGCGCGGGCGGAACTCGCGGCACTGGCCGGCGAGCTGGTCCCAGTTGGAGTGTGCGGCCAGGCCGACGATTCGCAGCCGGTCGGGCAGGTGCCGGGCCACGTCGAGGGTGCTGACCCCGATCGACCCGGTGGACCCGAGGACCGCGACCCGCTTCGGGGTTCTGGGGTTCGGGGCTGGGGGCACACGACACCGGGGTGCGTTCGGGGGCCGACGTACCGGAGAATTGTACGAACCGGGCCAAGCGGGGGGGCGGGTCACGCCCGCCCCTTCGGGGACACGCCCACCGCCAACCCGGCCGCGAGCACCACCCCCGCCGGCGCGCGGCCGGTCATCGCCGCCCACTCCGGGCCGTATAGCACCCCCCAGTCCACGTCGGCGGCGAAGCCGGTGACGGGGTGGATGTCCCACTCTCGGGAGACCGGTGGGGCCGGCGGGACGCCGGCCCCACCGGTCTAATCCGCTGCGGCGGACGACTACTCCCCGACCAACTGAGCGAGCATCTGCTCCAGATTCCTTCTCCGGTCGGCCGCCGGCCGCCGGGCGAGCTCGGCGGTGACGAGCGCGCGGGCACGCGGGTAGCCGCTGTTGCCCACTCGATCTGTCAGGACGGAGCCGAGAACCCTGGCGTACCGTCGGATCTCGCCGTCGTCCCGCGGCTTGTCGAGAGCGCCGAGGACCGCCGCGGCAACGGCCCCGTCCGCGCGCCGGAGTTGGTCGTTGCCGTCACGGAGAAGGCCGTAGTAGCAGGGTGACAACTCCCGGAGCGGCGGCTCGGCAAACATGAAGGGAGGGTCGCACCTGAGCAGGATGTTGTCCGCCATGAAGTCGTAACCCGTCGGGCTGCCCAGTTGGCGCAGGACGTGGACCGCGCGGAGCCGCTCGGGGGCGGCCCCGAACGGGTCCCCGGCGATGACGATCTGCTCGATCGTCAGCCGCTCGGGCACCGCCGTCGCCCCGCCGGGCGCGCACACCACTGCGGCAATCATGGCCATCACCGCGTCCATGTCTCACCCCTCCTTGTGTGACCCGCACGCCGCCCCGGGCCTGGGTGTCTCCAGACCCTAATCCGTGACTACGTCGGCGAGCGGCCCCTCGTCAAGGTCTGTCACCTGACCGGTCGGCCGGGCCATCTGATCCACGGCCGCCACGAACAATTCTGCGTCGGCGAACGCCATCCCGCCCACGGCGTGCGTGACCGTGACGCGGTACTGAGATTGGTTGTTGGGGGCGTTGCAGACCACCGCCCCCACCGCACCGGCGGTCGGCGGACTCACTCCCGCCGCCGACACCCGAGCGGACGACGCGCGCCCGGCGGTTGCCCGCTGCGCGTCTCCGAACGGAGCGGCGACCGCTACTGCCTGTCCAACTGGTCCGACAAGCGTTCCAGATTCCTTCTCCGGTCGGCCGCCGGCCGCCGGGCGAGCTCGGCGGTGACGAGCGCGCGGGCACGCGGGTAGCCGCTGTTGCCCACCCGATCTGTCAGGACGGAGCCGAGAACCCTGGCGTACCGTCGGATCTCGCCGTCGTCCCGCGGCTTGTCGAGAGCGCCGAGGACCGCTGTGGCAACGGCCCCGTCCGCGCGCCGGAGTTGGTCGCTGCCGTCACGGAGAAGGCCGTAGTAGCAGGGTGACAACTCCCGGAGCGGCGGCTCCTCAAACCTGAAGGGAGGATCGCAGATGAGCAGGATGTTGTCCGCCATGAAGTCGTAACCCGTCGGGCTGCCCAGTTGGCGCAGGACGTGGACCGCGCGGAGCCGCTCGGGGGCGGCCCCGAACGGGTCCCCGGCGATGACGATGTGGGCGATCGCCACCCGCTCCCGAAACGACTCGAAACCTTGGGTCGTGGTGAGCGCGGCCGCGACCAGGAGCGTGCCACAGGATCCCATACGCCCAGCCCCTCCTCGCGTGAAGCCGGTCGGGCCGAAGGATCGACCGGCGGCTTGGTACTCAGTTGGCCGTCAGGCCGACGACTCGCAGCCGGTCGGGCAGGTGCCGGGCCACGTCGAGGGTGCTGACCCCGATCGACCCGGTGGACCCGAGGACCGCGACCCGCTTCGGGGTTCTGGGGTTCGGGGCTGGGGGCACACGACACCGAGGTGCATTCGGGGGCCGACGTACCGGAGAGCTGTACGAACCGGGCCAAGCGGGGGGGCGGGTCACGCCCGGCCCCGCGGGTACACGCTCACCGCGGACCCGGCCGCGAGCACCACACCCGCCGGCGCGCGGCCATTCATCACCGCCCACTCCGGGCCGTACAGCACCCCCCAGTCTACGTCGGCCGCGAAGTCGGTGACCAGGTGGATGTCCCACTCGGGATGGCTGACCTCGTAGCGGATGAGCCCGCCGCGGCGGCTGGTGCCGAAGCCCCAACTGTGCTCCTTGAACCAGTGTTCGGCGCTGTCCGCCGCCGGCCGCACCGCCGCCCTCGCTCCCACGGCGCGGAGCGCGTGCGTCCGCCCGCCCCAGTTCACCGTGTAGCGGGCGGTTACGGCGTCGGGCGCGTCCCGCACGTCCATCGTCATGCGGGCGGCGCGGTACGGCTCGTTGTAGATCAGCCGGGCGAGCCCCGCGACGAGCCGTTGGGGCACGAACTCGCGGACGAAGCACACCCCGCGCTCGGCGCCGCGGCGGGCGTAGAAGCGGAGGTTCCACTCGGGGAAGTGGCGGTAGCCGGGCCAGCCGACGCCGAGGACGCGGGTGTCGAGGAACTGGAACCCGACGAGGCTGCACCACGCCGACCCGTCGCGCCGGTCGAGCTCGACGCCGGGCGGCAGGTGCGGGCGGACGAGGTCGTCGGGGACGGGGTAGTTCGCCAGGACGAGGTGGCACCACCGGGCGGTGAGGAAGCTGCGGCGGGGCGCGGGCGGGGTCATGAGGGCAGTGTAGCGGCGGGGCGCCGGTTCGAGACGCCCCGCCTCGTACCGAAGGCAGAACGGACAGGATAACAGGATGAACAGGATGTCAAACCGGGCCTTCTGCCTGGGTTCGGCATCCTGTTCATCCTGTTATCCTGTCCGTTCTGCCTTCGGGCATCAGTCGGTCAGGCTCGCCAGGAAGTCCTCGAACGCCTTCCGCGCGGCGAACTCGGCCGCCGCCAGCGTCCGCTCGTTGGCGGTCAGCCCGTCGATCTCGCGTTCCTGCTCGGCGAGGCGGCGCAGGTACGTCTGGTACACTTCCGCCTCCCGCGGGGTCGCCGCCAGGTTCTTCCGGATGCGCTCCTGGTCGCCCTCGACGCGCGCCCGGTCGGCCTTCACCCGGTTCAGGTCGCGGAGCTGGCCGTCCCACGCCGTCTTGAGCTTCAGCGCCTCGGCCAGCTTCTGCTTCAGCGCCGGCGTCGCCGCGGTCAGGCTCATCACGTACCGGATCTGCTGGTCCGGGTCGTTCGACAACTGGACCGTGGTCGCCACGTCGCGCTCCTCGGTGACCGCGAAGACCGTCTGCTCGCCCGCCTTCACCGCGAGCTGGAAGCGGTAGTAGTCCTTCGTGTCCTCGACCGGCGGCGGCGTCTCGACGAGCTTGTAGCCGGTGGTCGTGCTGTTCGGGTGCTCGATCACGAGCGTGCGGTCGGTCTGCGAGCGGTTGGCGACGCGGTAGCGCTTCTCCAGCCGCTCCCGGTTCGTCGTCTCGACCACGCCCTTCACCGCCCGCACCCGCGTCAGTCGCGTCGTCGCCGGCCCGTCCTGCGCCTCCACGTCCGTGCCGAGGTCGACGGCGTAGGACACGAACCGCTCCTCGCCGGGCTGGACGTCGAGGACGCGGGTGTCGCCGGCGTAGGTGCTGCCTTCAAAGACGGTGATCGGCCCCTGCGACAGGTGGACGCCCGAGGTGTTCTTGAACCGCAGCCCGAGGAGCGGGTGCCTCGGCTGCACGGCGGGGTTGTAGATGCTCACCCGCGTGCCCTCCACGTCCTTGCCGACGATCGGCAGGAGGGCCGACTTCTGCCGGGCCAGCGAGACCGGGTGGTCGATCGCGTACTGGAAGTGGTCGCCCAGCTTCCCGGCCGTGGCGGCGTTGATGACGGCCGCGGTGCCGAGCCGGTCGGCGAGTTCCTTGCCGATGTCGACGGCCCGCCCGCGTCCCTCGCCGCCCTCGGCGAGCCGCATCCGCCGCCCCGACCGGGACGACTCCGCGAAGCTCGCCTCGGGCACACCGCCGAAGAACGGGTTCCCGACGCCACCCCCGCCGCCGAACCCGCCCCCCCCGAGGAAGCTCGCGCCGCCCCCGCCGAGGCCGAACTGCCCGCCCCCGCTGTGGTAGCCGCCGACGCCACCCGCGTGCTGGCCGCCGAAGAATGGGTTGCCCGCGTTTCCCATCATCGCCGCATCGGCGCGCGGGGCGCGGGCGGTGAAACCGCCGTCGTACGTGGGCGGGCGGAGCGACGCGAACAGCTCCGGCTCCACGGTCGGGCGGGGGACGTAGAGCGGATCGTACAGGTCCATCTTGAAGCTGATCGGCCGCCCGCTGATGAGCGCCATGCGGACGCCGTTCCAGTCCTCGTCGGTCGTGTTCTCGACGACCGCCCAGCCCTGGAGGTACGGCTTCGCGCCCTTGCCCTGTGCGTCGAGGACGAGCCGGTAGCTCGCCTTCCAGATCGGCGACTCGATGACGTACCCGACCTGCACGCGCCGCTTGCCGTCGCCCGCGAAGTGGACGCTCACCGCCTTCTTCTGCGTGTCGTGGTTCCGCGCCAGGACTTCGAGGGCGCGGCGGAACTCGCTCTCGATGACCGGGTTCAGGAAGCGGAGTTGTTGCACCTCTTGCAGCCGCACCGAGCGCATCCCCTCCGCGCACCACAGGTTCAGCACCTGCACCGGCATCTGCGCCGGGCCGACCGCCGCGACCTGCACCTCGAGGCCGACGACGGCGCCGGTCAGCTTGCCGGGCTGGTTCTGGGCCGTCGGCGCGGTCGTGACCTCGACGCGCTCGCCGCGGGCCTGCTGGAGGATGCTGGCGAACGTCGGCTCGCCGTTGAGGTTGATCGAGAAGCTGGCCAGCGTGCGCTCGAGCGGCTCGCGGCCGTCGTAGCTCACCGCCGCGATGCGGCCGCCGCCGAAGTCCTCGAGCACCATGCTCTTGATGAGGTCGTTGACGTCGAGCTCGTCGAACGCGAGGTCGACGCGGGCGTCGCCGTCCACCTCGCCCGAGCGCGAGAAGTAGCCGACGCCGCTGTTGAGCAGGACGACGCGGGTGACCGGCAGCGTGACCGCCGGCTTCAGGTCTTGCCTCGCCTCGGCCGTCGCCGCGGCGGTGAGGAACCGGTCGGCGGCGACGCCGGCGCCGATCGCCCCGGCCAGCGGGACGTTCCAGAACAGTTTCCGACGCAGCATGGCACAACCCCCCGGGTGAGCCGGTGCCGCCGCACCGCTCTACCCGGGGCGAACGCCGGGGCGCGCCCGGCGTTGGCGGGTTTTGCCCGGGATTCTGGGCCGCTCACGGCCGGGCGAAGCCGCCGGCGTCCAGCGCCTCGGAGAGCGTGTGGCTCGTCGCCTCGCCCTCCATGTGGAGCTTGCCGTCGCGCCGCACCACGAACTTCGCCGCCTGCTTCGTCCCCTGCACGTCCTTGTACTCGCCCGGCGTCGTCTCCTCGGCCACCTCGCGGCCGCTCCCCTCGTCCTTCACGGTCGAGTCGTACCGGGCGAGCAGCCCCGTCTCCTTGTCGAAGTACAGCGTCACGTCGCGCCGCCCCTTCGCCGACACCTTCACCCCGAGCGCGGCCTTGTCGTCGACGAGCAGCTCGCCCGCGGTGGCGAGCGTGTACCCCTTGCCGGACACGAGCGGGGCGAGCGAGGCCACCCACCCGGTGTGCAGGTTCTCGCGCGCCTCGGCCACCTCGTCCTTGCCCATCTCCTTGACGTCGCCGGCGATCTTGACCCACCCCTTGTCCTTGTTCACGACGCTGACGAACGGGAACTTCTGCCCGCCGGCCTCGATCTCGATGTCGACCTTCAGCCGCTCGGCGGCGTGGATCGAGATCTCGCCGGTCATCGGGACCGCCACCCCCATGCCGTGGAACGTGCCCTTGAACCCGGTGACCGACGCCTTGAACTTCGCCACGTTCTCCGCCCCGCCGTGCGCCTTGATCGCCTTGTCCACCAGGGCGCGGGCCGCCTTCGCGTCGTCCGGCTGCGCCGTCGCCACCGCCGCCGTCACGAACCCGGCCGTCAGGACCGCCGCCGCGATGCGTGTCATCGGGAGCCTCTCTTCGGGGGATGGGACCGCCGGGTGATTCGCCGCCCGGCGGCCGACCTTGAAGGTGTGCCGACCGATTTCGGCGAACACGTGTTAGGCCGCGGCGCGAGCCGCGGGGTGTCCGGCCAATCCGCGGCTCGCGCCGCGGCCTAACATCCCGTTGCCGACATCGGTCGGCACACCCGACCTTGAAGAAACCGTGTCCGCCGCCACCCGATCGGGTATCTTCGCAGAAACGTACCCGGCCCGGCCCGCGGGGGATTCGACGTGTCCGCTTCGACCGAGACCGCACCGACCGAGGCCGCGCCGCCCCCCGCCGCGGGCCGCGGAAAGATGCCGCGGCAGATCGCCTACATCATCGGGAACGAGGGGTGCGAGCGCTTCTCGTTCTACGGGATGCGGAACATCCTCACCCCGTTCCTGGCGTCGTCGGCGCTGCTGTTCGGCGCCACCGAACTCGTGCCGCAGGCCGAGCGCGAGGGGGCGGCGAAGGAGGTGTTCCACACGTTCGTCCTCGGCGTCTACTTCTGCCCGCTCCTCGGCGGCTGGGTCGCCGACCGGTTCCTCGGGAAGTACCGGACGATCCTCTACCTCAGCCTCGTCTACTGCGTCGGGCAGGCGTGCCTGGCGCTGTTCGTGACCGAGAAGTCCGGGTTCTACCTCGGGCTGGTCCTCATCGCCCTCGGGTCGGGCGGGATCAAGCCGTGCGTGTCGGCGTTCGTCGGCGACCAGTTCGACCAGTCGAACAAGTCGCTGGCGAAGGTGGTGTTCGACGCCTTCTACTGGATCATCAACTTCGGGTCGTTCTTCGCGTCGCTCCTCATGCCGGCGTTCCTGCGCCACCTCGGGCCGGCGGTCGCGTTCGGCGTCCCCGGCATCCTGATGTTCGTCTCCACCGTCATCCTCTGGCTCGGCCGGCGGCTGTACGTGGACGTGCCGCCGGCGCCGCCGCACCCGGACTCGTTCGTGCGCGTCGCCCGCAGCGCACTGGCCGCGCCGGGCGAGGGGCGGTCGGGGCTGGCTCTCGCGCTCGTCGGCGCGGCCGCGGCGGTGGCGGGCGTGGTGCTCGGGTTTGTCGACCTCGGGCGAATGCTGACGAGCTCGCACCCGATCCTCGGCGTGGCGCAGTGGTGGTGCCTGGCGCTCGTCGCGGTGATCGGCTTCGCCGGCGTGGGGACGTGGTGGCAGCTCGACCGCGCGCGGGCGGCACACCCCGCCGACGCCGTGGAGGGCGCGCGGAGCGTGTTGCGCATCCTCGTGCTGTTCGCGCTGGTGACGCCGTTCTGGTCGCTGTTCGACCAGAAGGCCTCGACGTGGGTGCTCCAGGCCAACGGGATGACGAAGCCGTCGTGGTTCGAGCCGGCGCAGATGCAGGCGCTGAACCCGCTGCTCGTGATGCTGCTCATCCCGTTCAACAACCTCGTGCTGTACCCCGCGCTGCGCAAGCGCGGGATCGAGCCGACGCCGCTGCGGCGCATGGGGAGCGGCATCGCGCTGTCCGGCCTGTCGTGGGTGGCGGCCGGCGTGCTCCAACTGGTGATCGACGGCGGCGAGCCGGTGTCGATCGGGTGGCAGGTGCTCCCCTACGCGCTGCTGACGCTCGGCGAGGTGCTGGTGTCGGCGACGGGGCTGGAGTTCGCGTACAGCCAGGCGCCGGCGCCGATGAAGGGCGCCATCCTGGCGTTCTGGAGCCTGTCGGTGACGGTCGGCAACCTGTGGGTGCTGCTGGTGAACACCGCCGTCCGCAACGACGCCGTGACCGGGGCGATCCGGCAGTCGGGCGTGAGCGTGATGGGGTTCCAGATGTTCTTCTTCGCCGCCTTCGCGTTCGCCGCCGCGCTCGCCTTCGCGCTGTACGCGGCGCGCTACCCGCTGGTCGATCACTACCGCAAGGCGGGGTAGGGCCGGGCGAACGGCCGGCGTGAGCCGGCCGGTCGTTGGTACGGGTACTCGTGCGGACAACGTGGGTGACCGGTCGCCGTGCCAGGCACCTGCACCAACGACCAGGCACCTGCACCAACGACCAGCCGGCTCACGCCGGCCGTTCGCCGCTGTGCTCTCGCGCGGAATCGTGGAAGAAACCCGCGCGAGCGGGCACTTTACTGTCGGGGGGCGACCCGAGGCCGCGAGGACGCGGATGCCGACCAGCCCGCTGACCGACTTCATCCGGCACCTGGGCGGCGCGCCGCCGGCCGGGGCCGACCTGACCGACGACGAGCTCCTGGCGGGCGTCGTGGACCGCCGCGACCCGGCGGCGCTGGAGGCGCTCGTCTACCGCCACGCCCCGATGGTGTGGGGCGTGTGCCGGCGCGTGCTGCGCGACGACCACGACGCCGCGGACGCCTTCCAGGCCACGTTCCTCGTCCTCGTCCGCCGCGCCGCGACGGTCCGCACGACAGCCGGGAACTGGCTGTACGGCGTCGCCCGTCAGACCGCTCTCAAGGCCCGCGCGACCCGGGCGAAGCGGGCGGCGCGGGAGCGGTCGGTGCCGGACCTGCCCGACGTTCCCGCCCCCGGGCGCGGCGCCGACGCCGACCTGGGGCTCGTGCTCGACCGTGAGCTGAGCCGGCTGCCGGAAAAGTACCGCACGGTCCTCGTGCTGTGCGACCTGGAAAGCCGGAGCGGCCGCGAGGCGGCACGGGAGCTGGGGTGCCCGGAGGGGACGGTGGCGAGCCGACTTTCCCGGGCGCGGGCGCTGCTCGCCAGGCGTCTCACCCGGTGCGGGTACGGGGCGGCCGCCGGCGCGGTCGCGTGGTCGGCGGGCGTGCCGGCCGGGGTGATGAGTTCCACGATCCGAATCGCGGCCGGGCGCGGGGCGGTTTCGCCCGCGGTCGCCGCGCTCACGACAGGAGTGGTCCGGGCCATGTCACGAAGCACGCTCAAGACGGCCCTGGTGGCACTGACGGCGGCGGTGTGCGCCGGCGCCGGCGGGTGGGCGGACCGCACGCGGGCGGCGGGTCAGCCGCCGGCCGCGGCGCCGCAGGTCGTCCCGGCGGAGCCGGCCGCCGCGCGAAAGGCCGTCGTGCCGGAGCGGTCGTTCGCGGAGGGGGTCCTGGACGTCAACGGCGGGAACCCCGAGGGGATGATGTTCGCCGAGCAGGCGACGACGAAGGTGGACGCGGAGGCGCCGCGCAGCTTCAACCTGATCGTCACGTCGGCGCGGAACGCGAAGGGCGAACGCGAGGACGTGATCGTCCGCCGCGGGACGATGCGCGTCTTCCGGGCCGACACCGGCGTGGACGACTTCACCGCGAAGGGCGGGTGGTACTGGCGGTGCGGCGCGACCGAGGGGCGGACGGAGTTCAAACACCCGGGCGCGTTGATCATGGTCGTGTACGAGCACGACGGCACGGTCCGCTGGTACTCGCTCGCGCCCGACCTCCGCTGCTGAGCGGCGGCGGGTCAGGAGGGGAGGCCGTCGATCTCGGCGAGGAGCTTGCGGCCGAGCGCGGGGTCGGTCATGTAGACGTAGGCGGCCAGCCCGTGCAACTGCGCCGCCGTCTCGCCGTCCGGCCGCGGCTTGCCGACCTTGCGGTTGTGCAGTGCCGCCCGCAACTCCCGCCGCAGCTTCCGCGGGGTGCGCGGCGCGGCGTCGCCGTTCACCACCAGCCCCGTCACCGTCTGCCGCCCGCCCGGGCGCGCCACCCGCGTCTTCTCCGGGTGGACCTGAAAGCCCTCCTTCTCCACGACGCGCGCCACGCAGCCGATCAGCGCCCCGAGCCGCGGCGGGCCGGCGTGCGCGGCAGGGAGGCTGAACGTCAGGTCGTCGGCGTAGCGGGTGTAGCGCCAGCCGAGCTTCGCCGCCAGCCCCGTGAGCCGGCGGTCGAGCCGCAGGCACAGCGCGTTCGTCAGGGCCGGGCTGGTCGGCGCGCCCTGCGGCAGGCAGCGCGGGCCGAGGCTGACGTAGTACGTCGTGCCGGCGTGCGGCACGACCTCGCGCGGCGACTCGGTGCAGAGCAGCGCGAGGAGCGTGGCCACGCGCTCGCGGTAGCCGGCCCGGCGGAACACGCCCTTCACCCGCCGCCACGTCACCGTCGGGAAGAACTCCTTCACGTCCATCTTGAGGACGAGCTTGGCGTTCGTGTGGGCCGCCGCGTTCGTGAGCGTGGAGCGGCCGGCGAGGAACCCGTGCGCCGCGCCGTGGACCGGCAGGCGCTCCACGATGTTGTGGAGCACCCACGTCTGGGCGGCCTTGAGCCGCGGGAGCGGCGCCCAGATGGGGCGCTCGGTGCCGTCGCGCTTCGGGATGGCGAACCGGCGGTAGTGGAGCGACGTGGCCGCGTCGCGGTGGTACGTCATGCCGCGGAGCTGGGCGACGGTGACGCCGAGCGCCCCGGCGAGTTGGGCCGGCGAGTCGAGCGGCGGGAGCTCGTTCTCGGCGGCGCGCTCCTCGCTGTTCGGCGTGTCCCACTTGTCCGCCTTCGCGGAGTCCGACCAGAACACGCCGTCGCCGAGGTGGACGATGTGGGCGGCCCGGTACGCCCGCCACGCCTCGCGGGCGAGCGTCTTGCGCTCGGCGGCCTCCTGCTTGAGCGCCTTCTTGTACTGGTCCTTCTCGCGGTCGGACATCTTGTCCGCGTCGCGCCGCTCGACGAGGAACCCGCGCTCGCGGAGCTGCGAATCGACGTAGGCGCGCACGCCGCCGGCCTGGTCGATCTGCCGCCAGAGGGTGAGCGGGTCGGTGCGCGGCGTGGTCATGAGCGAACCCGGAAGACGTTTCGGTTTGGGCGGTCGGGCGTAACGCCGATCGGTAACAGACACGACCGCCGGCCGGTCGCGCTACTCCGCCACCGCGTCCAAATACCCCTTCGCCTGCAACTCCGTCACCCGCGCGAAGTACGCACCGCGGGCCGCGGCCTCGTCGTTGAACCGCAACGACTGCACGCGCATCGCCTTCCCCGCCTCGCCCCAGCGGAGGCGGAGCTGGCGGCGCTCCAGCGACACCTGCACCACCGTCTCCGCCCCGCCGGCGCGGCGGGTGAACGCGCGCGTCTCGAACGTCACCGCGTCGTCGGCCGCGGCGCGCTTCGCCTCGCGGTCGGCATAGGCCAGCCGCAGCGCGATCAGGTGGACGCACGGCCCGCCCTTCAGCCCCTGCTTCCGGAACGCCGCGCACGTGCAGACGGCCCGCTTCACCTGCCCCTCGTCGGCGAGGAGCATCTGCGGGCGGTAGTCGCGCTTGTCCTCGGCCACCGACACCTCGCCGGTGAGTTCCAGCCCCTGCCCGGCGATGCGGTTCTCGGAGGCGATGCGCACCGCGCCGCGGCGGGTCATCAGGTCGAACGCCACCTTCTCGCGGTGGTTGCGGTACTGGAGGCGGGCGAGGTCGAGCGGGCCGGCGGCGACCGGGCGGAGGCGGTACAGGCCGGTGGCGATGTCGAACATGAGCTGCCCGTGCTGGCAGCCGAGTTGGAGCGCCTCCAGCAGCGCCGAGCCCTTCACGCCGGTCTGCGCGGCGAGCGTCTTCGTGTCCGCCGCCCACACGTCGTCGCCGAGGTAGGCGAGCACCTTCTTCAGCGGGTCGGTCGGCTGCGTCTTGCGGGGGAGGAGCAGGTCGAACCCGAGCGCCTGCGACCAGTTCGACCCGGTGAAGCCGGTGAGCCCGAGCGTGAGCGTCACGTCGCCGGCGCGGAACACCCAGAAGCTCGGCAGGCCGCTGCCGAGGAAGTACACGTCCACCGCCTCGACGAACGGGAGGAGCCGGCGCACGGTCATCAGCCGGCGGCGGCCCCACACGCGGACGACGCGCGCCGCCTTGCCGCGGAACACGTCGCCGGTCGCCGGCAGCACCGTCTCGCGCGGCTCGACGACCATGCGTGGCGGCTCGGCGGGGACGAGCTCGAACCGCAGCCCGCGCCGCTTCCCCTTCTGGTCGGCATTCATGCGCAGGGTGCGGAGCAGGTTGTACACGTCCACCGGGGCGAGGCGGCAGTGGTCGAACGGGAGCGTCGCCGCCGACTGCACCTGGAGGAAGCCGCGGAGCCAGGAGTCGGGGACGCGGATCTGCTTCTCGATCACCTCGCGCTCGCCCGCGGCGACGGCCACGCCCTCGGCGCCGACCGACAGCCGGGTCGTCTTGTACCCGCGGACGCGCTGCACGCCGTCGTACAGCGCCGCGCTGAAGTCGACGTTCGTCGTGCCGCACGCCGGCCCGGCGGCCTCCTGGTCGAACGCCTTGCGGTCGAACGCGAGGCAGGCATACGTGCTCTCGTCCTTGCCGAACACCTCGAACATCACCTGGTCGGGGTGGACGGTGACGACCGGGTCGAGGATGCAGAACGCGAGCGGGTCGTTGCGGAGGAGCCACGCGAAGTACGCCTGCTGGGCCTTCCAGATGCTCTGCCCGGCGGTGTCGCGCTTGAGGCGCAGGTAGGCGAGGTACGCGGTGCGGTCCTTCGGGACGTAGCGGTAGTCGGACCCGACGACCGCGTACAGCGCCGACAGCGCCTCGCGGAACCGGAGCGGGTCTTTGACGTGCGCGGCGAACCGGACCGGCGGGCGGTCGAGGTTGCCGAACAGTTCCACGTCGGCGGCGTTGCCGGCCGTGGCGACCCGGCTGGCGCCGGCGTAGGCGAGGTGGGCCGGCGTGGCGGCGTCGCCCTCGGCCGGCGGGTCGTTCCCGGTGCTCATGCCGTCGCCCCCCCGGCGTGCCGCGCCCGCTTCGACCGCCGCAGCGCCCGCCACGCCGCCTTCCGCACGTCCTCGTCGTCGCCGTCGGCCGCCCCGACCTCGGCCAGCACCGCCTCGGCCGGCGGCGCCGCCATCACGCCCAGCCCCTCGATCGCCCCGAGCCGCGCCGCCTCCGGCTTCTTGCGGTCCTTCGCCACCGCCGCGAGCACGGCCACGTCCTTCGCTGCGACCACCGCCGGCAGCGCCACCGACTGCGTGTGAACCTGCGCGGCGGCCGTGCGTACGAACGCCGCCGCGGCGGGCAGCTCGCGCCCCGCGACCAGCCTGGTGAAGCTCGGCCGGTCGGACGCGAGTGAGTCGAGCAGCGCCGCGGCGCGGGCGGGGTCGTGACGGCTCAGCACCGCGGCGGCGACCTCGCGCACGACGGGGTCGGTGCCGCGGGCGAGCGCGTCCATCGCCGCGAGGACGGCTTCGCTCGGTTCGCTCGCCGCGAGGGAGCGAACCAGGTCGTGCCGGACCGGGCGGAACAGCGGGTCGTCGGTGCGCGACAAGGCGAGTTCGGCGACGCGCCCGGTCGCGCCGAGCCGGCACGCGGCCCACGCCACCGCCCGGAGCGCGTCGGCGACCGGCGCGAGGGCGGCTTGCTCCTGGTCCGTGCCATACTTCTTCCGCCGCCCGTCCCACACCGCCAGCAACTTCGCCAGCGCCGCGGCGAGCGACGCCGTCGTCGCGGCGTCGCCACTGCCGGCACGCCCGAGCAGCCGCGCCGCGAGGCGGATCGTGCCCGCGTTCGTGCCCGCCAGTGCCGCCAGAGCGTCCTTCGCCGGGATCGTAGCGCGGGAAAGGAGGCTCGCTTCCAACGCTTCTTGAATCTCGGGCGTACAGCGCGGGAACACGTCGAGGATGCGGAGCACGTCGCCGCGTTCGGTCACGGCCTTCAGCACGTCCTCGCCGAGCGCGTCGGTCTGTTCGAGCCAGTACGTCGCCTGCTCGTGTTGGACGAGCGCGACGTGCGGCTCCAGCGAGTCGCGGCCGAACAGGCGGCGGGCGGCGTGGAACGCCTTTTCGAGAACGTGGAACTCGTGGTCGGTCCGCAGCACTTTGAGCAGCAGGTCGCGGTTGGCCGGTTCGTCCTTGTGGCCGAGTTGTTCGACCGCGACGCGGCGGACGAGCCAGTTCTGCTTGTCCGTCGCCCTCTGGCGGATCACTTCGCCAACCGTTCGAGGAGGCGGCCGATCTTCTCCGCGTCGGGCGAGCGGCGCAGGTGACCGATCGCCTCCGCCGCCGGTTCTTGCAGCGCGTGGCCGTCTTCGCCGGCGAGGCGGAGGAGCACGTCGAGGGCGCGGGCGTCGCCGAGCTCGCCGAGCGCGAGCACCGCCCGCGCCCGCAGCCCCACGTCGTCGAGGTAGTCGATCGCCGAGAGGAGGACGTTGATGCCGTCCGCGCGGCCGCCGCGGGCGAGCCCCTCGGCGGCGAGGAACTGCGTGGTCGCGTCCTTGTGCTTGAGCGCCCGGAGCAGCGCGTCGGCCGGCGCGCCGCGCTTCTTGAACCGCCAGCCCAGTGCCGTCACGGCCTCGCGGCGCAGTTCCGGGTCGGGGTTCGCGGTGAGCAGCGCGAGCGGTTCATCGACCTCCGCCCCGCGGCACCAGCGCGCCGCCGGCAGCAGGTTCGCCACGAACACGTCCATCCCGGCGGCGATCGCGCGGTCGAGGAGGCGTGCCAGCAGCGCCGGGCGGCGCGGGTGCTGCTTCTCTTCCCACGTGCGGTCCGGCCGGTCGTCGGTCGGGTCGTCGATCGGCTGGTCGAACCCACTCGTCACGAGGACCGCGTCGAACGCCGCGGCGCGCCACTCCTTCTTGCGGGCGGCGAAGTCGAAGAGGCGGTCGGCGACTTCCGGCCGCCGCGCCGCGCCGGCCGCCGCGAGCAGCGCCACGGCCGGGGCGGTGCCGGCGGGGTCGGTCTCGACGCGGTCGAGGAACGCCGCCGCGGCGCGCGGGTCGTTGAGCGGCTGGATCGCCTCGATCAGCCTGGTCTGTCGGCCGGGCTCGTCGGCCTCGCGGAGGAGCGCGACGAGTGCGTCGAACGCCGCCGGGTCGCGCTTCGCGGCGAGCTCGAACGCCGCCGCCTCGCGCACCTTGCGGTAGCGCGACCCGAGCGCCGTGCGTAGCGCCTGTTGCGCGTCCGCCGACTTCTCGTACTCGCCGGCGAGCCACTGCACCGCCTGCCGCCGCAGCGGGTCGTGGGCGGCGGCGAGCGCGGTCGCCGCCACCGGCACCAGCCCGCGCCGGGCCGCGAGCAGCTTGGCCGCCTCGGTCGCCAGGTCGTCGGTGCGGGCCAGCAGCACGCGCTCCAGCACCGCGTCGCCGTCGCCGGACGAGGTGCCGTCGGTGAGGAGTTCGAGCCCCTTCACGCCGAGGTCGGTGTGGCCGGTTTCGAGCGCCTCGGCGCCGAGCCGGGTGCGGTCGAAGCCGAGCGCCAAGAGCTGCTCGAACGCCTGGAAGCGGACGGGCTGGTTCGGGTCGGCGAGCGCCTGCATGAGCACCGGGAACGCGGCGGGGCGGTACGCGGCGTCGGCGGACGCGACCGCGAGCACCCGCGCGAGCGCCGTCTGCCGCACCCGCGCCACCGCCGGCGTCGCCGTCGAACTCCCCTGCTCGCGGACGAGCCCGATGTACGCGCCGAACGCCAGTTCCTTCGCCGCGGCGGCGGACAACTGCGATACGGTTCGCGGCGGCGCGGCGGCCTCCGCGGCGGCGATCTCGGCGGCGAAGCGCTTGGCGAACACGGCCCACGCCTGGTTCCAGCCGGCCTGCTCCTTCTCGGCGAGCCAGGCGAGCAGTCCGACCGCCCGCGCCCGCAGCGGCGGCGCGGCGCCGACCAGCACCGCGGCGAGGGCGTCCACCGTCTCGGGGGGGATCTTCCACGCCGCCTCGTCGCCGCGGTCGTTGACGAGTTCGACGACGAACGCGCGGAACGCCGCCGGGTCGGCGTAGAGCTCCAGCCCTTGCGCCCCGGCGAGGCGCGTGCGCGGTGCCTTCGCCGACAGGCACTCCAGGCAGCGGCGCGCGTCGCCGGACTGGTCGCGCAGTTCCGCCAGTAGCTCGACGAGCCGCGCCGCCGTGCGGACGCCCTCGTCCGCGTGGTCGAGCAGCACCGCGACCACGCGCTCGCCCGCCTCGCCGAGCGCGACCGCGGCGGCGAGCACCGCCCCCGGCGCCAGTTCGGGCGCGAGCAGCCGGCCGACGACGGACGCGCCGCCGAGGCGGGCGAGGCCGAGTACGGCCAACTGTCGGACCGCCGGGTCGGCGTGGACGAGCATCGCGCGGAGCACGTCCGCCGTGCCGGAGATGGCCGAACCGACGAGCGCCGCGGCCGCCGCCTTGCGGACGGCGGCGTGCTTGCTCTCCAGCAGCGGGCGGACGGCGGGGACGGCGGCGGGGTCGGCGAGCTCCGTCAGCCCGGCGAGTGCGGCTTCGGTCGCGTCCGTCCACGCCGCCACGCGCTCCGCCTCGGTCGGTTCCGGCGTGCCGACCAGCGCGAGGAGTGGTGCGAGCGCGGCCGGGTCGCCGTGCCGCGCGAGCGCCGACGCGGCGCGGGCGCGCACGTCGGCGTGCGGCGTGGCCAGCGCGTCGACCAGCGCGGCGCGGGCGTCCTCGTCCACGAGCGCGGTCAGCGCGAGGAGGCGGTTGTCGCGGTCGGCGTCGGCGAGGGCACGGACGAGCAGCGCCTGCGCCGGCTTCGTGTGCTTCTTCTCCAGCGCGTCGATCGCCGCGAGCCGCGTGTCGGCGTAGAGCGACGCCAGCGCGGCTTCCAGCGGCGTGAGCTCCTTGGTCTTGCGCGTCGCCTGGGCGAACGCCTCCGTGCGGAGCGCCGGGTCGGGGTCGTTGAAGTAGTCGAAGACGAACGCCGGCGCCCACGGCTCGTCCGGCCGTGCCGCGGCTTCGGTCAGCACCTCCCGGCGCACGTCGGCGTGCGCGGAGCGGCGGGCGAAGCGCAGCCCCGGCTCCCCGGCGTTCAGCTTCAGCACCGCCTTCCACGCCTCGGTCCGCACCGCCGGCGCGTCGTCGTCGAGCGCCCGCGCCAGCAGCGCCCACGCGGGCGACGCGGCGGCGTCGGGCGCGCCGGCCGGCGGCTCCCGGCGCACCACCTCGACCAGTGTTTGCAGCCCGCGGCGGCGCACGTCCTCGGCCGCGGCCGTCAGCCCGGACTCGGCGACGGCGAGCGGGGCCGCCGCCTCCAGCCGCGCCAGAGCCGAGTACGCGGCGTCGCGCACCGACGAGTCCGGGTCGAACAGGAGCGACCGCAGCCGGGCAGACGCGCGGGGGTCGTTGAGCGTGGCGAGCGCGCGGCACACCTCGACGCGCGCCGCCGCGCTCTCCTCCCGGCTGAGCTGGATGAGCAGCCCGAACGCCCGGGCGTCGCCGAGCGTCGCCAGCGCCCGCGCCCCGCGGAGGCAGGTGTCGAGCGCCCGCGCCGCCGTCGCCTGGAGGGGCACGTCGTAGTCGGCCGCGTCGAGCGCGGCGCCGGCCGCGGCGGGCTTCTCGGCCTTGTCGAGCTCGGCGAGCTGGCGGTGGAGCTCGTCGTCGGCCGCGCGCAGCGTCCGCGCCAGCGTCGGCCGCGCGAGCACGGTGAGGAGGAAGGCCACGCGGCGGACGCCGGAGTCGTCGTCCTCGAGGCGGCGGCGGACGGCGGCGGTGGCGCGCGGGTCGGAAAGCTGGTTCCGCTCGAAGAACCGCACCAGCGCCGCGGCGCGCACGTCGCCGTGCTTCGACCCGAGCCCCGCCAGCCCGGCCTCGGGCGACGGCGCCGGGAAGACCGCTTCGAGCGCGGCGAGCGCGGCCTTCCGCACGTCCCAGGCGGCGTGGTCGAGTGCGTCCGTGAGGCGGGCGAGCGCCTGGTCGTCGCGCGCCGCCAGCGGTTCGAGTGCCGCCACCGCCAGCACGCCCACGTCCGGCTTGCCGGCCTTCAGCGCCAGGTCGATCGGCTTCAGGTTGTCCGCGCCGAGGTGCTTCTGAAGGCCGCGGAACGCCTCGACGCGGACCTTCTCGTCCTTGTGCCGCACGGCGGCTTCGAGCAGCGCCACCGCCCGCGGGTTCGGCGACGCGGCGAGGAGCTGGGCGGCGAGTAGGCGGAGCTGGTGGTCCGGGTCGGCGTCGAGGCGGGCGGCGAGGAGGTCGAGGCCGGCGACGTCGTTCCACGCCGCGGCATCGCGCAAGGCTTTCTCGCGCCGCTTCGCGTCGTGCTGCCCGGCCTCGTGCTTCGCGCGGTCAACAGCGCCGAACACGCGGCCGACGACCGCGCCGAAGCGGCCCTCGGCGTCGAGTTCGACGAAGCGGATCGTGTCGTCGTCGCAGGCCACCGCCAGTCGGGGCTGGTTGTACGCCGTCACCACCGCGAGCCCGACCACCTTGCCGATGCCGTCCTTGAGCGTGGCCGGCTTCACGCCGCCGGCGCGCGGCCACGTCTTCAGTACGGCGTCGCGGCCGCCGGTGACGAAGCGGTCGCCCGTCGGCGTCAGCAGCATCGCCGTCACGAGGTCTTCGTGGGTGTTGTCGCGGCCCTTGTCCTCCGGTTCGAGGCGGCCGCGGGCGTGCGTGCTGAGGAGCTTGCGGTCGGCGCCGGCCGAGAAGAAGCGCAGCTCCTCCGGCTCGAACAGGAGCGCCGTCACGGCGCCGTCGTGGAGGCGGTCCGCGTCGGAGCGCTCGAACTCGGCGCGGTCCTGGCCGTCGAACACCGCCACCGTCCCCTTCTCGGTGCCGGCGGCGATCCACTGCCCGGAGCGGTCGGCGGCGAGGCACGTGCCGCGGTCGGGCAGGTCGAGCGTTTGCAGCACCTTGCCGTCGGCCCGCGACACGAGGAGTAGGTTCGCCCCGGCCAGCACCGCGAGGCGGTCGCCGGCCGCGACGAGGAGCGCGGCGACCGGCGCGTCGAACGGCCCGGCGAGCGGCTTCGGCGCCGCGGCGCCGGCCGCGGCGTAGACGCGCCGGTCGGTGCCGGCGACGTAGACGTGGTCGCCGGCGACCGCGAGCGCCACCCCGCCGCACGGCAGCGGCTGCTCGGTCAGGTTCAGCGTGTCGGCGTCGAGGCGGAACAGGGCGGTCGGCTGCCCCTCGGGGTGCTCGGTGACGAACACGAGCGACCCGCCGACGCCGGCCACGGCGCGGAGGTGCCCGCGGTACGTCAGGTGTTTCTCGCCGGTACCGCCGGCCGGCTTCCCGAACAGCACGCCGGCCAGCTCCGGGTTCGTGTTGCCGAGTTTCGCGGTCAGCGACTGGATCTGCGCCTCGACGGCAGCCCGCTGCTCGGGCGGCAGGCGGTCGATCGCCGCCCGCAACTGCTCCAACTGCCGGCGAACCAGCGCCTCCATTTCGGGCGTCATGGCGCACCCGCCTTCAGCTCGGGGTGGCGGTGGCGGACGCGGGTGACGGCGACGAGGCACGCCGCCCGCTCGCTCGCCCCGCGCGAGTGGAGGAACTCGTCGAGCAGGGGGAGCACGCCGGCGGCGAATTCGCGGTCCTCGGTCGCCAGGTCGCGCATCACCTCGATCAGGTCGAGCTTCGCCCGCCGCGCCGGGAGCGGCCGGTTCGCCACCACGCGCGCCTCGGTCTTCTTCGCCGCGTCCGCCGGCGTTGCGGTGTCGCCGTCGTCGTTCGCGTCCTGGGTCGTCTTCTCGGGCGGCCCCGGCGGCACCTCGAACAGCACGCGGCGGAGGAACTGCGCGAGCGTCGGGCGCTCCGCCGGCCACTGCGGCGGCCGCGCCGGCACGCCGTCGCCGCGCGTCGCCGCGAGCTCCGCGGCGGCCTTCCGCGCCTTCACGCCGATCTCGGGCGCCGGCGCGGTCGGCGGCTTCCAGTCGGCCGTTACGCCGCGGTCGCGGTAGACGGCCCACAGCGCCCTGATGACGAACGCCCGCACCTTGCGGTCGGGGCTCTCGGTGAGGCGGAACAGCTCTTCGGGCACGCGGAAGCGCGGCACGCGGTTGATGAGCTCCATGCCGAGCGCCCGCGTCTCCGGGTCGGCGGCCTCACAGAAGCGGTACGCCGCGGCGGGTTCGAGCTTCGCCGGGTCGAGGCGGAACGCGCGCGTCTCGGGCGCGTCGTCGGCGAGCAGCGCCTTCGCCGCGAACCGGCGCACGTCGGCGAACGGGAGCTCGCTCATCCACACGAGGGCGTCCACGTCCGGGTTCCAGCGGGCGAACTCCCAGCGGGCGAGGTCGAGGGCGAACTCGCGGAGCGGGCGGCGCGTCTCGGCGAACAGCGGCGACACCCGCGCCCACGTCAGGAACGCCGGCGGCACCTCCGTGCCGGGATCGACCGGACGGTCGGTGAGCTGCTGGCCGATGACCGGGTGGTGGCGGCGGACGTAGAGCCGCGCGAACTTGCCGACCGGCGCGTCGGCCGGGCCGGGGGCGATGGCGAGTTCCCACAGGCGTTCGCAGCCGGCGAGCGTGGCGTCGGCCGTCGCCTCGCGCTGCTGGCCGACGAGCATCTGGAGGAACATCGTCTCGGAGACGATGCGGATGTTCGCGCCGGCCTCGTTCAACTGCTCCGCCTTGACCTGCTTCGTCCCCTTCTTCCCCTGGCCGTACAGCGGCGAGCCCTCGTCGCCGATGACGAGGTAGTGCAGGTTCTTCGTCACCGACCCGGCGACCGCGCCGTTCGCCCCCTTCACCTTCCCCTCGGCCTCGTCGCGCGTCATCGACGCCAGCTTGCCGGTGAACAGGAACGTGGCCTTTTGCAGGTCAATCGTCGCGGCCGCCGCGGGCGCGGCTGCCACCGGCGCGGCCTGTTGTGGCGCGAAGTCGGCGGGGGCAAAGGAGCGGATCAGCGTCTCGACGGCGAAGTCGTGGTACGTCGGCTCGGTGCGCGCCACCAGCTTCATGAGCCAGTCGAAGCCGAGGTCGAGCGGCGGGAACTTGCGCACGTCGCGCATCCAGTTCAGCACCACGGCGGAGGTGTGCTCGGCGAACGTCAGTTCGCCCGCCCACTCGGGGCCGGACGCCCGCAGCGCGGCGAGCCACGGGTCGGCGTCGTAGTCGGGGTGGAAGGCGAGCGCCTTCCAGAAGTCGGTGCCGAGCGTCGCCGGCTTCAGCTTCCCCTGCTCGACCCAGCCGGACACCACCTGCCAGCCGGTCGGGGCGAGCACGAGCCAGCGGAGGGCGTCGCGGTCGAGCGCGTCGAGGTCGAAGCGCGCCAGTTCCTTGGCGATCTTCTCCAGCCGGCGCTGCTGGTTCCAGTCGGCGAAGTCGAGGCGCTTCAGCACGCCGAAGAAGAACGCCGGGCCGAGCGCGGCCGGCGGGTGGAGCTTCGGCAGCAGCCACCACGCGAACTGGAACGCCTTGTCGCTCGGCGTCAGGAGGCGGTCGGCGAACCACGCGGGCGTGAGCTCGGCGGCGCCGAACGCCTTCTGGATCACCTCCGTGGCGTAGACGTGGCCGTGCTCGCTGTCGAGCAGTTCGCCCCAGGCGGCGAGGCCCACGTCCGTGCGCGGGTCGCGCTCGCCGAGCAGGTCGCGGGCGAGCTTCCGCACCGCGTCGTGCGAGTTGTTCGCCAGCCGCACGAGGTCGGGCACGGGCAGGTCGCGGGCGTGGGTGCGGGCGTAGTCGGCGGCGTAGGCGCGGGCGGTGTTACTCGGCGAGTCGAGGAGCTGGAGCACCGCGGCGTGGAGGCCGCTCGCGCGGAACCCGGCCTGCTCGAACGTCGGCACGTTCTGGAGGAGCCACACCACGAACTCGTCGATCGCCGCACTGCGCACGCCGACGAGGCGCACCACCCACACCGGCTCGACGTCGCGCAGCGCGGCGCGGAAGTCGGCCTTCAGCCCGGCGGCGGCGAACGCGCGCACGTCGTCGGCCTTTGCCCGCTCCAGCAGCGTGAACAGCGGCCGCGGGCTCCGCTTCCACAGGTCGCCGAAGGCCCGGTCCTTGATGCGGTTCCGGGTCGGGTATTCCCCCCAACTGAAGGTGAAGCGCGAGCGGCCGTACTTCTTCGAGTCGTGGAAGAAGACGTGGTTGGCGACCCAGGTGTTGCGCCAGTTGGTGTCGGCCGGGTACCGGCTGAGCACGTCCACCGCGGTGTCGGCATACGTGGCGGGGAGCTGCACGCCGGTGCGGCGGAGGAACCGCCACGCCCGCCGCGCCAGGTACGCGAGCGTCGCGCTGCTCACCTCGCGGCCGGACCGGTGCGTGGCCGCTTCGGCGTCGAACCGGGCGGCGAGCGCGCCGTACACGGCGGTGTCGGGCTTCGCCTCGGCCTCCTTGAAGATGCGCTTCAAGGCGCGCCACGGCCCGAAGGCGAGCGGCACCGTCTCGATGACTTCGAGCAGGCACGACCGGGCGAACGGGTCGTCGGCGGTCCACAGGTCGAGGACGACGGTGTACAGCCGCAGGCGGTCGGGCAGCGGCACCTCGGCGTCGGGGGCCTCGAGCGCCTTCAGGAGTTCGACGCGCTGGTGGGCCTGCTCCTCTTCCGGCTTGTGGCGGAACTGGTAGTCGCGGCCGAGCCGGCGGAACGTGTCGAACGTGAGCGCCCCGTCGCGGACGGGCTTGTCCGGCGGCGGGTCGGGCTGCGCCGCGAGCCGCGCGATCAGCCGCGGCAGCTCGGGGTCGCGGGCGTCCCACGCGCGGCGGACGTCGGCGAGGGAGAGGGTGGCGGCCACGGAACCCCCGTTGTCGGGATCGGCGGCGGGTGGTCGAGAAGAACGCCCGTGCGGGGTGTTACGCCCGCACGGGCCGTCGGTCGGGGCGGTCTACTACCTAACCTGGAACGTGGAAGGCTCACGGACCCGCCACCGAAAGCGGGTCTGGAACAGCCTTCCTCGGGACGCATGCCGGGCCATACGCTCGGGTGACGCAACATCACCCCGCTGCAGAGCAGCCGAGCTAAACCGATGACCTCCGACCGACGTGAGAAGAGTTCTAACCGCGGCGGCCGCGGCGAGCAAGCAACGTAGTGAGAAAAACGAGTCGGGCCGAGGTTGGCGCGTGCG
>JAFKFQ010000018.1:1984-5544 GCA_017308215.1 bacterium | reverse complement strand
TTGTTGCCGCCGCCCAGGACGCCCCCGCCCCCCTCCTGAACGCCTCGGGGACGGTCGAGAAGGCCGACAAGGAGAGCCTGACGGTCAAGCCGCGGGCGGCGGACGGGAAGTTCCTGAAGGCGCTCACGCTGAAGGTGACCGGGACGAGCAAGGTGGCGGTGCTGGCCCCGCAGAAGCGGGCCGGCAAGGTCGTCCTGACCCAGCGGGAGGGCGCGGCCCAAGACCTCGTCCCGGGACAGGCGGTCGCGGTCATCTACTCGGAGGCGGGGAAGGACGGGGCCGTGCTGCTGTCAGCCGTCGCCCACCCGGCCGGGAAGTAGTTCCCGATGCCGAGTTGACGGAGTGGGAGCCGTCGGTGATAGTGGAGACCTCTCCCCCGTCGCGGCGACCCCCTCGGACGAGGCGCGGAACCGAGACGGGGCGGACGGGCCGGGACTCTCCCACCGGCTCGTCCGCCCGGAAATACCACGACCCGGACCTGTGGTCGCCTCTCCCAACGGCCACGGGTCCGGGTCGCAGTGTTGTGTCGTCGGAGAACGGGCCGGCGGTCAGCACCGCCTCTCCCCTCGGTCTGGTCGCCCAACCCGCCTCCTCGGATGGTCAGAACAAACGCACCTCGCGTGCCAGTCCGCGTTCACCCAGGGGCATGACGCCAGAACCACTGAGCAGGAAAGGGGATGGTGAGACGGCGACGTTCTTCTCACCGCTCCGGGCACACTTGAGTGACGCCCGCTCGGCGGGCACCCGACCGTCACCACTGCTCAACCTCGTCGCACCCCAAACGAGGGCCGGCGTCCGTCGCGCTCCGCGTCATCACCGCTCGCTCACGCGCCCCAGCGTGCCGAACACGAGCCCGTGAGCCGTGGCCCACCGCTGTGCGGCCGACCGGATGGCTGTTGCCTCTCCACCCCGAGTCGGGTCCGCCGCCTCGAACAGGAAGTCCACCGTCCCGCCCCGTGGTAAGGCCAGCGCCGCGAGGGCCGCGTCGGCCGACTTCTCGACCGCGGCCGGAACCGTCCCGCCGGGGCCGGCGTCCAGGGGGGTCCGGATGTCCACCACCCCGTCCGCCCCGTTGGTCAGCACCCGGCTCAGCGGCGTCCGGACCCGGAAGGCACGGACCCGGTCGTCCCCGACCCCCGGTTCGGGTGCGTCCGCCCCGACCCCGTCCCGGAGGCGGGCGGTGTGGTCCGCCAGGGAGTAGCCCCGGGCGTGGAGGTAGACCGACCGGGTGGCGGGCACGTACCCGGCCCGCGCCGCCGCCCCGTCCAAGGCGTAGGCCAGCGTCACGCCCCCCGTCTGCTTGTAGTCCCAGGAGTAGTGAACCGCGACGTGGACGACCGAACGGCCCCGTTCCGGCTCGTACCCGGCGAGCGCCGACTGGACGGCCCGGAGCGCACCGCCGGTCTCGTCGGCGCTCGCCGCCCGGAGCAACACCGGCCCGTCCACCCAGACGACCGCGCGCGACGCCTCGGACCCGCGTAGCATCCGCCGCTGGAGGTCGGTGGTAACCGGGGCGACGAAGAACCCCTTGCCGACGACCGCCTTCGGGTTCGCCGCGGCGGGAACCCGTGGTGGCGCGGGCGGAGCCTGCTGCGGAGGGGCTGGCGGCGCGGCCGGCGGGTCGCCCCCCGACGACGCCCCGAGGCTCAAGGTGACCGCCCCGCACACGACGACCGCCCCCGCCAACCTCACGAGCTTCGTCGTCGCCGCCCGCCGGACTTCCCGCCCGGCCAGCTCGGTGACCGCCGCCGAAGCCCCGGTGCCCACCCCGGCCGTGTAGGCGACCGCCGCCCCCGTCGTCACCGCCGCGAACCCCGCCGATACCTCCTCGGCCGCGACCGCGAGGACTGCCGGCGCGAAACCCCGGCGAGCCAGCCGAACCGCGAGAGCCGTCTTCGCGCGGGCTACCCGGCCGGTCACGGTCCCGAGCGGCCAGCCGAGCCGGCGGGCGACCTCGGGGTACGTCAGCCCCTCGAAGTACGCCAACAGGAGGGGAGACCGGTACGCCTCCGGGAGGCGGGCGAGTTCATCGTGGAGAGCGTGGACCTCGGCCGGGTCAGGCGTCGGCATCGGCGTCGGGGCGGTGGGGATGGCGTCGGGCTCGGCGTCCACTGTCGGGAGGTGGCGGCGGGCGGCGCGGGCGGCGACCCGGCGGGCGACCCGGAACAGCCACCCCGGGAGGGTGTCCCCGCGGACCGAGCCGGCTTGGCGGGCGAGCGCGAGGAAGGTCGCCTGGGCCGCGTCCTCGGCCGCGTGGCGGTCGCGGAGCACCCCGCGGCAGGCGCGGAGGACGAGCGGGGCGTGGCGGTGGACGAGGAGCTCGAACGCCCCCGCGTCCCGGGTCCGGGCGAACCGGTTCAGTAGGTCGGCGTCGGCCGGCACAGCGGGGTCCGGGCCGAGGGCGGCGAGCAGCCGGCGGGTGGGGTGGGACACGGGTTCCTCCTTACCCCTTCAGTAGCCCGCCCGGCGGCACCCTGTACACGATTCCCGAGATTGTCGTCTTCGCACGCTCGTCCAAGGGGGCCTGACCCAGGACCATGACCTGGTACGGCGACGAGGAGAAGGCGGTCGCGGCCCAGTACCGCTCCCTGCTCACCGTCGTGAAGAAGCAGCTGGCCAACCCGACGGTGTTCAAGGTGGGGGACCGGACACTCACTATCTATGTCGTGGGTCGGGACAAGGACGGTGGGGTGGCCGGGCTAAGGACGACGGCGGTCGAAACCTGAACAACGACTCGCGTTCCGCACTCAAGACACCGTGACGAGCCGACGGGATGCCGGTCCTGGTGGACGCGGTTATTTAGCTGCCTCGCCCTTCACTCATCGACCGAACCCAGGCCCCAAGTGCATCTCCAGGACGGGTCGAAGCTCTGGGAAGGAGCACCTGATGATTTCCGCGACCAGGCCCCAGTGGGTAGCCTTGATGAGCGACTGCTTTCGGTAATACCCGGTCTGCACGCCGACGACACGAAGCCCCCACGCACGACGGTCGTTCAGCCGGCCCCGAGATGGCCACCACGTCTGCCAAATGGCTGACCCGCTTATGCCCTCAAAGCGGTTCGGAAGAGTCACAGAGCCGCTGCCGTCCGACCAGCCGAAGGCCGCGCGATTCGCGTCCAAGACGAAGTGCAATGACGGGTCGAAGTTCGCCAACCCAGACCCGTCGTGGTCTCGAATGACGGTCCCGAGTGTCAGTGGCTCGAGTCCCTTTGAGTCTGCCGAGTGCACGAATGCGCTCATGCGGAAATCCACTCACCCAGCCACACCCCGCCAACTCGGGTTGAACAGCAACTTCATTCAGCCGGAGAAAGTGGCATTGCGACATGGCAGCTGCCGTGACCTCGGACAAGACCATGACCGCAACGTCAGGCAGTTCTCCAACGCGGTAGGCGGTCCCAGTCACAGGCACGAGAGAGAGCCTCGTCCCGTACACGCCCTTCTCGCCGGGGACGAAAGCGCACCCCATTCCGCTCAGTGTGTCTACCGCTTCGATGACGTGAGCGACTGAGACGATGAACTTGGTGTCCGCAACTGCGAAAAGCGTGCCCGTGCCGACCGGGT
>JAFKFQ010000018.1:0-1963 GCA_017308215.1 bacterium | reverse complement strand
TGGGTCGGCTCCATCGGACCGGAAGGCTCCGATTGGGATGACTGAACCCTG
Source organism: bacterium (assembly GCA_017308215.1). Taxonomy (GTDB): domain Bacteria; phylum Planctomycetota; class Planctomycetia; order Gemmatales; family Gemmataceae; genus Urbifossiella. The sequence continues at coordinate 1,912 of JAFKFQ010000018.1, read as the reverse complement.
AACTGCCGGGACTAAGGATGCAGCCATCTCCCGCAGGGCGTCAGAATCGGTCGCGTGCATGTTCAACCCCCTCGGCGCACGAAGGCTGTAGTTCTCATTCGTCGAGTTCGCCTAAAATGGCTCAACCTCCAACTCGCCTGCAACACCGCTTCCACTTTTTTCCGCTCCCGCATGGGCATTCGGAGTTACGGAGGCTCTGCCCACGTTTCTCTGATGTCCTCCGCGATGCGAGGCCTGGCTGCACGCGGGCGGGGAACTGATACTCTTTACTTCGGAACATTGGCCCACACTGCGTCAACAAGCCCAGGTCGCGTCGCAACTGCTCTGCCCTTTGTCTGTGCTCCTCACACCAACTGCGGGCGTCGTAGTACATCACGTCTTCTGAACGCTGAATGCCGAGCCCCGGCTCAGTCGCCAACCCGACGATGTCAGTGGCGTCGGGACGGACCAGCTTCACGACCAGACACAACGCTTCGAGAAGCCCCATACGGGCCGTCCGGTAGTCCGAATCGGAAATCGAGTACAGTTGCGGAAGCGCCAGGAAGACGTAGTGCGGACTGCCCGGCCTGACCGGGAGCATTACCCGCGTGCTTCGCTGGTCGGGCCGGCTAGCACTAAGGAACTCGTACAAGGACCTACCCAAGACCCGCCGCGCGGTCCTACCCTCTGCCGCCATCAACCGGATAGCCTGCTCTCGTTCTGCAAGGGGGGCGCTCGCACTAGGTCCATAAGATGTTCCAGCCAGAGCGTGGTGTGCGAACTTCTCGATGAGCCGGTCCCAGAGGTAGCTCACTTCGTCGGCTTCGACCCGGGCAATGCGCAACGGACCCGTGACGAACTCTCGCCACAGCCCTTCGAGCAGTACGACCCGGGTATACCCAGGTGCGACGACAAAGTCATTTTCATCCCGGTCGTTTAAGTGCCGCAAGTAGAAGGCGAGCAACTCCTCCTCACCAGCCGCCCCGCCGAATTGTGCTCCACGGACGAACGCCTCCTTCTTGGTCAGGTAGTCGACAAGGTCGGCGGTCGTGTCTAGCTCCCCCATCACGATGCCCAGGCTGGTGTCGTCGAAGACGTGGACGAACCCCTTCGACGGGTCCAGGTCACCCACCGCGAAGGGCTTTACTTTCCCTTCATCCGTGTAGTGCATCGGCCCAGTAATGTCCGGGTCGAGCATCAAGCTCCCACTCCCACCATGAGTAGCGCGGCATCGAGCGGAAGCGGTCCTGGCAACCACGACGCGGTGAAATCGCGTGGACTGAGTGTTTGGCAGGTCGAGGGGAAACTGTTGGGTACAAGCTCGGTCGAGAAACAACCGACGCGGCTGTGTCCGAATCCACCGTTCTGCGCCCCAGACCTGGACCGCCGCTTCGTGGACGGACTTGCGAAACCAACGACACCAGTCCCTGCCGGAATGGCCGGTGTCCGGATACGCGCAGTCCTTATCGGAGAAGATGATGACGTGGTTCCCGAACACGACCAGTAAGTCACACACCTCTTTCCCGTGACCATGACCCGAACCGGGCTTTCCCTGGTCGCGGTATACGCCTGGATAGGTCCATAAGGACAGGAAGGACCGCTCTCCTAGCCGTGTCAGGTAGCGTTCAGATGCGGTCACGCCGTCACTCTTGCGGACAGGTTGTCCGGTTGGTTCAGCGGCGCTCACGGGTAAACCCATTCCGAGGGGTTGGCTGGTACTGACACACTTATACCAAAAGGGACCGCTGGTCGCGGGCACGAGTTCGCGCTGGAGCCGTTCAAGAGAAGTTTGCTCTGTTGAAACCTTATCCGGTGGCCGCAAGGAGCATGAGGTTATGAGTTAGCACCCGGAGCCGGCACTCGTTCGCACGAGTCGCGTCGGACTTGGCCCCGAGGGCGCGGCCAAGCCGCCGCTTGTGCCGGGAGAACGCGG
>JAFKFQ010000017.1 GCA_017308215.1 bacterium | reverse complement strand
TCCGTCGGCTTCACGTCGTCCGACTTCGGCGCCGCGGCCGGCGTGGTCGTCCCCGGGCCGGGCTCCGGCGCCGCGAGGCCGCTGGTGATCGGCGGGGGTGGCGGCGGCGACACCACCGGCGGCGGGCTCACCACGACCGGCGGGACCACCGGCGGCGTGATGACCGGCAGCGACGTGCCCGCGGGGGTCGGCGCCGGCGGGAGCGCGTCGGCGGCCTTCGGCGGGGCGAGCGGGGCTTCCGGCTCGTCCTCCTCCACGAACACCTCGTCCGTCTCCGCCTCGTCCACCTTCTTCCGCATCAGGAAGTAGACCACCGTTGCGGCGGTCCAGAAGAAGCTGTAGCTGAACCCGAGCATCATCAGGAAGGCGAGCCCGAGCCAGAAGGCCACCAGCCCGGCGCCCCAGGTGTTGTACCAGTAGTACTCGGCCCGGTTCCGGTCGTACTCGACCGGGTCCTTCTTCACGTACACGTCCACGATGCGGCCCGTCGGCGAGACCGCGGTCGAGTGCGTCACCGCGTACGGGCTGTCCTGGAGCATGAGCTCCTTCCACCCGAACGACTCGGGGGCGTAGATGAACAGGAACTCCGGCTTGCGGTCGCTCCACACGGCGCTCGCCGGCAGGCCGACCGCCCACTTCCCCACGTACACCGTCAGCGAGGTGAAGAACAGCACGAAGAACGTCACCGCCGCCCCGTACACCACGGCGACGAGCCAGTACCAGAGGTAGTTCCACGGCGACTGGTAGACGTAGTTCACCGACCGGCTCAGGGCGTCGAACGTGTCGCTGCTGTCACCCTCGACCGACAGCGTCGGGTACATCAGCGGGTAGCCGACGAGGCCGACGAGGAAGACCGCCATGATCGCCCCGCCGACGAGGATCAGCGGCAGGAGCAGGCCGACCAGCACGAGATCGCCGAGGACCGGGATCAGGGCGAGCAGGCCGTAGAAGAACAGGCCGGCGACGACCGCCCCGACGATCGCCAGCGGCACCATCGGCGACAGGAGGTAGTTGACGTAGCGGGTGCTGACGAAGGTCACCGCCTGCCGCAGCGTGATCGGCCCCTTGTTCGCCAGCGACACCGCCGCCAGCCGGGTGATGACGCCGCCGAAGAACGCCCACACCGCGACGTTCCACACGATCAGCAGGAACAGGTACACCCGGGTCTGGGCGCTCACGCCCGGCGACACCATCTTCGCCACCGGCACGAGCAGCTTCACCAGCGGCTCGACGAGCACGGGGACCGACCCCGAGATGAACCGCCCGATGGCGTCGGCCCGCTCGGTCGCGGACCCGCTCAGCACGTTGGTGGCGAAGATGAACGGGTTCGGCCCGCGGTACTCGTCCCACGGCATGGCGCGGAACCGGCCGGGCGGCACGGGCACCTTCGTCTCCGGGTCCGTCTGGCCGTAGGGGCCGGCGAGGTCGGCGAGGATGCGCCACTGCGCGAAGTCGGTGGCGAACCGCTTGTCGGCGACCTCCTTCGCGTCGGCCTCGGTGTAGTTCGCCTCCGTCCCGTCCGGCAGCCGCTTCTTCCGCCCCTCGAACTCCTTGAGGACGGCGTTGTTCGAGTACTGCGGCTCGGCCCGGTCTGGGGCGCGGTAGTAGAAGATTGCCGAGAGCAGGTACCAGCCGACCGACATGACGAGGATGCCGGCGGCGGCGACGAGCAACTTCCGCGGGTCGAGGGCGACCTGGAAGCAGCGGAAGATGTCCATCCACGGGAACGTGGCCCGGAGGCTGAATCCGGGTGCGGGGTCACGCCCGTCGGCCATGCTGGTTCCTCGGTCGGTCGGTGGGTGCTGGGCGCGGCCCGTCGAGGCCGCCGCGGGTCGGGGGTACAATATACCCACCGCGCCCGGACCGGCCAGCGGACAGCCGGCGGGAGCGGCGGCGGAACGCGGGTTGCATCAGACGGGGGGCGTTACCCCACCGGAGGACCGACCATGAGACCCGACCCGAACGACGTGGTGAAGGTGGCGAGCGGCGATCACGTGCTGATCGAGTTGTACCGGAACCGGCTGGCCGAAAACGGGATCGAGGCGCGGTCACTGGGCGAGAGCCTGGAGGCGAGCTTCGGCACCGCCATCGCCGGGTCGGTCGAACTGTGGGTCCACCGGGCCGACGCCGACCGAGCGGCAAAGCTGATCCGTGAAATGGAGCGGGAGCGCGGGACGGTCGAGGTGGAGACGGCGTGATCGCCCCAGGGCGGCGGGTTTGCCCGCCGCCCTGTGCCAAAATGTCACTTCAGCGCTTCCTTCAGCGCCTTGATCGGGCTCAGACGGACCTTGTTGTAGGCCGGCTTGTCCTTGGTGGTGTACGGCGTCTTGGTGAGCGGGTTGATCTTCTGCACGCCGCCCTTCACGGCCTTCACCTTCGTGACCGTCATCCGGGCCAGCCCGGGGATCACGACCTTACCGGCCCCCTTCCCGCTCAGCTCCTTCTTGACCAGCTCGACCAGCGCGTCGAGGACGCCGTCGATCTGCTTCTTGGACAGCTCGGTCCTCTCGGCCAGGTCGGCCAGGAACGCCGACTTGGTGAGCGCCTTCTTCGCGGCCTTCGCCATGACGTGAACTCCGGTCTGAGGGGAATTTGAACCCGAAACTGCCTGAAAACTAAGGGTTCCCGCGGGGGGTGTCAACGGACGACCCGGGATTCCCAGCAAAATATCCCGCCCTTTTGCCCGAAATCGGCCTTTTCCGGGTTTTTCGGGCCGGTCTGCTGAGCTCAGCGGCCCCGCGCAGCCGCTACGGACCGCGCCACCGCACCCCCTCCCGCCGCCCGCGCTGGTGCGGTACGATCGAAGTGCCGACGAACCGCGGCCCCGGTGTCGTACTCCCTTCTTTCCGCCGCGGGCGTCGGGTTTCATCCCGTCATTCCCACTTCGGGGGTCCGTCATGCGCGTCCTGGCCCGTCTGTCCGTCTTCGCCCTCGCGCCGCTCGTCGGCGGGGTGTGCCGCGCCGCGGGGGTCGCAGCCGCCGCCGAGGGCGCGTCTGCCGTCGCCCGCTTCCTCGCCGACCGCCTCTCCGACCAGAGCCTCCGCGTCGCCGACGCCCTCCGCGACGCCGCCGACCGCGCCTGGGCGACGCTCGACCGCGCCCTCGCCGGCGACTCGGCGCTCGCGGCCGTGGACCGCGCCGAGGACCGGGCGTTCCGCGAACAGCTCCGGCTGTTCGTCCTCGCCGCTCAATGCGACGGCCGCGCGACCGCCGACCCGACGTTCGTGCCGCGCTGCCGCGACGAGCTCGCCGCCGCGAAGGCCGCCGGCCTCCTCGCCGGCGACGCCGACCCGGCCGCGCTGGCCGAGGGGCTCGGCAACCTGACGCGCTACGACGAGCCGACCGCGCTGCTCGCCGCCCAGTGGGGCGTCGCTGACGCACTCGCCGCCGACCTGCACGGCGCCGGCTACACCGCGCTCGCCGCACTGGTGGCGCTGCGCCCGGCGTCCGACCCGACGGCGGCGCCGCTCCTGGCGGTGGCGGTGCGCTACTACTTCCGCCGCTCGGTCGAGGACGACCCGAAGCTGTTCCAGGGGCTCGCGTTCGCGCAACTCGAACGCCTC
>JAFKFQ010000398.1:2304-25984 GCA_017308215.1 bacterium | reverse complement strand
GTTCACGGGGTAGCCGGTCGCTGACGGAGCCCGTATTCCTTCCGGCGGCATGACGCCCCCACCTTGCCTACCTCCCGACCTGTTCGACTCGCTGCCCCCGGCGGTGCAGGCGTACATCCGATATCTCGAAGCTCGCCTCTCCGACCTCGAATCGCGCCTGGGTCAGAACTCCACGAACTCGTCGAAGCCGCCGTCCTCGGACCCGCCGCACGCGAAGCCGGCCCCGCCCAAGACGCCGACCGGGAAGCAAAAGGGCGGTCAACCGGGCCACCCCAGGCGGACCCGCCCCGACCTGCCCCCGGACGTGGTCGTCGAGCTGCGGGCGAACACCTGCGACCGCTGCTCCCATCCGCTCGCCGGGGAAGACCCGGCGCCGCTCCGGCATCAGGTGGTCGAGATCCCGCCCGTCCGCCCGCCCGTCACCGAGTACCGTCGCCACCGGCTCGTATGCCCGCGGTGCGGCCGGGTCACCTGCCCGGCCCTGCCGGCTGAGGCCCGGGGCGGCTACGGGCCACGGGTGCAGGCGGTGTGCGCCCTCCTCGCCGGTGCGTACCGGGTCGCCGCCTCCCGCCCGGTGGGCGACAGACCGAGTCGCCCGGCGACCAAGGTCGCCGAGCCGTCTGCCCCATCCCCGGTCCGCGATCAGCGAGCGGAGCTGTGTCTGGGCGACGGGATCGCCCGCCCGGGCGCGGTCGAACAGTTCCTTCGCCTCAGCGTCACCGACCGGGGCGTCGATGAGAACGATCGGGTTCGGCCGGTGCTCCTGGGCCTGGAGTGCCTCGATCCGCTTCCGGATGTTCTTGATCTCCCGCTGCATGCGCCATTCCGATCGGTGGTGTCGCCGGTATCCGGCCGCATAGAGGATGGACTCAGCAGCCGCCCGCAGGAGCGTGTCCGCGGTCGAGGAGTTTTCATCGACCTCGGCGGCGACGCGGCGGGCGGCGACCTGTAGGTCTCGGGCCAGTTGCCTCGCCTTCGCCTCGCACCGGCGGAGGTGGGTAATGGCTTCGAGTCGGAGTCGGCCGCGGTCGTCGTCGCGGCCCAGGTACTCCTTGACCGACCGACCGTCGAGACGTCGGCTGTGGTACGCGTACCACCGGCCGTTCCGCCGCTCCCAGCCCATGCCGCGCCCCCACGATCTGTACCACGTGTATGCCGGTTGCCCCGCCAGCAAGTGCATGGAGGGTTAAGCTGCCCGCTACCGCGGCTCGGGCGACGGCGCCTGTATGCCGTCGGATGGGGCGACGCTGCTGACCATTGCCGACGGGACGGTCGGGGTTGCGACGCGAAGAAACCGGCGGGATGACGAAGTATCCGTTTCACCGGTCCGCGGCACCGGTTACCGTCCCGCACTGTCGGTGGGGACGAGGTGTTGGGCGAGCAATTCGCGGACAGCCCGGCGGGGCACTAGCCGCCTCCGGCAGCCAGCGGTGGTGTAGGGCAGGGCGCCGGTGCTCATTAGCTCGTAGGCATGCGACCGCCCGATGCCGAACTCACTTTTCAGCCCTGCGAGGGTGACACAGCCGTCCCGCAGCAGATCCTCAACTCGGCCGTCCATGCGCCACTCAGTCAAATCTGTTCGGACGTACACCAGAGGACGCCCCTTACCTTGACCATAGCACCGGGGGTAGACTTTCGACTGCGGCTCGTCGGAATCTTGGTCTCGGCTGTCTGGTTACGTTCAGACTGGAGCGGGTTCTCACCTTCTACGCAATTTGCATGCACGCTTGGATCACGAGGTGTGGGCACCTACGTGGGGCTTCCCAGGCTGATCGACGAATCAAGTCACAACCCGCCCAAGACGCGATGCGAGAGGGAAGAAGCCGAGTCCATCCAAGTTTTCGTCTGGCCTCGCCCGTTGGTACAATCACACGATTGGAATGGATGGTTATCACGCCCCGAACACCCAGGGAGGAGTGGCATGGCGCGCAGTAGGCGAGGCCGCGGTGAGGGGGCAGTGTACCAGCGGAAAGACGGGACGTGGTGCGGGTCCGTCTCGCTCGGAGTCAACGCAGCCGGCCGCCGGGTGCGGCGGACGGTCTACGGCGAGACCAAGGCTGCGGTGCTCCGCAAGCTCGACGCGGCCCGGAACGGGCTTCTTCCCCGGGCCGCTGGCGTGACGGTCGGTCAGTTCGTCCGGTCCTGGCTCGACGGAATCAAGACGGCCTTGGAGCCGACGACCTGGGCACAGTACGACGGACATCTGAGGAACCACATCGACACGCACCTCGGCGGGGTCCGTCTAGCTGCCCTCGATGCCGCCGGCGTGATCGGGTTCGTCGGCCGGTTGACGAGGACTGGGGTGAGCGCGGCGACCGCTCGCAAGGTCGTCCGCACCCTCAAAGCAGCGATCGCCGAAGCCGTGGCCGCCGACATCCTCCCTAAGAATCCCGCGTCGCGGGTGTCACTCCCCAAGCACGACCGACCGGTGCCGCGGGTACTGACCCCGAAGGAGGTCGAGAAGTTGCTCGCCTCCGCGGCCAGCCACCGACTCGGGGCGGTCTTCGCGGTCGCCATCGACAGCGGGCTTCGGCAGGGCGAGTTGTTCGCCCTTACATGGGCCGACTACGACGGGACAGCGGTGATGGTGACCAAGTCACTCGCTGAACTGAAGGGGCGGCTGTGGATCAAGGCGGTGAAGACCAGGAACGCCCGCCGCCAGGTGCCGCTCGCCTACGCCCGCCCGGCGCTCGCCGCCCATCGCGAGGCGATGGCCACTGAGGGACAGGATACCACCGCCGCGGGGCTCATGTTCCCCGACACCGAGGGCGGGTTCCTTCGTAAGTCCAACTTCGGGCGGCGGGTGTTTCACCCGATCGTCCACGCCGCAGGACTGACCGGACTCCGGTTCCACGACCTGCGACACGCCTGCGCGTCGTTGATGCTGGTCGCCAGGATCGACCCGAAGGTCGTTAGTAGCCGGCTCGGCCACGGGTCGGCGTACTTCACTCAGGACGTTTACCAGCACGTCATCCCCGGCGTTCAGGCGGCGGCGGCCGACACCCTCGCGGGTGTCCTCTCCGGCGAGATTGGCTACACACAGGCTACAAATAGCGGAAACAAGGAGCCGTCGAAGCGGCCGAGAAAAAGGCCCAAAGTGGCCTAAGGCAAGAATTTGTGTCCAGTGAGCCGGGTGGGGATCGAACCCACGACCAGCGGATTAAAAGTCCGCTGCTCTACCGGCTGAGCTACCGGCTCGTCCTGTCATCGTAGGTCTGCGGCGGCGGCGGTTCAACCCAGCCGCGCTCAGCCGCGGCGCAGCTTCCGCACCCGGCCGTCCGCCACCCACTCCACCACGTACACGTCCCCCGCCGACGAGACCGTCAGCGCGTGCGGGGCCGCGAACTTCGACGGGTCCGCCGCCGGGGCCTGCGCCCCGGCCCCGTCGCCCAGGTGCGCCACCACCTTGTCGTCGGCGTCGATGATCGTGACGCGGCGGGTGAGCTCCGGCACGTAGATGCGGCCGTCGTGCTGGTAGAAGCAGCACGGGGCGTGGAAGTTCGGGATCGTCCGCTTGTACTCCAGCTCCGGCGAGTACACCTCGATCCGGCCGTTGGCGCGGTCGGCGATGTACACCTCCGGGTCGCGGCGCAGCGTGCTCACCCAGACCCCGTGGCAGGTGCTGAACTTGCCGTGCTCCTTCCCCGGCCCGCCAATCACCCGCAGCAGCCGAAATTCTTTGTCGAACCGGAACACCCGCTGACTGCCGTACCCGTCCACCACGTACACGTCGCCGTTCGGCGCCACCGCCACGTCGGTCGGGTTGGTGAAGTCGATCCGCTGGCTCGTCGCCGACTCGCTCGCCACGTTGCCCAGCGTGTACAGCACCTTCCCGGCGAGGTCGGTCTTGTACACCCGGGCGCCGATCCGCGGGGCGCCCTTCGGGGCGGAGACGTTCTCCGTCCAGTAGAGGTACTCGTTGTTGCCTTCCTTGCTCCAGTACAGGCCGTGCGCGGTGCCCGCGACCTGCGCCGGGGTCATGCCGATGCCGGCGGCGAAGTCGGTCGTCCACGTCTCGAGCAGCCGGCCGTCGCGGTCGAAAATCGCCACGCACGGCGACGCCGACCGCGAGGTGACGAACACCCGGTCGCGGCCGTCCACGACGACGGCGCAGCCGAGGCCGTAGCGCTGGCCGTCGGGGAGGCGGCCCCACGCCGGGTCGAGAGTGAAGCGGGCGGAGCCCTCGCCGAACGTCACCGGCGCCGGGACCGGCTGCTGGCGGGCGGTGGCGGTGAGGGCGGAGGCGGTGGTGGCGGTGAGGGCGGAGGCGGTGGTGGCGGCCGCGGCGGCGAGGAAGCGGCGGCGAGTCGGGAAGAGGTATTCGGCGGGCATGGGAACATCCGGGAGGGAGGCAAGACGCCACCACGGTACAGCGCCGAACGGCCCCCCGCCAGCGTCTTCCGGGTCGGCGTTGTGCCGTTCCGCCGACCGCCAGTAAAATCCCCCCGTCTTGCCCGGTTCCCCAGGAGGTCGGGGTGAACGTCCGCGTCGGCAGCGGCCACGACACGCACCGGCTCGTCGCCGGCCGTCCGCTCATCCTCGGCGGCGTGCGCGTCGAGTACCCGAAAGGGCTCGACGGCCACTCCGATGCCGACGTGGTGCTGCACGCCGTCACCGACGCGCTGCTCGGCGCGGCGGCGCTCGGCGACATCGGCGACCTGTTCCCGGACACCGATCTGGCGAACCGCGACGCCGACAGCCGCATCTTCCTGGCGGCGGCGATGGAGAAGCTAACCGCCGCCGGGTGGCGGGTCGGCAACCTGGACGTGACGGTCTTCGCCCAGGAGCCGAAGCTCGGGCCGGTGAAGGCGGCGATCCGGGCGCGGCTGGCCGAGTTGCTCGGCGTGCCGGCGGACGCGGTGAGCGTGAAGGCGAAGACCGGCGAGAAGGTCGGCCACATCGGCCGCGGCGAGGCGATCGGCTGCCACGCGACGGTATTGATTGCGAAAACCGGCCACGGATGAACACGGATGAAACACGGATCAGAAAGACATTTTGATTTTTGTCTCTGATCCGTGTTTCATCCGTGTTCATCCGTGGCTGACTTTGAAGGACTCATTCATGGCCCTGCAGGTGTACAGCACGCTGTCCCGGAAGAAGGAAGCGTTCCACAAGGAGCCGGGCGACCGCGTCACGATGTACGTCTGCGGGCCGACCGTGTACAAGCCGAGCCACATCGGCCACATGGTCGGGCCGGTCATCTTCGACACGGTGAAGCGCTACCTCACGTACCTCGACTACCAGGTGACGTGGGTCGTCAACGTCACCGACGTGGACGACAAGCTCATCGGCCGCGCGAAGGAGCTGAACACCACCGTCCCCGAGCTCGCGGCGAAGATGACCGAGGACTACTTCGGCTGCCTCAAGGCGCTGAACGTCACCGGCATCGACCACTTCCCGCGGGCGACCGAGCACGTCGGCGGGATGATCCTGATGATCTCGACGCTGATCGAGAAGGGCCACGCCTACGCCGCCGGCGGCGACGTGTACTTCGACGTGTCGAGGGACGCCGACTACGGCAAGCTGTGCAACCGCGACCCGGAGCAGCTGGAGGCCGGGTCGCGCATCGAGGTGAGCGACCGCAAGCGGAACCCCGGCGACTTCGCGCTGTGGAAGAGCGCCAAGCCCGGCGAGCCGGCCGAGGTGCAGTTCGACAGCCCGTGGGGCAAGGGCCGCCCGGGGTGGCACATCGAGTGCTCGGCGATGGCGACCAAGCTCCTCGGCGACACCCTCGACATCCACGGCGGCGGGCTCGACCTCCAGTTCCCGCACCACGAGAACGAGCTCGCCCAGAGCGAGAGCGCGACGGGCAAGGAGTTCGCCCGGGTGTGGATGCACAACGGGCTGCTGAAGCTCCGCGACAAGGAGGGCAAAGAAGACAAGATGGCGGGCTCGAAGGGGAACGTGCTGAACGTGGACCGGGCTCTGAAGCACGTGTCCGGTGACGTGCTGCGATTCTTCATTCTCCAGACGCACTACCGGTCGCCGATCGACCTCGGGAACTGGGACTGGGAAAACCCGAACACCCCGATCCCGGCCGGGCTGGAGTCGGCGAAGGCGGCGTTCGAGACGTTCACCCGGTTCGCCGAGCGGGTCGGGCGCGTGACCGGCACGGCGTTCGCGCAGCTCCCGCCGACGCCCCCGCCGGGCAACGCCACCATGACGCTCGCCTACGCCGACGTGCTCCGCCGGTTCCAGGAGCACATGGACGACGACTTCAACACCGGCGGCGCCGTCGGGGTGCTGTTCGACCTGGTGAAGCGGCTGAACCGGCTGGCCGACGAGAAGAAGCTCGAAGACCCGACGGCGGCGAACCCGGGGGCGAAGGCGGAGTTCCGCGAGGGGGCGCTGCTCGTCCGCGACCTCGCCGGCATCCTCGGCCTGACGCTCGCCGCCCCGGCCGCCGCGCTCGGCGGCGGCGACGAGCTGGTGAGCGGGTTGATGCAACTGCTGATCGACCTGCGGGCGAACCTCCGCACCGAGGCGAAGGGGGCGGCGAAGGACAACCCGCTGAAGGCGGCGCTGTTCGCGCAGACCGACCTGATCCGTACCCGTCTCGCCGCCCTCGGCGTCACCCTCGAAGACCGCGCGACCGGTACGACCTGGCGCGTCAACTGACCGACCTTCCCCCGGTGGGCGGGAGCGGGTACGGGGGGCGGCGGGCCGGTGCCGATGACACCGATACTGTTCGCCCTTCCACTGTCTGCCGCGCCGGGGTATCATTCATGTCACCGACGCCGATCCCCGCACCGCGCCGCGTCCTCGGGCTCGACCCGGGGCTCCAGACCACCGGGTACGCCGTCCTTGAGTTCACCGACGGCGGGCCGAAGGTGTGCGAGGCCGGCGTCGTCCGCTCGGCCGCCGGGCGCGACGCTGCCGACATGGCGACCCGGGTGAGGACGCTTTACGATGGCGTGTGTGAGGTGCTCGACCAGTGGCACCCGGCGGTGATGGCGGTGGAGCAGCTGTACGCCCACTACGACCACCCCCGCACCGCCATCCTCATGGCCCACGCCCGCGGCGCGTTCCTCCTCGCCGGGGCGCAGCGCGGCGTCCCGGCGCTGAGCTACGCCCCCGGGCGGGTGAAGAAGCTCGTCACCGGCCACGGGCGGGCGTCGAAAGAGCAGATGCAGCACGCCGTCGCCCGCGAACTCAACCTCGCCGCCCCGCCCGAGCCGCACGACGTGGCCGACGCGCTGGCGATCGCCCTGTGCCACTACTTCGCGTCCGGCGGGCTCGGCCGCGGCACCCGCTTCGCCACCGTCACCGGGGTGAACGAGCGGGCGCTGCTCGGCAGCGACCCGGACGAGATCGACGCCGAGTAATCCCGAAACACGAAACCCGAAACACCGGCCCCGCCATGATGACCAAGATGACCGGCGTGCTGGTGCGGGTGCTGGAGGACGAGGCGCGCGTCGCCGTCGGCCCGTTCGAGTACCAGGTGCTCGTCCCCGAGGCGGTCCGCCGCATCATCCAGATGCGGACCGGGACCGAGATCACGTTCCACATCACCGAATACCTGGAGGGGAACAGCGGCGGGAACCGGTTCGTGCCGCGGCGGATCGGGTTCCTGACGGAGGTCGAACTCGACTTCTTCGACCTGTTCTGCACGGTGGAGAAGATCGGCGCGAAGAAGGCACTGAAGGCGATGGCCCGACCGGTGAAGGAGATCGCCGACGCGATCGCCCGCCAGGACGCCCGCTGGCTGAGCACGCTGCCGGGCATCGGCGCCACGACCGCCGAGCAGATCGTGACGACGTTGAAGCGGAAGATCACCCCGTTCGTGATGGCCGCGACCCCGGCCGACGCCCCCCCGCCGGACGCGGTGGCCGAGGCGCCGAAGGCGTCCGCCCGCCGCAAGCCGGCCGCGACTGCCACGCCGGAACCGACGGCGGTGGCGTTCGACGGGCAGGTGGTGGACGAGACGTACCAGGCGCTGATGGGCGTCGGCTACACGCCGGTCGAGGCCCGGGCGCGGCTCGACCAACTGCTCCAGAGCGGCCAGCGGTTCACGACCGTGCAAGAAGCGCTGGCCCTGATCTTCGCCAACAAGGGGTGACCCGTGCGCGACCCGGCGCGGATCGAGCGGATGGTGGAATTGCTGCGGCGGTACTGGGTGGCGAACCCGGACCTGCGGCTGGCGCAGATCGTCGTGAACCTTGTGCGGTCGGGTGTGCCGGCGCCGCACATCTTCTACGCGGAAGACGATCGGCTCGAAGCGGCACTGCGGGCCGAGGTTGCGAAGTTGCCGCCAGACGAACCGGACGAGCCGGTCGTCCGTTGACATACGAATGGTTTCGCCCTCCCGGGCGAAAACCCCGAGCCTGGCTCACCGTGCCCCGAGGTTCCCCATGCTCCGCCCCACCCTCACCGCCACCGTCGCTGCGATTGCCGTCCTCACGGCGCGCGGCGACGACGCAGACCACAAGGCGCTGCAAGGGACGTGGGTGATCGAGGCGGCGACGCTCGAAGGGCGCGACCACATCGACGACTTCGCCGGCATGAAACTGGTTCTCGCCGGCGACCACTACACGGTCGATTTCGGCAAGAACACCGACAAGGGGACGTTCGTCCTCGATCCGACGAAGACCCCGAAGCGCATCGACATCCGCAGCGCCGACGGGCCGTTCAAGGGGAAGACGCTGCCGGGCATCTACGAGCTCAAGAGCGACACGCTCGTCCTCTGCCTGGAGGGCGACGGCAAGGCCGACAAGCGGCCGACGAAGTTCGAGGCGCCGGGCACGACCCGCAACATGCTCCTGACGTACCGCCGCGAGAAGTTCAAGTAACCCCGACCCCGAGGTGCCGATGTCCCGCTTCGCCCCCGCCGTCGCGTTCGTGCTCGCTTCGCTCGCCGTCGCGTCCGCCCAACCGGTCGACGACCTGAAAGCGGCGGCCGGCAAGTGGGCCGTCGTCAAGGCCACGCTCGGCGGCAAGGACTTCACCGCCGCGTTCAAGACGCTCGAACTCCAGCTCACTGCCGACGGCGGGTACAAGGTCACGATCAACGGCCAGCCCGACGAGGGGGCGGTGAAACTGGACCCCACGAAGACGCCGAAACAGATGGACATCGTCGGCAAGGCCGGGCCGAACGCCGGCAAGACAATCAAGACGATCTACAAGCTCGACGGCGACACGATGGTGGTGTGCTACGAGCTCGGCGACGGCGACCGGCCGACGGCGTTCGAGTCGAAGGCGGGGACCAAACAATTCCTCGCCGAGTACAAGCGGGCCAAGTAGCAGGCTCCGTCACCACTGACCCACGCGACCCCCGAGCTCCTATGGCGCGCGAACAAGTGATCGGCCCCGCCCCGGGCGACGACGGCCAGAAGAAGGTCGATGCGGCGCTACGCCCGAAGCTCCTCAAGGAGGTCGTCGGCCAGCGCAAGGTCGCCGAGCGCCTGGAGATCGCCGTGCGCGCCTCCAAGAAGCTCAACGAGCCGCTCGGCCACATCATCTTCGACGGCCCGCCCGGGCTCGGCAAAACCACGTTCGCCACCGTGCTCCCGAACGAGCTCGGCACGTCCATCCAGATGACCAGCGGCCCGGCGCTCGCCAAGCCCGCCGACCTCCTCCCGTTCCTCACCAACCTGGAGGAAGGGAGCATCCTGTTCATCGACGAGATCCACCGCATGCCGCGGGTGGTCGAGGAGTTCATCTACCCGGCGATGGAGGACTTCCGGCTCGACATCGTGCTCGGCGAGGGGATGAGCGCCCGCACCATCAACTACCAGCTCAAGCGGTTCACGCTCATCGGCGCGACGACGCGGAGCGGGATGCTGTCCGGCCCGATGCGCGACCGGTTCAAGATGCACGAGCACCTGGAGTTCTACTCGGTCGAGGAGCTGGCCACGATCGTGCGGGTCAACGCGGCGAAACTGGCCACGCCGATCACCGACGGGGCCGCGCACGAGATCGCCCGCCGCAGCCGGGGCACCCCGCGGGTGGCGAACGCGCGACTCCACTGGGCGCGGAACTACGCCGCGGCGCTGCACGACGGGGCCATCACGGAGGAGGTCGCGCACGCGGCGCTGGACAAGGCCGAGGTGGACGCCGACGGCCTCGACAAGAACGACCGCCGCTACCTGGAGACGCTGATCGACGTGTTCGGCGGCGGCCCGACCGGCGTCGAGGCGCTGGCGGCGACGATGAACCTCGCCGCGGACACGCTCTCGGACGAGATCGAGCCGTACCTGCTGCGCGAGCAGTTCATCGTGCGGTCGCCGCGGGGCCGGATCGTCACCCCGCGAGCGTACCCGGTGCTGGGGAAGGCCACCCCGCCGAAACCCCGGCCCGAAGGACCGACATTGTTCGAGTGAACCGGCACCGGAGGACGGAGATGGGCCGGGCCTGGGAGTTTCCCGAGTACCCCGAGAACTGGGGCGAGATCAGCGCGGAGGTGAAGCGCCGGGCCAACTACACCTGCCAGGACTGTGGCGTCCGACCGCCGTACCTCCACGCCCACCACATCCGCTCGCTCTCCAAGGGCGGGACCAACGACCTGAGTAACCTCAAGGCGGTGTGCGAAGATTGCCACTCCAAGTACCACCCGCACATGCGTCCGCTGCCTGACCGGCCGGCTCCGAAGCCGAAGAGACACACCGGCAAGACCAGGGTGAGACACCCGCCCCGCGGGATGACTCTTTCCCCTGCGTCGGGAGCTACGAACCCCAACCGGGCTCCGGCAGTCGGAGGCAGTAGGATCGGCTACTTCCTCGCTCTCGGCCTGGCATTTTTAGCGGGCGCGGCGGGGGTGGGGTGGCTCCTTGCGCTGTGCGACGACCTACAATCCGGCATTTTTTGACGGGACGGACGGGACGAAACAGGATCCGGAGACACATTCCGGATCCTGTTTCGTCCCGTCCGTCCCGTCAAAAAATGCCTTCTCTCTTATCCCAGCCAGCCCGGCGCCTCGCCGGCCGCGGGGAGCGTCACCACGAACAGGCTGCTGATGTGCGGGTGGGCCTTCACCTCGGCCAGCGCGGCCTCGGACGGCGGGCTGTCCAGGTTCAGGATGCCCACCGCCTCCCCGCCCGGGGTCGCCCGGCCGACCGTCATCTGCGCGATGTTGACGCCGTGCTTCCCGAAGATCGTGCCGACGAACCCGATCAGCCCCGGCACGTCCTTGTGCACGAACACGAGCAGCACGCCGTCTAGGTAGCCCTCCATGCGGAAGGCGTTCAACTGCACGAGGCGCACGTACTGGTCGCCGAACAGCGTGCCGGCGGCGACGTTCGTCCCCTGCTCGGTCTCCACCTCGGTGTGCATCAGCGCCGCGAAGTCGCCCTTCTTCGGGTTGCTCGACTCGGCCAGCTCGATCCCGCGCTCGCGGGCGAACACCTCGGCGTTCACCAGATTCACGCCGTCGAGGCGGGATTCGAGCAGCCCGGCCGTGAACGCCGCCGTCAGCAGCCGCGTCTTCTTCCCGGCCAGGTCGCCCTTGTAGGTGAGCGTCGCCTTGCGGACGGCGCCGTTCGTCAGCTGCGCGTGGAGCAAGCCGAGCCGGCGCGCGAGATCGACGTAGGGCCGCACCTCGGCCAGCTCGCGCGGGTCCACGCTCGGCGCGTTCACCGCGTTCGCCACCTGCCCCTTCAGGAGGAAGTCGGCGATCAGCTGGGCCGCCTCGACGGCGACGTTCTCCTGCGCCTCGACCGTGCTCGCCCCGAGGTGCGGCGTCAGCACCACGTTCGGCGCCTTCAACAGCGGCTGCTCCGGCACCGTCGGCTCCGCGGTGAACACGTCCACCCCGGCGCCGGCGATGGTGCCGGCCGCGAGCGCGTCGGCCAGCGCCTGCTCGTCGATGACGCCGCCGCGGGCGACGTTCACTACGATCGCCGTCTTCTTCATCAGCCCGAGCTGGCGGGCGCCGACCATCCCCTTCGTCTCGGGCGTCGCCATGACGTGCAGGGTGAGGAAGTCCACCTGCGGCAGCAGGTCGTCGAGCGAGGCGGCCGGGGTGCAGCCGAGCTCGTTCATGCGCGCCGGGGTGACGAACGGGTCGAGCGCGACCACCTTCATGTCGAGGCCGATGGCCCGGCGGGCGACCTCGCGGCCGATCCGCCCGAGGCCGACGACGCCGAGCGTCTTGCCGGCCAGCTGCGTGCCGACGAACTTGTTCCGGTCCCACCCGCCGGCCTTCATCACCGCGTCGGCGGGGGCGACCTTGCGGGCGGCGGCGAACATCAGCGCGACGGTGTGCTCGGCGGCCGAGACGGTGTTCCCGTCCGGCGTGTTCATGACGACGATGCCGCGGCGGGTGGCGGCGGGGAGGTCGATGTTGTCCACGCCGACGCCGGCGCGGGCGATGGCGCGGAGCTTCCCGGGACTCTCCAGCGCCTCGGGGGTGACCTTCGGCTGCGACCGGACGATGGCGGCGTCGAAGTCGCGGAGGGCGGCGGCGAGGTCGGCGCCCTTGAGGCCGAGGCGGGTTTCGACCTCGATCCCGGCGGCCTTGAGCAGGTCAATCCCAGCAGATTCGAGCTTGTCGGCGATCAGCACGCGCGGCATGGCGGTCCGGTTCCTGGCGAAGGTACGAGAGACTGTTGTTGTACGGCGCAGCCCGGTAACATGTCCGGCGGCGCGACGGGGGGCGGCGATGACCGGGCGGGAGCAGCTGAACCGACGGAAGCGGTGGCTCGGCGGGGCCGTGCTGGCGGGCGTGGTGCTGCTCGTCACGGGCCTGGCGGTGGTGCCAGCGCTGGGCGGCGCGGCAGCGGCGGCTGCCGTTGTGCCGGGCCTGTTGGGGCTGATGGCGGCGGCGCTGGCAGGGCAGTGGTTCGCCCTCCGCTGCCCGTGGTGCCGCACGAACCTGGGCAAGTTCCTGATGCAAGCCGGCTTTCTGCGCATCGACCCGAGGGTGCGCTATTGCCCGTACTGCGGCGCCGACTTCGACGACGACCCGGACGCCGGGCGCTGGGACGATCCGGTGGAGTGACCGACCGTGGGAGCAGCGACGACGGGGCGGGATCAGCTGCCCCGGGAGAAGCAGCGGCTCAGCCTGGTGATGCTCGCCGGGGTGGGGCTGATGGTCGCGGGCCTCGCGGCCGCGCAGGTGTTCGGCGTGAAGCCGCTCGGCGCCGCGACGGGGATCGGCGTCGTGGTGCTGTTCGCGGCCGGGGTGGGGGCACAGGTACTCGGCTTCCGCTGCCCGTGGTGCCGCGGGAAGCTCGGCACGGTCCTGACGCACTCGGGTTGGTGGCGGATGGACCCGAAGGTGCGCTACTGCCCGCACTGCGGCGCGGCGTTCGACGACGAGCTCGACGCCCCCGCTTCGTGGGACGACCCGGCGGGGTGACGAGCGCAGGATCTCCGCCCCGGCCCGCCTGGCACGGAGGGGCGTCGCCCGTCCGGGCCGGCGTTGCGCTCATCCGACTGAACAACGACCGTCGCCGCTTACGTGGCGGGGCCGCGGCGGAGGTCGGGCAGGAGCGCGGTCAGCAGCCCGATCAGCGGGAGGAACGCGCAGATGTGGTAGACGAACCGGATGTCGGTCTGGTCCGCCAGCCACCCGAGGACCGCCGCCCCGAGCCCGCCCATCCCGAACGCGAACCCGAAGAACAGCCCCGCCACCATCCCCACCCGGCTCGGGAGGAGTTCCTGCGCGTACACCATGATCGCCGAGAACGCCGACGCCAGGACGAGGCCGATCGGCACGGTCAGCACCGTCGTCCAGAACAGGTTCGCGTGCGGCAGCGCCAGGGTGAACGGCAGCACCCCGAGGATCGACCCCCAGATCACCGCCCGGAACCCGATGCGGTCGCCGACCGGGCCGCCGGCCAGCGTCCCGACCGCCACCGCCCCGAGGAACACGAACAGCCGCACCTGCGCGTCCGGCACCGACACGTCGAACGTCTCGATCAGGTAGAGCGTGTAGTAGCTCGTCAGGCTGGCGAGGTAGAAGTATTTCGAGAAGATCAGGCACAGCAGCACGCCGACGGCGAACGCCGCCCGCCGCGGCGACACCGGCGGGGTCTTCGCCACCGCCCGCTTCGCCGCGCGTTCAGCCAGGTGCGCGCGGTACCACGTCCCCACGCGGAACAGGATCACCATCGCCGCCACGGCCACGACGGAGAACCACGCCAGGCTCCCCTGGCCCCACGGCACGACGACGAACGCCGCCAGCAGCGGCCCGGCCGCCGACCCCGCGTTCCCGCCGACCTGGAACAACGACTGTGCCAGCCCGTGCCGCCCGCCGGACGCCATCCGCGCGACCCGCGACGCCTCCGGGTGGAACACCGCCGACCCCACGCCCACTAGCGCTGCCGCCGCGAGGATGAGCGGGAAGCTGTCCGCCCGCGACAGGAGTACCAGCCCCGCCAGCGTCACCCCCATGCCGAGCGCGAGCGAGAACGGCAGCGGGCGGCGGTCGGTGTACAGCCCGACGAGCGGCTGGAGGAGCGACGCGGTGACCTGGAACGCCAGCGTGATGAGCCCGATCTGCGTGAACGAGAGCGCGTAGGCGTCCTTGAGGACCGGGTAGACCGCGGCGATGAGCGACTGGATCGTGTCGTTAAGGAGGTGCGAAACGCTCAGCGCCACCAGCACCGCCGTCGCCGTCGCGGGGGTCCGCCCCGCACCGTCACTCCCGTTCGCTCCCACCACCATCTCCTTGGGGCGCTCCTGCCCCGACCAGGGTTGAAGAATCGTCCGCCACCGCCACGGCCTTCTTCCGCGGCCACACGAGCAGCATCACGCCGAGCACCACGAGCGCCGCGGCGGGGCCGGTCCGCTCCGTCACCGCCTCGCCCGCCACGGCCCACCCGAGGAGTACCGCGACCACCGGGTTCACGAACGCGTACGTCCCCACCAGCGCCGGCGACGTGACCGCGAGGAGCCAGTTGTACGCCGGCAGCGCCACCACCGCGACCGCCACGAGGTACGCCACCGACCCCGCCGACCACGCGGAAACGGCTGTCGGGTCGAACCGCCCGCCCTCGCCGAGCGCCAGCCCGAGCGTGACCATGAGCACCCCGCCGGCGAGCATCTGCATCGCCGCCGTGCGGACCGGCGATGCGGGCAGGTCGGCGTAGCGGTTGAACAGTGACCCGACGGCCCACGCCACCGCCGCCACGAGCAGTGCCGCCGCCCCGAGCGGGTCGATGCCGCCCGGCGCCGAGAGCGACGCCACCCCGGTGAGGCCGAGACCGATCCCCGCGACCTCGACCAGCCGCGGCCCGCCCCGCTTGCCGTAACCCCAGTCGAGGAGCAGGAGCCACGCCGGGAGCGTGGCGATGACGAGCGCCGCGGCGCCGGACGGGACGGCCTGCTCGGCCCACGTCACCCCGCCGTTGCCGAGCACGAAGAGGGGGATTGAGCCGACGACCGCGTTCCGCCACTGCCGCCGCGTCGGCCGCGGCGCGCCGGCCCGCGCCGCGAGGGCGTACAGGATGGCGCCGGCCGCGAGGAACCGGCACCCGGCCATGAGGAACGGGGGGATGGTCTCGACCGCGAGGCGGATGGTGAGGTACGTCGAGCCCCAGAGGACGTAAATGGCGGCGAAGGCGAGGATCAGCTTGGCCCGGGACGGTGTGGTCGGCTCACTCCCCATCTCGCCCCCTCGTCACCCGGGTCCGGGCGCGTCGCCCGGACCCGGGTGAATACCGCCGAACCCGGCCCGCATTTCGCGGACGGGCCGACGGACACCGCCGGGGCGGTTTGGGTTCGGAGGAACATGTGTCAATTGAACGATGTCGCCGCCGTTGTTGGTTCGCGGGGAAAGTGCAGGTATGACACACCGACGGGGGTTCGGGTTACCGCTCGCGGGGTTGCTCGCTCTGGCGCCGTCGAGCGTACCGGCGCCGAACTCCCGTTGACCGCCGGTTGAGGCACGGGCATATCGCGTCGGCCGTGCCGCCTGACCCGCGGTGGTTCATGACACCCCGTTCGATCGCACCCCTCACGTGGTGCCTGCTCGCCCTAACGCTCGGGTGCGCCGGCCCCCGGCTCTCTTCAATCCTCGTCCGCGACGCCGAAACTCATGCCCCGGTCCCCGGGGCCGAAGTCCGTCTGTCCGCCCCCGGGGCCGAGCAGACTGCGGCCGTGGCAGCCGGCCCGGACGGGATCGCGGGGGTTGTCGTACCCCGCGACGGGGCGGCAGTCCTCGCCCAGGTGACCGCCGCCGGTTACCTGCCGCGGGACGCCGATCTCACCGACCGCTTCGGCCGCGGCGAGCCGGCCGTCGTCGAGCTGTTCGCCGGGCCGCGGCCGACGGTCGAGCTCGTCCTGCCCGACGGATTCCGGGGGGTGGTCCGGGCGCGGGTTCGGGTCGGGGCGGACGCGCCGGGCGCGGGCCGGAAGTTTAGTGCCGTCGTGCCGCCGTCCGGGGTGGTCGAAGTAGCGGGGCCGGCGGTGTTGGCCGAGCGCCCGGGACCGGTGTTCGCTGCCCGGTACGAGAGCGGCGGCCGGCTGGCGTCGGACCCGGCGGACGACTCGGCGGTCGCACTGCGGTGGGTGTGGTCGGAGGGGCCGGAGGAGGTGTTCGTGGTCGGCACCCGGACGGACCACACGAGCGTCGCGCGCGAGCTCGGCTACGCCCCCACGACGGGCAGTCCGAGGGGCCGCGGCGGCTCCCCCGGGAACTCGGGCCGCGGTGGGCGTGGGGGTGGTCAGGGGGGACACCGCGGGGGCGGACGGTAACCAACCCGTCAGCCACGACGGACACGCTTCCGGGTGGCGGGTGGTTCCGGCTTCTCCGAGCGGATGCGAACGAACCGCGAACCCAGGGCGTTGCCCTGGGCTGAGGGCTCCCAGGCCGTCAGCTTGAAAACCCGGCGCCGCCGGACTCGAAACTACTGGATTCGGCATCAGGTGTCGTAGTCGCCGCTCGTCCACGGCGGCCAGAAGCACATGTAGTTGCCCGGCTCGGCAATCACGCTCCAGTCGTCGCCGGCTTCCTCGGACGGTTGCGGGATGAGGCCAAACTCGACGCCGAACATCTCGATCCGGAACGGCGCCACCTTGATCCGCCGGTACGTGACCGCCCCCAGCGACGCGAGCAGCGCGTCGCGCCGGGCCAGCCGGGCGGGTTCGTCCATTGCCGTGCGGGGGCCGAGGTTGTCGATGGTGGCGGAGACGAGGGCGCCGGACGTGTCGAAGACGTAAAGGGCGAGGAACTCACACCCCGCCGGCGTGTCGTGACCGGCGGCGGGGACGAACGGGGTGGTCAGGAAGAATTGCCGGCCGTCCGCGGTCCGGCCGACGTACTCGGCTGCATACCCGTCGGGGTTGATGGCGATGGACTTGGGCGGGCGCTTCGCCACACGACCCCCGGCTCACGGCAGCGGCAGGGCGCCGGGCTGGAAGCCGGCCATCGGGTCGTTGTCGGTCTTTGCCTTCGTCTTCGCCTTGTCGGCGGCGGCGGGGTGGCGGGCGGACGAGCCCTGGAGTACATCCGGGCCGGCGGCCGGCTTCGCCACGGTCGCGGCGGGCGGGGCGGCGCCGTTCGACAGCAGCCAGAACGCGCCGGCGAGCGCCGCCACGGACGCGGCCAGCGTGTAGCGCGCCCGGCGGGCCGGGTCGGGGCGGTGCGCGACCGCGGGCACCGACACGGCCGGCGCCGCGGGCCACGGGCGCGGCAGCTCGCTCTTGAAGTAGTCGGACAACGCCGCGTCGAGCGAGTCCGGGGGCAGGGGGGTGCGGTTCATCGGATCGTCCCGTTCCCGGGGGTGAATTCGTCGCGGGTTCCGAGCCGGTCGGCGAGTCGCTGCCGGGCGCGGCTGAGGCGCATGTGGACGGCGGTCACGGCCACGTTCAGCAGTTCGGCGATCTGGGTCGCGTCGTAGTCGAGGGCGTAGCGCAGCGTCAAGATGTCACGGTCGGCCGGCGCCAGTCCGTCGAGTTCAGACCTGATCCGCGCGAACAATTCCTCTCGCTCCAGTGCCTCGGCCGGGGTCGCCTGGCCGGACCGGACGCCGTTGAGCAGTTCCGGCGGCTGGGTACCGTTGCGGCGGAACGCGCTCTTGGCGTGGTCCTCGGCCAGGTTCCGGGCCACCCGCAGCAGCCACGCCCGCGGGTTCTGGATGTCCTCGCCCGCCTCCCACGCCTTCCACAGCCGGAGGAAGGCTTCCTGGGTCACGTCGAGCGCCAGGTCGCGGTCGGTCCACCGGGCGTAGGCGATGGCCCAGACCTCACGGCCGTGGCGGGCGTGGAGTTCCTCGAACGCCGCCCGCCGGGCGGCGCCGGGGTCCGGTGCCGGGGAGCGGTTCGCGGGTCCGGTCGGCATCACCACGGCCTGCCGGGGGCGCGGCGGGGGTCGCAGGAAAGACGACCGGGCCGCCGAAGATTCACAGCCACACACATGACATTCATGTTACCGGCCCGCGGGGCGAGTCGGAAGGTGCGGGAGGTGGGAGAAGTGGGGCGTGGGTTGTCGGAAGTGGAACAAGGGTAGCCGCTTGCGGCTTCGTGCGGGGGCGCAAAGTGGCGGCCAGCCGGCTCACGCCGGCCGGCCGCCGCCCTACCTGACAATCAGGCACAGCAGACGACTACTTCTTCTTCCCGTGGTCGTGATCGTGGTCGTGGGCCTTCTCCTTGAAATCGCCGGTGTACGGCTTGCCGTCCACCTCCACGGTCACCGAGCCCTCGAACTCCTGCTCCTTGCCGAAGTTGTCGTGCTTGGCCACGAACCGCGACGCCTTCCCGGCCGGGTCGTCCTTCTCCGGCACCGCCGCCGCCTCGACGTCGAACTGCGGGCTCTTGATGCTGACGCGCAGCTTCGTCGCCGCCACCGGCTCCGCCTTCTTCCCCCGCTTCCCGTCGAGGATGTACACCGTCGCCGTCTTCGTGCCGTGGTCCACGGTGAACTCGCCGTGGTACTTCCCGAGCTCGATGACGGTGCCGCCGTGCGGCCCCTCGCCGTGCTCGTGGTCGTCGCCGTCGTCCTTCTTCTCCGGCGCGGCCTTCGACGGCGCCGCCGGCTGCCCGCACCCGACCACCAGGGCGCACCCCAGTACGCCGCACGCCAGCGCCTTCCAACTCGTCATCGTCGTCTCCTTCGGTCAGAAAGAAGTCGCCCCGTCGCGCTCCGTGCGCGCGAGGCGGTCGGCGTCCTTGCCGGTGAACGTCCAGAACAGGCCCGGGTGGATCAGGAACTCGCAGAACGTCGAGGTCACGAGCCCGCCCAGGATCACGGTCGAGACCGGGTACAGGATCTCCAGCCCCGGCTTCCGCCCGCCGACGACCAGCGGGACGAGCGCGATCCCCGCCGTCAGCGCCGTCATCAGCACCGGGGCGAGGCGCTCCAGGCTGCCGCGCACCACCGTCTCCGGGGCGAACGGCATGCCCTCCTCCTTCATCAAATGGACGTAGTGCGTCACGAGCAGGATGCCGTTGCGGACGGCGATCCCGCCGAGCGACACGAACCCGACCAGGCTCGCCACCGTCAGCGTCTGGCCGGTCAGGACCAGCGCGACCACCCCGCCGACGAACGCCGTCGGCACCGCGTTCAGGATTTGCAGGCTCACCCGCACCGACGGGTAGAGCAGGTACAGTACCACGAACACGCCGGTAACCGACACCAGCGCGAGCAGCGCGATCCGCCGCGTCGCCGACTTCTGCGCCTCGAACTGCCCGCCGAACTCGACGAAGTAGCCCTCCGGCATCGGCACGCGGGCGCGCACCCGGCGCTCGGCCTCGGCCGCCACCCCGGCAAGGTCGCCGCCGGTCGTGTTGCACCGGATCACGGCGCGGCGGCGGACGTTCTCGCGGTTCACCTGGTTCGGCCCGCCGGCGGCGTCGGGCAGGTCGGCCACGTCCTTCAACCGCACCTGCCCCTTGCCGTCCGGCAGGTCGATGCGGAGCTCGCCGAGCCGCGGGTAGTCGGTGCGGTAGGCGGCGTCGAGTTTCACCACCAGGTCGAACCGGCGGGCGCCGTCGATGACCTGCGACACCACCTCGCCCTTCATCGCCGTCTCGACGAACTCCGCCACGTACTCCCGGCTGAGGTTGTAGCGGGCGAGGTCGTCGGGCCGCAGGACGATGTGGAGTTCGTCCACGGTCTCCTGCGGGTCGATGACCGGCGGGGTGAGGCCGGGCACGTCGGCGAGCACCGCCTTCGCCTGCTGCGCCAGCGCCTGGAGCTTGTCGAGGTCGTCGCCATAAATCTTGATGGCGATCTGCGCGTTCACCCCGGACAGCATGTGCGAGATCAGGTGCGCGAGCGGCTGGTCGGCCTCGAACTCGACGCCCGGTACCTCCGCGCGGAGTTCCTTCAGCACGTCGGCGAGGAAGGCGTCGCGGCTGACGCCGGCGGCCGGGTTCATCGACAGGATGTACTCGCTCCGGCTGACCGGCTCGGCGTGCTCGTCGAGCTCGGCGCGGCCGGTGCGGCGGACGAAGTGGCGGACGGGGCGGTCCGGGTGCTCGGGGATCTGCCGCATCGTGTTCAGCTTGGCGTCGATGAGCTGCGCCGCGTCGTTCGACGCCCTCAGCGACGCCCCGGCGGGCAGCACCACGTTGATCTGCACCGAGCCCTCGTCGAACTTCGGCAGGAAGTCGGCGCCGAGCGTGGTGAGCCGCCACCCGCAGTACGCGACCACGACCCACGTCAGCAGCAGGAGCACCCGCGCGTGCCGCATGCTGAACCGCACCACGTACCCCGCCGCCCACTTGAGCACGCGGAGGAGGAGTCCGTCGCCGTGCGCCTGCCCGCCGCCGGCGCGGCCGAGCAGGTAGTAGCTCAGCACCGGCGTCACCGTCAGCGACACGAGCAGCGACGCCAGGATCGATACGATGTACGCCACCCCGAGCGGGACGAACAGCCGACCCTCCACGCCCGACAGCGCGAACAGCGGCAGGAACGCCAGCACCACCACCGCCGTGCCGAATACGACGGCGGAGCGCACCTCGCGGCTGGCCTCGTACACCACCTGCAGGGTCGGCCGGCGGAATGACGAATGACGAATGACGAATGACGAGTGACGGTCGCCGGAATCAACCGTGTCGGGCGCCGGGAGCGCGGCGTTCTCCCGCAACCGCCGGTAGATGTTTTCCACGTCCACGATGGCGTCGTCCACGAGCTCGCCCATCGCCACCGCAATGCCGCCGAGGGTCATCACGTTGATGGAGAGGTCGGCGCCGGTGGCGGCGCCGACGAGGCGGAACACCAGGGTGGTGACGACGAGCGACAGCGGGATGGCGGTGAGGGTGATGAACGTGGTGCGGAGGTTCAGCAGGAACAGGAACAGCACGACGACGACGAGCCCGGCGCCGAGCACCAGCGCCTCGCCGACGTAGTAGACCCCGCGGTCGATGAAGTCCTTCAGGCGGAACAGGTCGGTCGTCACCACGTAGTCGGCGGTGAGTGACGCCTCGGCCTCGCGGAGGGCGGCGGCCACCCGGTCGGTCACGTCGCGGGTGTCGGCGTGCGGCTGGCGGACGATCGTGACGACGACGGCGTCGCGGCCGTCGACCCCGCCGTCGCCGCGCTTCGGCGCCGCGCCCTCGGCCACATCCGCGATCTTGCCGAGCCGCACCGGCGGGTCGCCACCCTTCACCGGAATCGTGCGCAGGTCGGCAAGCACCTTTGCCGGGTCCGGGCCGAGCCGGCCGATGACGCGCACCGGCCGTTCGACCTGCCCCTCCTCGGTGAACCCGCCGGTGGCGTTGAGGTTGTTCGCCTTCACGGCGCGGTCCACGTCCTGGACGGTGACGCCGAACTCGAGCAGCTTCTCCGGCTTCATCAGCACCTGGTACTGCTTCCGGTCGCCGCCGAGGACGATCACCTCGGCCACCCCCGCCTCCTTGAGCAGCCGCGGCCGCAGCACCCAGTCCGCGGTGGTGCGCAGGTCCATCCGCTGCTGTTCGGGGGTGCGGAAGGTGACCGACTGCTCGTGGAATGAGGAGTGGTGAACGACGAACGATGAATCCCCGGTCCGCCGCGCCGGCGCGGATTGCGGCACCTTCACCCACGTCGCCGGGTCGTGGCGGTCCACCACCTTCCAGAGGGTGACGGCCTCCGGGTTCTCCGCCCCCCGCTCGGCCAGAAGCCCCGTCTTCCCGACCGGCGCGAGCTCGCCCCCGCCGGGGCCGGGCCGGCGCGACAGGCCGGCGTGGAGGATCTGCCCCATGATCGAGGCCGGCGGGGTCATCAACGGGCGGACGCCGGGCGGGAGCGTGGTGCCGAGGGCGGTCAGCCGCTCCTGCACCACCTGGCGGGCGACGCGGACCTCGGTCTCCCACCCGAACTCGACGTAGGTGACGAGTACCCCCTGGCTCGCCTGGCTGCGCACCGCCCCGACCCCGGGGGCGCCGAGGATCGCCGTCTCGATCGGCTGCGCGACCAGCGCCTCGACCTCTTCGGGCGAGAGACCGGGGCACTCGGTCAGCAGCACGACGCGCGGCCGGTCGAGGTCGGGGAACACGTCGATGCGCAGCCCGGCCGCGAGCACGCTCCCGTACGCCATCACCACGACGGCGAGCAGGAGCACGAGCCCACGGTAGCGGAGGGCCGTTCGGATCACCGCATCGAACATCATTGCCTCGTATTGCGACCGCTCACCCGAATGACGAATGCCGAATGACGAATGACCCACCAATGACTTCGGGAATGCCGAATGACGAATGACCCACCAATGACGAAGGAAATCCGAAGCACGAAATCCAGAATCTGAATGGCGACGGTGCCGTGGTTTCGTCATTCGGGGTTCGGCATTCGGCCTTCCCGAAGTCATTGGTGGGTCATTCGTCATTCGGCATTTCAATGCGATCCCACGTGGACGCTCCCGTCCGCGTGGACGTGGAAGCCGGGCGGCACGGCCCCGCTTTTCGCCTTCGCCATGCGGTTCAGTTGCGCCGCGCCGGTGGTCGCCACGTGGACGCCCGGCGGCACACTCCCGTCGTTCGCCACCACCGCGTGCCGGCGGTCGGCGTAGACCACGTGGACCGGCTTGCGGTCGAAGGCGTCGCCGCTGCGGCGGAACACGTAGGCGTCCGCCCCCTCGCGCGCCACCGCCTCCGCCGGCAGCACGAACACGTTCTCGACCCGCTCCGTCCGCACCAGGATCCGCACCCGCTGCCCCGGGCGGAACCGCCACTCCTCCTTCCCGCCGGTGTCGCGCGACTGGTTCTCCAGCGGGAACCGGAACCGGAACGTGCGTGTCTCCGGGTCGATCGTGTTCGCCACGTACCCGACGCGGAACGTCTGCCCGTGCGGCGGCCAGCCGGCGTCACCGAACTCGACCTCGACCGGCCGGCCCTCCCGCAGGGCGCGGTCGATCAGCGGCGCCTCGTCCGGGAACGCCCGCCCCTCGACCGCCAGCAGCCGGTGGTCGGCGAGCAGGCACATCGTCTCGCCGGCCGCCACCTGCCGGCCGAGGTCGGCCCGCACCTCCTGAATCTCCAGGTGGCCGTCGGGCGTGTCGGTCGGCCGGGCCGGTGCCGCCACCGCCATCTCGGTGGCGAACGTGCCGGCGGCCGCGTCCTCGATCTGCTTCTCCGTCAGCCCGCGGTTGCGCAGGTCGGCGCGGTGCGCCCGCGCCGCCGCGGCGAGGCGGGCGAGCTGCGCGTCGATCTCGACCAGCCGCGCCTCCGGCACCACGCCCGAGTCCGCGAGCATCTTCCGCTGCGCCTTCGTCAGCTCGGCGTCGTTCGCGGCCTTGAACAGCTCGGCCTGGGTGAGGTGGAGCGACTCGCTGAGGAGCTTGAGGGTGAACAGGACCTCGCCGGGCCGCACCTGGTCGCCGGC